>JAKAWP010000018.1 GCA_021816955.1 Thermoplasmata archaeon
CCCCGGAGGACCTCGAGCGCGACGGCCGCGCCGCTCGCGCCGGTCACCCCCACGACCACCGGTCCCTGATGCTCCACGGGCCCCTCGGCTTAAAGACCCGGAGCGGGTCGGTCGATAAGACGGTTCGGACGGGGATCGACGATGGAGGGCGCCGCGATCGTGGGGGCCGGGCACACTCGGTTTGGCGTCCGCCCCGAGGGGCCGCGGGCGCTCGCTCAAGAGGCGATCCGGCGCGCCCTCGCGAGCGTCGATCGCGGGGTCGACGGCCGGACGATCGATGAGGGGTTCCTCGCGACGCTCGGTTTCGGGGGCTGGCAGCTCGGCAACGCCTCGACCGTCGTCGCCGAGGCGGTCGGAGCGACCGGACTGCCCGTCACCCGCATCGAAAACGCGTGCGCGTCGGGCGGCTTTGCGATCCGGGCCGCCATCCGGGCCGTGCAATCGGGCGCGGAGCTCGTCGTGGTCGTCGGGGTGGAGAAGATGACCGATGTCGACCAAGCTCGACGCCGCTACTGGCTCGGCGTCTCGGGCGACACCGAGTGGGAGCGGTTGAGCGGCCTCACCTTCGCCGGCGTCTACGCGCTATTGGCGTCCCGGTACATCGCCGACCGTCCCGACGCCCGCGAAGCGATGCGTCGGGTCGCGGTGAAGAACCACGCGAACGGCGCCCTCAACCCGAACGCCCACTTCCAGAAGGCCGTATCGGCCTCGGACGTCGACCGAGCGCCCCGGGTGGCCGCCCCGCTCGGGCTGTTCGATTGCTGCCCGGTAACGGATGGCGCCGCGGCCGTTCTCGTCACCCGCGCGTCGAACGCCCGACGCTACACGGATACGCCGATCTACGTGAGCGGTGTCGGAGCCGCGACCGACCGGCTCGCGGTACAGGAGCGTGACGAATTCCCGCACTTCGCGGCGTCGCGGCGAGCCGCGGCCGAGGCGTTCCGGTCCGCGCCGTTCGGACCGCGGGCCGTCCAGCTCGCTGAACTGCACGACTGCTTCACGATCGCCGAGCTCCTCGCGCTCGAGGACGTCGGACTCGTGGGACCGAACGAAGCGGTCGCGGCGACGAACGCCGGCCGCACCGAACGGTCGGGCGACATTCCCGTGAATCCTGACGGCGGGTTGAAGGCGAAAGGCCATCCGATCGGAGCGACCGGTGTGAGCCAGGTCTACGAGGTGTTCGTCCAGCTTCGCGGCGCCGCCGGGGCCCGGCAGATTCCGGGCGCCGAACGCGCGCTCGCCCACAACGTCGGAGGCGCTGGCGCGACGGCCACCGTGACGATCTTTGAGCGGGGGTGACCGCGGCCGCATGCACGCCACGCATTGGCGTCTCGGGATCGCCCGACCGCGATGGACGCTCGGCGGGCGGGCCGTCGTTCCGTTCGACGAAGACGAATTCACCCTCGCGGTTCGGGCGCTCGAACGGGCCGGGGTGCGCACGGGAACAATTCACTGGGCCGGCCGAAGGGCCGAGGTCGCCGACGACGACCTCGCCGCGGCGCTCGGCGGGCCGGTGACGATCGTCGACCACGGCGCGGGTCTCCCGGCGGTCGAATCGGCCGCGCTCGGCGCGACGGCCGACGCGGCCGAGGGGCGGATGAGCGCGTTTCTAGCGGTCAGCGCCCCGCGCGAACGGGCCGATGGTTCGCCAGCCGGGGCGCTCGCGGCCGCCGGTGGCCGATCCACGCCGGCCGGCCCGCGGAGATCGCTCGATCGATCGACCATCGAGGGCTCGGACGAAGGGGAAGGGATCTTCCGGGCGGCCGGGCGATGGTGGCGGTCGGCGGCCGAACGAGAAGCGGTCGAGTTCGGAGGGCTTGCCGAGGACCACCCCCACTTCGCGGCGGACGCCGCGCCGTACT
Source organism: Thermoplasmata archaeon (assembly GCA_021816955.1). Taxonomy (GTDB): domain Archaea; phylum Thermoplasmatota; class Thermoplasmata; order Lutacidiplasmatales; family UBA184; genus Lutacidiplasma. Next base: position 1,863 of record JAKAWP010000018.1, read on the forward strand.
TCGACCGGTGGAGAGTGGCCGAGGCGACCGCGACCCGCACGGTCTCCCAGGGAGCATACCTTCCGAAAGCCCGCTACCAGGACGGTCGCCTGAGCCGATGGCGATTGATCGCCGACCGGTGCTCTCGCTGCTCCTCGACCACGTTTCCCCAGCGCGGAGCGTGTGGTCGATGCGGAGCGACCGACGGCCTTGCGGCGGTAGAGCTACCGCGGGAGGGTCGGGTCGTCGCCTCGACGCGGATCGCGCCGGGGAGCCAGCCGACGGAGTTCGACCCGATCGCAACGGCCGAGGGTGGATACGGCGTCGTGTTGGTCGAACTCGCCCCGGGCGTCCGCGCGACGCTCATGGTCGCCGACGCTCCGACTACCCTGGTGGGGATCGGCGCGCGCGTCGCGACCCAGCTGCGCCGCCTCTACGGGATCGATGGAGAATGGCGGTACGGGCGCAAGGCGGTTGGACCGCTGGATCGCGGCCCCTCGGCCGTCAGCCCCCCGCCGGCCTCGAGCCCATAGACGGATAGGCAGTGCGTCCCTTCTCCGAGCCGGAGCAAACTCGTGGCCGTTCACCGAGGGAAGCGTTGGATCCGATTCGTCACGGTCGGGACGCTCGTGGCTGCCTTGCTCGGGATCGGGTACTTCGCCGCGTCCGCGACCGTCGGGTCGGCCGCCCCGATACCGCCGGCCGCGCCTCCGCTGACGGTGGCCGTAGGGTCGCCGACTGCCCCGAGCACCTCCAATGCACCGTGGACGACCGGCAACGTTTCGCTCGGCGCGCCGGGGGCGTACCCGATCGCGTTGGCGTACGTCGCTGCGACCGATGATCTATGGGTCGAGGATGTCCCGTCGGTGCTGATCGAAGTCTCCGCCCTCACGGGCGCGCGGGTCGCGACGCTCGAGATCGGGAGCGCGCCGGCGGAGGCGAACGCCCCAGCCTCCCTCGCTCTCGACCCGGCGAGCGATCGGGTCTACCTCCTCGGTCCCGGCCCGCTCGGCGTGACGGCCGTCGACTGGACGACGAACACGGTCGTCGCATCGTTTGACCTTCCGTCGGCCTGCCAGGTCGTGGAAGGCCTCGCGTTCGTTCCGTCCACCGCCGAGCTGTGGGTCGCGTGCGCCTCGGCGATCGTCGCGATCAGCACCGTCACGGGATCGGTGGTCTACGCGCTCGCGGTGGCGTATGCGCCGGGAACGATCCTCTTCGACCCCGCCTCCGGCGCGGTCGTCGCCAGCGTCTACGTCCACGGGCCGTCCGAGAACGGCTCCGCCACGTACGGCCTCGATGTCTTCGACCCGGCCGTCGCGCCGACCCTCTCCGAGACGATCGTCACGGGAACGGGCAGTTCCGGTGCATTCGTTGTCGGGACCGGCGATTACGTGAAGGCGATGGGCGAGCTCGTCTTTCCTGCGCAGGGTCCGACCAACAGTTGGGGAGTCGAGGCGCTCTCCGCCCTCGACTATCACGGGGCGGTGTTTGTACCGCTCCCCGGTCATCCGGTCAGCGCGGCCGCCGCCGGGCCGAACTCGTCCACCGTCTATCTGGCGATGTACGGCTCCGAATCGATCGCCCGGTTCGACCTCCGAGGATTGACGGTGAACGCGTCGGTCCCGAGCGGGGGGACGCCGGTCGCGGTCGCGGTCGACCCGGCCGACGCGTCGGTCTGGGTGGCGGACGAGGACACCGCCCAGCTCTGGGGGTTCGCCGCCGCGACCCTTCAGCCGATCGCCCAGGTCGCAGTCGGAGGCGGTCCGGGCGCGCTGGCCGTCGACCCGGCGACCGGGCGGCTCTGGGTCGCGAACTCCAACAATGTGACCGTGCTGTCGGGCTCGCCGCCGACCATCCTCGCGACGATCCCGATCGACGGCGGGCCGTCGGCCGTGGCGATCGACCCCGTCGCGGGCCGGGCATACGTCGCGACGGTCGACAACGCGAACGTGACGATCATCAACGCCTCGACGTTCCGCATCGTGGGGTCCATCGCGGTCGCCGCGCAACCGACGGCGTTGGCGGTCGACCCCCCGCTCGGCCTGCTCCTGGTCGCGTCGGACAGCGGACGGTACGGGGAAGTCGAGGCATTTTCGCTGAGCTCGGGGCAGCCGATCGCTCGGTGGACCGTCGGGCATTACCCGACCAACCTCCTCCTCGACCCGGCGAGCGGCGATGTCATCGTGACGAACGAGCTCTCCAGCAACCTCACCGTCATCGACCCCCTCGAGGGGCCCGTCGCGGCGACCGTGAACCTCACGGGATTCTACCCGTGGCAGGCCGCGTACGACGCGCGGGACCGGCTCTTGCTGCTGTCCGACGCGAACGAGATCGTCAACGTGTCGTCCGGCGGGGCGTACGCGTGGGTCTACGCCTTGAACGCGACGACCTTCGCTTTCGTGGGAAGGACGATGACGGACCCGGTGACGCTCGGTCTCGCCTACGACCCGGTGAACGGCCTCGCGTACGCGGCAGCGTACCTGACGAGCCGGGTCGTCGTCCTCACGCCCGATCCGCTCGCCGTGATCGCGACGATTCCGGTCGGCCTCGAGCCCGTGCCGGCGATCTTTGATCCGACAGCCGATGCGGTCGTGATCGGCAACTCCGCCTCCGCCAGCCTGACGTACATCTGGACGCCGGTGAGCGAGTACGCCCTGACCGTGACGGAGACGGGACTGCCGACGGGAACCTATTGGTCCGCTTCGGTCGGGAACGAATCCCAACGGTCGAACGCCACCGCGATCCTCTTCGAGCTAGCGAACGGCACCTATCCGTTCGCGGTCGGCTCGGTCTCCGGCTACGTGGCCACCCCGTCGGAGGGGAACGTCACGCTCGACGGCGCACCGGCCGGGCTCACGATCCGCTTCGAACCGACCGGTTCGGCCGCCACCTTCGCCGTCTCCCCCGCCCTGATCGCCACCACCGGCGGGGTCGCGACCGGTGCGGTCGCTGCGCTCGTCGCGTATTGGGTCGATCCCCGGCGGCGCGTGCGCCGGCCCCCGGACCGCCACTCGCCGCTCTAGGCGGCGACCGACCCGCGCGGGGTCAGGCGAACCCGGACAAGTCGCGCTCGCTGCTCGGCTCGCCCTTCTTGCGGTACGGCTCGACTGCGACACCCAGGTGCATGGCGAGCGAGCGGAACGTGGTCACCAGCTCCGCGACGGCTCGGGCAAGCTCCTTCTGCTCTGTTCGGAGCTCGCCGATCTCGTCCCGGAGCGCCCGAAGCTCCGCTTCCCATCGTTCGGGGGACGAACCGATCATCGGGGGGGTGGACGCGTTCCGGGCCTTAACGGTGCCTCGAACCGTATGCCACGGCTCCGGCGGTTCCGGAGGAGTCGCCCCGGCTCAGGGGGTTCCCGAGGCGCCCGGGCCGAACGGGCTATCCGAGGTACCCCGCTCGACAAACGGCACCCAGGCCGCCTTCTCGGCTGAGTAGTCGACCCGTCTCAGCTCGACGATGTAATTCCGAAGCAGTTCCGAGGGGGCCGGTCGCACCGTGAATTCGTAGACGTAGATTCCGAAGCCCATGAAGTCGGAGATCCGCCGGAGCACTTCGGGGAGGGCGTCGCGCGGAACCGTTACCCGGATCGCGGTTTCCCCGAGGAGCTGGCTGAACTCGTCGATGTCGAATGGCCGCTCGAGATGGATCAGGGGGGACCGGGGCTCCGTCGGGCTCGGGGGGGCGCTCCCGGGCGGGGCCGCGGGCCCCGGCCGCTCGGGGAACGAACCCGGGACCGGAGCGGCGGGCGAAGGGGGAGAGGCGGGAACGGAGGCATCCGACGATTTGGGCGGATACCGGTCCAAAATAGGCGAAGGGTCCCGACCGACGAAACGGGGGGTAGTGGACGCTCCCCGACGGGCCGTTCGACCCCGTGGCCTTCGCGCGCCCTGCGGGGGAGATCGCCGTCGCTTCATGGCCGTTCGTCCGACGGGTGAGCGATGGCGGGCCATAAACTGTCGGGCCGACCGGCGGGGGCTCCCGCCTCGGTCGGAACGGCCAAAGGAAGGCGGTTGTAGCGAATCCGACCATGCGACTCCACGTCACGGATAGTCGGGATTGTAGCGGCAGGAACGACAGATGGGTTATGTAGCCATAGAGGGGTGCCTACTCCAAGGTCCAGCGCCCTCGGGCGAACGACCAGGAAAGAGGAAAGGAGCATGCCGGCGCGAGTAATGCAGGAGTTCCAGGCCCCGCGGGGCCTGCCCCGGAAGACGGCGTCTGTCTGCCCTGAATGCATCAAGGTGATCCCGGCCGTCGTGCGGGAGAAGGAGGGCCGGGTCATCATGGAGAAGACCTGCCGCACGCACGGGTACTTCTGGGATATCATCTCGAACGACGTCGATCTGTACCTCCGAATGGAGGTGTACGCCCACGATGGAGTCGGATACGAGAACCCGTACTACGACAAGTTCCGAGGGTGCCCGACGACGTGCGGGATGTGCAGCCACCACAAGTCCCACACGGGGCTCGCGCTGATCGACCTCACGAACCGCTGCAATCTGAAGTGCCCGGTCTGCTTTGCCAACGCGAACGCCGCCGGCTACGTCTACGAGCCGACCCGCGAGCAGATCCACTTCATGCTGAAGACCTTGCGGGAGCAGAAGCCGGTTGGCGCGGTCGCCGTGCAGTTCTCCGGTGGCGAGCCGACGTTGAGCCCCCTGTTCTTGGACGCCGTCAGCATGGCGCGCGACTTGGGGTTCAAGCAGATCCAGGTCGCGACGAACGGCATTCGGATCGCGAACGAACCCGGCTTCGCCCAGGCGTGCCGGGAGGCCGGCCTCCACACGCTCTACCTCCAGTTCGACGGGCTGGACGACGAAATCTACCGGAAGGTCCGGGGCGTCCCGCTCCTCAAGGTCAAGCAGAAGGCGATCCAGGCCGCTCGCGAGACCCACACCTCCCCGGCCGAGCTCGCTCAAGGAAAGCCGGACAAGCCGCTCAGCGTGGTGCTCGTCCCGACGCTGGTCGGAGGGTTCAACGAGAAGGAGATCTGGCCGACGGTGAAGTTCGCCATCGACAATCTCGACGTCGTCCGCGGGGTCAACTTCCAGCCGGTCGCGCTCACGGCGCGGATTCCGGACAAGGACCGGTTCCAGATGCGGTTCACGCAGTCGGACCTCGTCCGGATCCTCTGCACGGAGGGGCCGTTCGAAAAGTCGGACTTCTTCCCCGTGCCGTCCGTCGCCCCGATCAGCGAGCTCGTCTCGATCATCCACGGCGAGGAGAAGATGACGCTGACGACGCACCCCGGCTGCGGTTGCGCGACGTTCGCGTTCATCTCGAAGGACCGGCAGAAGATCACGCCGCTCCCCCGGTTCATGGATGTCGACGGCTTCTTCGAGAACGTCGAGTCGATGATCGAGAAGTACCGGGATGCCCGGTTCGCGCGCGTGCGGACCGCCGTCGCGGGGGCGCGACTGCTCCACGACGTCGCCCGGTTCTTCGATTTCGAGCGCGCCCCGGAGGGCCTGAACGAGAAGAACTGCGTGAAGGTCATCGCTTCGATCTTCACGGAAGGGAACAAGGAGGCGGTCGGGAAGTTCGCCTGGCAGACCCTCTACATCGGGAACATGCACTTCCAGGACGCCTACGACTACGATATCCAGCGCCTGATGCGCTGCGACATCCACTACGCGGTACCCGACGGGCGGATCATCCCGTTCTGCTCGTACAACTCGGGCCCGATCTACCGGACGGAGGTCGAGAAGAAGTTCTCGATCCCGATTCCCGACTGGCAGAAGGCGAAGAGCTCGGCGGGCACCCCGCTCAAGACGATCGAGACGATGGGCGTCAACGGCGAAGTGATCGTCGACCCCGAGTACTACAAGATCCGGGCGCTCAAGGGCGCTCCCGGGATGTCGACGTAGGTCGTCGGGCTCGGATCGCCCCACCCGCTCTCGGCCCGCTAGGGCGTCGTCAGGAACGACGCCCGCTCCCGTAGCGCGCGGAGGAGCCCAGGCCCGTTCGGCGCGGCGGCCCACGGACGTTCGGCCATCGCCTCGGCCCGCTCCCAGAGTGCCGCGGCATCGCTCGGCGGGTCGATCCGCTCCGGGCGGGTGACGGGAGCCGTCGGGCGAAGCCGGGCCAACCGTCGAGCGGCCTCGATGTGCTTGCACGTACCGAGGGCCCGGCGGTCGAAATCCGGGCAACCGCAGACGGCGAAGTCGTCCCCCGCCACGATCACTCGGTATCGCGTGTCGTGGAGGGGATTGCGGACGTCGTAGATCCGGACCGGACCGGCGGCGAGGGGAACGACCATCAGCGGTTCCTCGAGCGCGCGGTTCCGTCGTTCGGCCCGCTCCTCCGCGTCGGTGCCGAACGGGCGACGCGGCGGGCTCGAACGATGAAGGCGGGAAGGGGGGCCGTCGGGCATCCCCGGCACTAGACGAGACGGGTATTTCACCCCCGGCGGCCGTCGGTCCACACAGCACGGTTATCCGCTCGGCCGCCTCGCTCGAGCGTGTCCTCCTTCGAGGATCGGTCGGCGCCGAATGGAGGTCGGCCCGACCGCCGGCGGCTCCGGCTCGGTCTCGGCCTCCTCCTGACCTTCGCCGGGCTGTTCCTCGCGGCGTATCTGCTGCCGTCCCCTCCCGCCGCGCTCGCGCGCACTCTGCCGATCGCGGCGGGCGCGCTGCTCGCCCTCTGGCTCGGCGGGATGCTGCTCGGGACGACCGCCCGACGGTGAACGTGCCCGCCGGCCGTCCGCGTAGCCCGTTCTGGCGATTGGTGACGGTCGACATCGACGGGACGATCACGCGGGAGCATGGCTGGAAGGCGATCGCGGATCGGTTCGGGCGAACCGACGAGTTCGACCGCCTCCATCGCCGCTTCGAGAAGCGGACGATCGGGCTCGCGAGCTACCTCGCCGGGCTGATGACGATCGCGCGGGGCCACCGGGTCCGGGAGGTGGAGGCGATCCTCGCATCGACCCCTCGCCTTCGGCACCTGCGTCGCGGCGTTCGGGCCCTCCAGCGGCGGGGCGCGCGGGTCGCGCTCCTCTCCCACAACCCGCCGTTCGTGTTGGACTGGTACGTGCGCCGCTTCGGCTTCGACGGCTACGCCCGGGAGAGCGCCGCCCACGTCGAGGTCGAGCGGGGCCGGATCGGGCCCGCGATCGTGTCGCGGCCGAGCAAGCTCGCCGGGGCGGCGGCGCTCTTGGCCCGGTGGAAGCTTCCCCCCCGTTCCGCGGTCCATATTGGGGACGGGCGTGCCGACGGGCCGGTCTTTCGCCGACTCGGCGCGGGCGTCGCGCTGAACCCGAAGGATCGCGAGGTGCTCGAAGAGGCCGACGCCGGGGTCTTCACCGACGACTTCGACGACGTCGTTCGACTGCTCCGGGTCTTACGGCCTCGGGGTGAACGATGACGCCGGGCTGACCCAACCATAAAATACGCCCCCCGGCGTCGTACCCGTTCTGATGCGCTACGTCATCGTTCGGGCGTCCCACCCGTCCTGGCTCGTCACCCAGCTGCCGGTGGAGGTCGCGGAGATGCTTGGATACCACCCGAGCGACGCCGCGAACGGCCCCGAGAGCCGCAGCGTCTCGTTCCTGGCGCGAGGGCCGGGCGTCCTTCGGGTCGTCGCCACCTATCCCGCCCGAGAAGCTCTCGCGATCGAGAGCCTGAACGGTCGGTGGATCGCCTCGGCGCAGCCCGGCGACCGGTTCATGTTCAGCCTGCCGGTCGCGGTCTACAAGTACCTCGGCCTCACCGTCATCCCCCGGGGGGCGCACCCGGCTCGCGGAACCGACGACACGATCGTCTGGTTCGTGCCGGAAGACGAGTACTACGACTTCCGGGCGGCGGGATCCGGCTCCCGTCGGGCGGGGACGGCGAAGGAACGGCCCGGACTCGCGCACGTCTACCTCGCGAAGTCGCTCTTCGGGGACCTGCCGTTCTGGGAGGGGCTCGCCGAGAGGGAACGGCGGATCGAGACGGACGAGTGGGGACCGGCCATTCAGGCGCTGCGCAAGGTGGGACGCTCCGACCGCCTCGCCGCCGTTCCCGCCCGGGGCCGCTTGGCGGGCCGCTAGGCGAGCGGCGCGGCCGTAGCGGCGGAACGGCGAACGGTTTTTATACACGGCCCAAGGTAAATTCTCTCATGACCCCGTCGGTTCCTTCCGGCAGCTCCCGCGGACCGAACGACCCGAACTCGGACGCCGCCGCTTCGGAGCCGGGGGACCCCGACTCGACGGTCGGTCCGAATCGACCCGAACGGTCCGGCGCCGACGGCCCGGGGGGACCGGTCGACTTCGACACCCTTTCGCGGGCGATTCGTCGGTCGGTCGGCCATGAAGGGATGCGACCGGAAGACGCGCGAACGATCGCGGCCCACGTCCTGAATTTCTTCGGGTTCAACGAGCGGATCATCGACAACGTTCTCGAGCCGGACGACCGGGATACCTTCTACATGCTCGAGGATACCGGCATCCTCGAAACCGAACGGGACGAGACGACCCTCTACGACGGGCGCGAGTGGCGGATCCACTACTGGATGTTCCGCAAGGACCGGATCTTGGAGCTCGCCGAAGCCGAGCGCCGGGCCATGGCCTCCTCGGGGGAGCAAGAGGTCGTCTACTCCCGCGTCGCCCGGACGAGCTACGCCCTTCCGCACGGCACCCACGAAACCGGACTCCCGACGCACGCCGTCTACCACGAGCTGGGCGACGAGATCTGGCTCGAACGGCGACGGCCGGACGACCCGGAGGCGCCGGCCGACGTGGTCGAGTCGCCGGCCCCGACCACCAAGAAGCCCCGATCGCGCGGGCACTGAGCCGCCCGTCACCGCCGAGCGTCCCCGGCCCCGCGCGTCGTCGGGCGCGATCGTCGATGCGCCGTTGGCTCTTGCTCGTCCATCGCGTGCCCGTCCACGGGACGTTCACGTTGAATGATCTGGCCGGAGGCGCGGGCCGGATGGACGAGGTCGCTCGGGCCGTGTCGACGGCGTTCACCGTCTCGAACGACCTGCGACGGACGACCGAGCTGGTCCTGCTCTTCACGGGCGCCCCGGTCCCCGCGGCCCGAAAGATCGAGTTCTTCGGAGACCGTCTCCGCTACCTGAACCCGGACGAGCGGTCGACGGCTGCTCTCGTGAAGAACGCCCTCGTTCGCTCGGCGACGCTCGACCGGCCGATCGAAGCGTCGCCCGGGGTGCGCGTCTCTCCCACCCGTCCCCTCGACGAGCTCCGCCAGCGCGTCGAGCAGTCCCCCCCGCCGATCTGGCTGACCGAGGGAGCGCCCCCGCTCGAGGAGTGGCGGCCGACTGCCGCGGAGGCGTCGTTCATCCTTTCCGACCCGTTCGATCCGACCTCCGAGGAGTCTCAGATCCTCACCGCGTCGGGCGTCGACCGGCGCTCGGTGGGCCCGCGTTCCCTTCGCTCTTCCCAAGTGATCGACGTAGTGAACAACTACCTCGATCGACTCGGGGTTCCTTGACCGAGGCTAGCGGGGCGAAGAGGAGCGTCCCACCCCGACCGGACGGACCGACAGCGGGAACGGCTCGCCGGCCGGGGCGAACTCGCGGGCCGACCGTCGGGGTTTCACCCCCCCGAGCACGGCGGTGAGGCGGACGACCTCGCGACGCTCCGGTCGGATGCGGGTTCCGAAGACGAGGCGCTTCGGCGATCGCAACTTTTGCGAGAGCGTCCGCAAGACGGTGTCGACGGCATCGAGGGTCAGGTTCTCGCCGGCGTCCAGGTGAACGAGCGCGGAGGCGTCGTTCGTCAGGTCGAAGTCGAGGAGCGTCTCGGTCCACGCCTGAGCGACCAGGCGGTCCGGCTCGGCGACGTGGCACTCGCCGAACAAGACGGTCGACAGGCCCGCGTCGGCGAGATGACCCTTCAGGCTCGCGAGATCGACGTTGAGGTCGGACGGGCTCTCGATCATGTCGTGAAGGCTCATCACGAGGGAGTGCACGTACGACGACCGGACCCGGAAGACGCGGTGGATCGGCACCCCCCTAAAGCGTCGGAGCTTCTCGTTCGCGAGGACGACGAGCAGCCCGCCGAGCGCTTCGAGCTCTTCGAGCGCCCGGGCGACGTTCTCCTGTCGGACGGGGTTGGTGTCGAGCTCGATGTGGAACGGAAGAAAGACGACGGGAACGGTCAACACTTCCCGGCTCCGCAGGGCCCGGACGAGCCACGGCAATAGTGCGCTACCGGTGCCGCCGCCCAGCCCGGCCACGAGCACGGCGACCTCAGCCTCCGCGAGGCGCCGCAACAGTTCCTCCCGGCTCTCCTCCGCCGCCTGCAAGACCCGCGCCCGGTCCCCGCCCGAACCCCGGCCCCGCAGTTGCCGGTGGCCGATCAGGATCCGTTCGTCGACGCGCAGCGCGACGAGGTGGCGCGCGTCGGTGTTGATGCAGAACGGCCGCACGCGTCCGAGGCCGAGCTCGATGAGGTCGGCGACCGTCTCGCTCCCGGCGCCCCCGAGGCCGACGACCGCGAACGACGGCGGCTTTCCGAGACCGGACCAATCGTCGTTCATCGGCGTTGCCGGCGGGGCGATCTAGCGCGCCGTCGAGCGGCCCGCCGCCGGGGCCTCCTCGGTCGGGGGGGGCGCGGGCAGATCCCGACCCTCCGAACGGAATCGGCGCTCGAGGTAGGCGCGAACGGCCGAACGGACGGCGTCGTCGACGCTGACGCTGTGGCCGCCGCGGACGAACGCCTCCAGCCGCCGGTTGTCCTGACGGGACAACTCGACAACCACCTTGCGGATGTTCGGCGGCGGGAGGTTCATCTCGACGTACCGCTCCAGCCCTTCGCGGATCGCGTCGGAGATCGTGGCGATCCCTTTCGCCTCCTGGATCCGCTTGAGCTTCTCCAAGAGATCCTCCGGGATCCGGACGGTCACCCGCTCGCTCGTCTCGTTCATGGTGTCGGACAATTCCCCTTAATTTGTCGGACAGTTTACGGGCGAACCAGCGGATAAACCTTTGTTTGCTGGTCGGCCGGCCGCGAGCGGCCGCGACCCCCGGGTCGGTCGCGGTGCCGCGATCCGGGCCCTTTCGGACGAGCCACTGGCGGAGAAAGGGGCTTGTATCATCGGCCGCTGGGCGGCCGAGGGCGTTCGGTGCGACTTGTCCATCGGGACCCATCGACGGGAAGCCAACGGCTCCGCCTCGAGACCCCGAGCGATCTCTGGCGGCTGGCGCGCCTCGTGGCGGTGGGCGATCGCGTAGGGGCGTCGACCACGCGCCGGGACCCCGAAGCTCCCGAAGACGTCTCGGGCGCCGAGCGGGTTCGCCGTCGGGTCTACTTGGTCGTGCGGGCCGAGCAGGTCGAGTTCCACGAGTTCTCCCGCCACGTCCGCATCACCGGCCCGATCGTCGAGGGTCCGTTCGACCTCGGTCGCCATCACACGTTGGACGTGACCGAGGGCGACGAGGTGACGGTCGCCAAGACCGAATGGGGTCCGATCGAGCGCGCCCTGCTCGACGAGGGGGTCCGTCATCAGGGCGACCCGGTGGTGCTGATCGCCTGCGTGGACTGGGGCGATTCGACGCTCGTGCGGCTGCGCAGCCGCACGGTCGAGCCGGTCGCGGACGTTCGACGGACGCTCGCCGGCAAGCGCTTGGAGGGGTCCCAAGCCGAAAAGGACCGGGCGAGTTATCTCGCCGAGCTGGCCGAGCTCGTCGTCCGCGAAGGGCCGGCGGCCACGGCGATCGTGATCGCGGGCCCGGGGTTTCTCAAGGAGCAGCTCGCGGAGCGGTTGCGCGCGACGGCGCCCGATCTCGCCCGAAAGCTCACCGTCAAGGCGACGAGCGAGTCCGGTCGGGTCGGGATCGACGAACTCTTGCGGAGCGGTGTCGCGGCGGAGGCGCTGAGCGGATCCGTCGCCGCCGAGGAGGCGGCGCTGGTCGAGCGACTGATGCGCGGTCTCGGAACAGGGCTGAGGTCGGCGGTCGGACCGGCCGAGGTCCGCGAAGCGGTCGAGGCCGGCGCGGTCGAGACGCTGCTCCTGTCGGACCGGCAAATCTCCGACACGTCGATCGCACCGCTGGTGGAAACGCTGCGCTCGACCCGCGGTCGCCTGTTCATCGTGCGCGGGGAGTCGGCGGCGGGCCGACGGCTCGAGGCGCTCGGGGGGATCGGGGCGATCCTGCGGTACGATTGGCGCCCGAGCGGGATCCGGGACGACCGCTAGGGGATCGCCTGAACCGCTTCGCGCAGCTCTTCCCAGCGGCGCCGAAGGTCCTTGAGCGCGTACCGGAACGCCTCCCGGGGGGAAAGCGACCCGTCGGTCTCGAAGCGCAAGAAGAAGTCCCGCTCGTCGAGTTCGACCTTGAGCGAGCCGTGCTCGCACAGGGCCGCGCACGGGAGGAGGAGGGCGCCGTCGTCTTCGTTCGTCACGGTGAGCTTGCCGTTCGCGAACTGCAACAGCGAGCCGGGGGCCGCGTCCGCCACGCGCTTGAGGCAGGCGTCGGAGCATCCCGGTTTCTTCTGGAACTTGACGCGGGCCCGGGGCGAGAACCCGACGGCATGCGCCACCTGCCACTTCGAGTGTTCGCGCGCGGTGCCGACGACGGCCGTCGCGTAGGCGAGCAGCGCCTGCCGGGCGCCGAGCCGGACGATCGGGATCTCGGGCTCGAGCGGCGCGAGGCTCGCATCGCCGAGCGGCACCACATCCTTCGCGTAGACCGTGCACGGGCCCTTTCGATCGATCGAGTAGATGACCTGGCAGTGGGGGCAGCCCGTCCCCCCGCAGGAGCACTCGTCCCGGCGACGGAACGTCCCGGTGTCCATCGGCAGGGGCAACAACCCCAGCCGAAGGGCGACCGCTTCGTCGAACATGCTCGTCGACGAGTCGTAGTCCTTCCCCGTCGCCTCGTCCCGGATCGGACCGAGGTGAAACTCGACGTCCTCGATGGCGAGCTTGGGGAGATCCGCGATCAAGGTCCGGCGCACCGCGTTCACCTGGCTCGTCGTCAGGCCGACGATCTCGAGCTTCGCCCGGCGGGCGCCGAGCTCGAGGAGCTCGACCGTCGGTCCCCTAGACTCGTCGGCCACGGCGTCCTCCCTTCGGCTTCGTTCCGTCGTGGGGCAAGGGGGTCACGTCCTCGATCCGTTGGATCTTGACACCGGCGCGGGCGAGCGCCCGGATCGCCGCTTGCGCGCCCGGCCCCGGCGAGCGGGAGCGGTTCCCGCCCGGCGCCCGGACCCGAACGTGGAGCGTATCGTACCCTTTCTCCTTCAGCACGAGCGCGACCTGATCGGCCGCCTTCATCGCCGCGTACGGGCTCGATTCGTCCCGGGCCGCCTTCACGACCATCCCTCCGGTCGCCTTCGCGAGCGTCTCGGCGCCGGTGAGGTCGGTGACCGTGATGTGGATGTTGTTGTAGCTCGCGTAGATGTGCGCGATCCCGATCTTCGTCATCGTTTCCTAGCCCGCCGAAGGAGCGTCGGTCCCGGGGGAGGTCGCCGCCCCGACGTCCGTCCGTTGCTTAAGTTCGACCCGCGCGGGATGGTCGGCGTCCGCGTACGGACTCGTCGGGGAGTATTCGATCTCCCCCTCTTGGGCGGAGGGGACGAGGAGTCCGGGCCGGGTGACGCGGTGACCGCCCAGCGAGAAGTGCCCGTGCACGATCCACTTGCGCGCGGCGCGCACGGTCGGGCTCAGCCCCCGACGCGCGACAATGGCATCGAACCGTCGGCGCAGCAGATCCTCGGTCGAGAGCGCGAGGACGTCGTCCAAGGTCGGCTCGGGGGTCGTGAGCAGCCCGAGCCGCTTCAGGCGGCCCAACAATTGATCGGTTTCCCGCTGAGCCTGCGGCTCGTTCGCCCGCAATCGGGCCTGGAGGTCTCGCGCTTGGCGGCGGAACCCCCGCAGCACGGACTGCGCCTTCCACAGCTCGCGCTTGTTCTTCAGCCCGTAGCGTTCGAGCATCTTGCGCTCTTCGTCCATCCGGGTCGCTTCCCACGGATGCTTCGGCGTCTCGTACATCCGGCGGGAGAATCGCGGGTCGCCCATGCTACTTCGCGGCCCCCTTCTTGGCCGCCGGTGCGGCGGTCGAAGCCGCCGGAGCGGATTCTTCCTTCGACTTGGCCTGCGCGGCCTCCTTGGCGGCCTTCTTCAGCACGCCGGCGGCCATACCGGTCCGCCCGTTGGAGCGCGTGCGCTGGCCCCGGACCTTCTGGCCGCGCTCGTGGCGAACCCCTCGGTACGCGCGGATCATCTTGAGCAGGTTGATGTCATCTCGGCGACGGGTTTCTAGGTCCGCGCCGATGTAGTGCGACGACGCCCCATCGGTCAGCTCGAACGGATGGTTGACGAACCAGCCGGGCACCTTGCCCGAAAGGCCCTGGAGTGTTCCCTCGAGGCGTTCGACGGTCGGCTCCGGAAGGTTTCCGATCATCTCGGTGGGATTCACACCCGCGAGCCGGCAGGCCGTCTCGGCGACGCGAAGGCCGACACCGCTCACGCCCGTCAGCGCCAAGGCCGTGGAACGGCGACCGTCCAAGTCGGTGTTGACGAATCGAACGATGTAGCGGAAGTTCGGGTTGTCGGGAATCGGCTTTCCCCCTTTGGCGGCCCCGGGCGCGGCCGGCGCCTTCGCCTTTCCCTTCGTCTCCTTACCCGATTCCTTCCCCGCGTCCTTGCTCTTGCCGGCCTTCTCCTTCCGCGCCGGCCGTTCCGTCGGTGATTCGCTCGCGGGAGCGGGCGCGGCGCCTTCGTCGTCGGGAGATGGTGACGTCATTCGTCTTGGAGAGCGAGCGGTATCGCCACCCGAGCGGTGCGGCGAGCTCCCGCCAGGCGCGCGAAGCCGAGCGCGGCGGCCGAGAGGAGCCCTGTTTTTAAGCGCTTCGGGGTCGGCGCCGGTGGTGAGCCGCTCCATCGGGACCGGGTCGGCGAAGGCCCGACGGGGGTTCGGAGACGGAACCCGTTACTCTCTGGGCGCCCGCGGCTTCGCTACGGGGTGGGCGGCTTCCCGACGGTCGGAGGAGCGTTCCGGAGGGGACCGAACCGACCGGTTCACCGGTGGAGTTCGACCGACCTGGGCGACGAGCACTCGATAGCCCGACCGCCGCGCGACGACCGTGACGGGGCCGGGCCAGTGCTCCGTCAGCCACTGCTGGTAGAACCGGACCCCTTGGGAGCCCTTGCCGACCATGAGGAACCGACCGTCCGGCGTGAGGTGGGCCGGGGCTTCTCGCAGCAGATCCAAGACGAGCGGCCGACCCGCCCGGTAGGGGGGGTTCGTCGCGATGAGGTCGAACCGCTCGGATCCGACGGGATCGAAGAGCGACCCGAGCCGGGTCTCGGCGTTGTGGATCCCGTTGCGGGCGATGTTCTCTCGGGCAAGCCGCAGCGCCCGATGGTTGACGTCGGTCAACACCACCCGCACGGCGGGATCGACCTTCGCGGCGGCGATCCCGACCGCTCCCCAGCCGCAGCCGACGTCCAGCACGCGGTCGGCCGGGCGGACCCCGAGGTGCTCGATCAGGAGGGCAGTTCCGGGATCGAGGTCCCGGGACGCGAATACTCCTCGGTCGACGACAAACGACAGCAACTCCCCGCGATAGAGGAACCGGCGCTCCCGACGCTCGGAGCGAACGGACGGCCGGGGGGCGAAGTACTGGGCGTCGCCCCCCTCCTGCTCCTCGCCGGCCACGGATCTAGGGACGGTGACCGAACAGCGGCACCCGCCGGGACGTCCGGGGCTTCGCTTTGTCACCGCCGAGCGCCTCCGCGATCAACTCCCGTTGTCGGCTCGACAGCTCCGTCGGGATCTCGACCCGCACGACCGCATACAAATCGCCCCGTCGGCTGCCGTCTAGTTCAGGGAACCCCTCACCTCGCAGCTTCAGGGTTTGGCCGGGCTGCGTGCCGGCCGGGACCTTGACGATCGCGGTGCCGGTGACGGTCGGGACCGTCACCTCCCCGCCCAGGAGAGCGGTCGCTAGCGGCACCGTCACTTCGGTGTACGCGTCTTTCCCGTCCCGCCGGAGCCGATCGGACGACGTCAGCCGAACCTGGACGTACAAGTCCCCCGGCCGGCCGCCCGGGGGACCCGCGGACCCCTGGCCCGATAGCCGGAGGACGGCGCCGTCCTCGATCCCGGGGGGAACGCGGACCTGAATCTTGCGGACCACGCGCTGCGTTCCCGACCCCCGGCACTTCGGACATCGCTCCAGGATTCGCTGCCCGGCCCCGTCGCACTGCGGGCAGACGCCGATCGTGATCATCTGCGTGAATCCGCGCGATTGCGACCGTCGAAGCTGGCCCGACCCTCCGCAGGTGGCGCACGTCTGGAGGCTCGTCCCGTCCTTCGCCCCGTTGCCGCCGCAGGCGGAGCACGCTTCGACGAGGGGAACCTCGATGGTCGGGCTGGCGCCGGTGACGGCGGCGCTCACCGGGAGCCGGACCGTCACCTCGAGGTCGCTTCCCTTTCGAGGGCCGGCCGCGGCTCGGCCCGCGAACCCCCCAATGCCCATGCTGCCGAAGAACTGCTGGAAGATCGGGTTGGAGGCGAAGAGGTCCTCGAGATCGCCGACGTGCGTGAAGTTGCTCCACGTGAAGCCACCGGGACCGAAGTCGGTCTCCACGCTCGAGAACCCTCCGACGTCGTAGCGACGCCGCTTCTCGGGATCGGCGAGCACTTCGTACGCCTCCGACAGCTCCTTGAATTTCTCCTCCGCCGCCTTCGGGTTCGCGGCGTTCAGGTCGGGATGGTACTGGCGCGCCAGTCGCCGGTAGGCGCTCTTGATCTCGTCGAGCGACGCGGTCCGGGGGACTCCCAAGACCTCGTAGTAATCGCGCTTCGCCATACCCCGCCCGCCTAGAATGGACGCGGCTCCCGGAAGAAGTACGGCTCACCGTATTTGACGTTCGTGTGCCCCCACGAGCCGGACCGAGACGGGCTGCATCGGCCGGACGGGCCACCGCTCCGCGGCCCGGGCTTCTCGCCGGGCGATCTCGACGGTCCCGAAGCTGGAACGTAAGACCCCCGTGCCGCCGATCGGAAGCGCCGCGTAATGGTCGACGACGGGGAGCGTTCGCTCGCGGCCGGGCCCCAGCTTCACGGCCGCGAACGGAGTGTTCCCGGGGAGCCACTCCGACGGCAGGTTCGTGATGAGGTTGCCGAAGTGATCGATGTGAACGATCGCGCCGCAAAGTTCGGAACGGGTTCGCGTGGGGCGGGGAAGCGGCGACGGCTCGAACGACGGCCAGCGGGCGCCGAGCGAGCGCGGCGTCGCCCCGTTCGCGAGGCGCGCGGCGGTCGGCGCGAAGAGGTCCCGCCCGTCGAAGGTCGTTCCGACGCGCGCTCGGTCCGTGACCTTCGATCGATCGATCCGATACGCCGTGGCGCCCCCGAGCGCCTGGGCGAGCGGGGTGAGCACGCCGTTGTCCGGCCCGACCAGATACGAGCCGTCGGCGCACGCGAGGATCACCGCCGCTCGGGCGCTACCAACGCCGGGGTCGACGACCACGACGTGGATCGTTCCTGGCGGGAATCCGCGGCCCATCGACCATAAGACGAACGCCGACTCCCCGATGCCGTGGGGGGGAAGGTCGTGGGCTAGGTCGATCACCTCCGCGCTCGGGGCGAGGGCGGCGATCGTCCCCTTCATCTGGGCGGCGTACGCCCATCCGATGTCCGTGGAGAGGGTGATCCGCGGCGTCGGGCGCCGACGGCCCCGACGAATCGGCAAGGCCGAGCGCGGCGACTGGTTACGACTTCATGATCGCGAGCAGGAAGATCCCCGTCGCGATGAGTCCCCCGATGATCGCGGCGACGAGCACGAGGAACGCCTCCCACAGGAGCCCGCCGAGCCCGTGAATCTGGCTGTAGTAGTAGTAGCCCGACAGGAGGCCAACCACCACGCCGACCACCAACAGCGCCACCCCGATCGCCCGGCTCTTGCCGCTGCCGAAGTACGAGGTGAAGGCACCGGCCAGAATCAGGACGAGCCCGAGCAGCAGGAGCAGGATCGTCACGAACTCCCATACTCCGATGTTGTTCCCCGCGAACGAGCCGAACAGCGCGCTTCCTACCATCTGTTGCTTCCCCCTAAAACCGGATTCCGGTCAGCGTCTTCGTGTCGATCACTCCCGGGACCGACCGGATGCGGTCCACGACGAGCTGGCCGAGGGCATTGAAGTCCTCCGCCTCGACCTTGGCGATCAAGTCGTACTCTCCGAACAGCGGGTGCAGTTCGACGATTCCCTTGACCCGAAGGAGCTCGGTGTAGACTTCGTGCTCCTTCGCAGGGGCCGTGCTGATGAGGACGAAACCGATCGCCACGCGGATACCCCGTGCTGACGGCGCCTCAACACCGGCCGCCCTTTATAAGCGTGTTGGCGAAGTTGAGGGAGCGACGCATCCCCCGGTCATCCACCGAATCTTCCGGGCCGCGGCGACCGCGAACCCGTGCGCAAAGCGCTATCCCCCCGCGTTGTTCGTCCGGGCGATGCCCCTGCTCAGCGAGGCGACCGGCGTACCGGACGAGCGACTCGCGGCGATCGAGCGGGAGCTTACGGAGGAGCTTCGCGGGCTGATCGACGTACTCGCTCATCCGCCCGCGGAGGTGACCGACACTCCTCGGTGGGACCAGCTCTCCGGACTGGTCCGGGGTGCGTCGGCCCTCCTCGATCGACTCGGACCGGCCCCCGCGCGCGCCGATCAACTGCTCCGAATCAACTTCACGTACGACGTCCTGATCTTCGCGATCGAGCTGTCGAAGCAGTTTTCGACGCTGCCGAAGGTGCCCCGGCCCCGATCGAAGGCGACCCCGACTCCCCCGGCGGCCGAGGCGTAAGCGCCGAGGCGCCCGGCATCCATCGCGCGTTCGCCGGATTTCCAGTCGAGCTACGAGTCCTTAAACCCGCGATCGCCCCGGCGGGCGTCAATGGCCGCGAGCGTGAGCACTTGGCCTCGCCGCTTGGTGGCGCAACCGTGGCTGTTGGTCTTCGTCCCGATCAATGCCGCTACGGCCGGCTTTGGGGTGGTTCTTCCGCTGCTCATCCTGATCCCGCTGCACGGCCACTGGGCCGACGTCGCAATCGCGGCGCTGCTGTACAACGTGGCGATCGTCGCCGCGTCGGTCCTTTGGGGTCATCTGTCCGACCGCTTTGCTCGCCGTCGAGCGTTCCTGTTCGCGAACTACCTGTCGTTCGGGCTGCTGTACCTGGCGCTCACGGTCGTTCCGTCGATCCCGGTCCTCGAGGGGCTCTACGTCCTCGTCGGCTTGGTCGCTCCCGCGGGGGCGAGCGCCTCGAACCTCCTGATTCTCGAGCGGTTCACGGAGCGGGATCGGCCCCGCGCCTACGCGAACTTCCAGGAGGTCAGCATCGTCGGGTCGCTCGTCGGCCTGCTCTTGGGTTATGCATGGACGGTCAGCGGACGATCGCTCGAACCGCTCCTTTACCTCCTCGGGTCGCTCGCCCTCGTGAGCGCGCTCTGGGCCCTCGTCTCGGTCCGGGACCCGCCCCGGACGTTGACGACCCTGAGCGTCGCCCATCACCCCGAGAGCCTCATGTCCCGGTTGCGGGGCGCCACCGAACGGGGGCTGATCCCGTTCTTTCCGCATCGACCGCGCTGGCAGGCCGACAGCTTCCGTCGGTTTTGGCGCTGGGCCCGGCAGGAGCTTCGCCACGAGCTTCCGCTGATCTTGGCCGCCGGATTCCTGTTCAACTTCGCGTCGAATCTGTTCAACATCTCGTACACCCCGTACCTCTACGCGGCCGGCCTCGGCGCGGCGTCGATCTTTCTCGTCAACTTCGCGAACACCTTTGCCCAGGGCGTTGTCTTCCCTGTCTCGGGCGGCCTTTCCGAGCGGATCGGCCCCGATCGGCTGGTGCGGCACGCCAGCTACGTGCGCAGTTTGGGCTACCTCGCCGTCGCGCTCCTCACGCTGGTCAGCTTCGCGGGCGGCCTCGCGTTCGGAGTCAACCTGATCGTCTACGCGGTGCTCGGGGGCGCCATCGCCCTCTACAGCACCGCGAGCTCGCTCCTGCTCTTTCGGAGCGTCGCCCATCGCGACCCCGGCCGCCTCCTCGGGGTGAACAGCGCCCTCGGGGGCGTCGCGGCGATCCTCGGGGCGCTCGCCGCCGGCGTGCTCAGTTTCGTCGGAAGTTACCGTCTCGTCTTCTTGATCGCCGCGGGCGCGCTGCTCGCGAGCTTGCCGATCTGGTCGGCCGCCACCGAGGCGTACGGACGGGCGCACGAGCGCCCGCCGGCCGCCCCGCGTCGGGACGAGCCGAACGTCGGGGGACCGGCGCCCGCGGGCGTGGCCGACTCCTAGCGGACGATCGTACCCGAAGGGGAAGGGGCAAGCCGGAACAGTGCCCCTGGGTCCCGAGCCGTGCCGTCCGGCGCGATCGCGCGAGCCGAAGGGGAGAACGGATTAAGCCGCGGGGGCTAGGAGGGGCGGGTCGGATCGACGATGCCGGACGTCGTGCAGCGAGGCTTGGAGGATGTCGTCGCGTTGGAGTCGAAGATCTGCTTCATTGACGGCCACAAAGGTCGGTTGATCTATCGGGGCTACGATATCCGAGAGCTCGCCGAACACTCGACGTTCGAGGAGACCGCCTACCTGCTCTGGTACGGCCGGCTCCCGACGGGTCCGCAGCTCGCTGACCTCACGCACCGGCTGGCGGCGCTCCGCACCCTGCCCCCCCGCGTCGTCGAGCTGGTCGACCGGATGCCGGCCGACAGCAACCCGATGGACGTCCTTCGCACGGCGGTGAGCGCGCTCGCCATCTTCGAGCCGGGCGAGCTTCGCCCCGGGCCGAGCTCGATCGGAGGGGCCCAGCGGCTCACGGCGGTCCTCCCGACGATCCTCGGCCAGTTCCATCGCCGACGGGCGGGCCTCCCGCCGCTCGAGCCGAAGCCGTCGTGGTCCCATGCGGCGTACCTCCTGTACGCCCTCCTCGACCGGGAGGGCTCGGCACTCGAGACCCGGGCGATCGATGTCGCGCTCATCCTCCACGCCGACCACGAGCTGAACGCGTCGACGTTCGCGGCGCGCGTGACGGCGTCCACGCTGAGCGACCTCTACAGCGCCGTGACAAGCGCCGTCGGAACCCTCAAAGGCCCGCTCCACGGCGGCGCGAACGAGCAGGTGATGCGCCTCCTCGCCGAGATCGACTCGGTCGACCGGGTGGAGACGGTCATCAAGAGCAAGCTCGCCGCGCACGAGCGGATCATGGGCTTCGGGCATCGCGTGTACAAGGTCGAGGATCCCCGGGCGACGATCTTGCGGGAGTGGTCCCGAAAGATCGGGGAGGCGAAGCACGACCTCCACTACTTCGAGCTGTTGCGGAAGGTCGAGGAGATCGTCCACCGCGAGAAGGGGCTCTACCCCAACGTCGATTTCTACTCGGGTTCGATCTACGCCCTGCTCGGGATCCCCCACGACCTGTTCACGCCGATCTTCGCGTCGAGCCGCATCGCCGGCTGGACCGCGCACGTCTTGGAGGAGTACGACGACCTCCGGCTCATCCGCCCGACCGCGCGATACGTGGGGTCGACCGACCTTTCGTACGTCGACGTCGGCCGGCGCCCCTAGCCCGACGGACGGCCGACTCGACCTTCCGCGGTCCGCCGGCCCCCGGGGAGACGGCGACGACGCGCATGAGCGGATAGCGCAAGTCGACCCGATGGGCGAGCCGAGCCCGCACCGTCTCCGGGCCGTCCCGGAGCTCGACGTCGACCCGCAGCATCTCGGCGGTGAGGTAGCGGTAGGCGAACGGCCCGCGTCCCGGACGGCCGCCCCGCGCGGGGTCGATCCGCACGCTCACCGACGAGACAAACGGTTGGAGGCGAACCGCACGCTCGATCGTCCGGGCGAGTCCGCGAGCCGTCCGCCGATCGACCGGCACGCCCAAGTACTGGTGGAAGACCCCGCCGAGCTTCACGCCCGCCTCGAACAAGAGCGCCTCCCGACGGGAGAGGGCGGCGGAGTGCCAGCGGGCGGGTCGGCGGTCGCTCACGGCGATGGCTCCGCCGCCCGGCGTTCGCGCGATCGGATCACCCACGGACCGGTGGCGTAGACCGCCCCCAATCCGATCGCGGCCAGCGTCGCCGCAACGGCGGAGAGGAGGTACTCCGGGCTCGATGGGGGCGGGTGGAACTGGATCGGCACGAGGGCTAGGACGGAGAGGAGCCCGGTCAGGACGGTCAACGGACGGAGGATCGGGGCGTTCCGGGGCTTGGGAAACCGGATCGGGACGACCATGAGCACTCCGAGCCCACTGCCTCCGGCCACGAGCACGATCGGCGACCGTCCGAGAAAGCCGGGCGCGTCGAACAGCAGGGCGAGCAGGACGACCGCCAGCGCGGCTTGCGGGGTCGGGACTCCGAGAAAGTCGGCCCGGTCGTGCGCCCAGCCCGTGAAGTAGACGAGCCTCGCCCCGGCGAGCACCGCATAGCCGATCCCGATCCCGAGAGGGACGACTCCCCAGCCGGCCCACGGGCCGGGGTCGCTCGGGTGGAACGCGAGCAGCGCCGCGGGGGCGAGGCCGAAGGTGATAGCGTCCGCGACCGAATCCGCGACCCGCCCGAAGACGGACGGGCCCGCCCCGCTCCTCCGAGAGAGGAGCCCGTCGAGGCCGTCGAAGCCGATGCCGGCGACGATGAGGACCATCGCCCACGGCGGGTTCCCGGCCGCGAGGTAGACGATCGCCCCGATCCCGAGGATCGCATTCGCGCTCGTCGCGAGGTTCGCCCCGAGTCGGAATCGGTCGATCACGGCCTTGAGCGAGCGATCGTGCTCTCGCCCGCCTTCACCCGGGCCCCGGCGGCGACCGTCGGCTCGGTTCGATCGCGCGGGAGGTACAGATCGACTCGGGACCCCAGCACGATCATCCCGAGGCGATCGCCCTTGTCGCGGTGGTCCCCGGGACCGACGAAGCTCACCAACCGCCGGGCGACGATGCCGGTCATCTGAACGAGCTCCACGGAACCGACGTCCGTCGTCAGCTCGTAGTGGCGCTTAACGTTGTGAGCCGCATCGGGCCGGAACGCGGGTCGGAAGCCGGCCCCCCCGTCCGCGACCCGCACGACCGTGGCGGCGAGCGGGAAGCGGTTGACGTGGACGTCGGTGACGTTCATGAAGATGCTGACGACCCACCGGTCCCCGACCAACTCCACCGAGCGCACGCGTCCGTCGGCTGGCGCGACGATGCCGGCGCCGATCGTCCGTTCGGGATCGCGGAAGAAGACAAGCAGGAAGCCGGTCCAGACGAGCGCCGCGACGGCCCCGCCGTCCGCCGCGATCGCCGTCGGTCCCGTGGCCACCGCGCCGACGACGAACAATACGGCAGCGACGCCGACGCCCGGTGCGATCCAACGGCCCGCGCCCGGCGCGAACACGTCCGTCGGCTCAACTCGTGAGCACGATCTCGATGTTGACCCCGTCGGGAACCTGGATCCGCATGACCTGCCGCAACGCCCGCTCGTCGGCGTCGATGTCGATCAGCCGCTTGTGGATCCGCATCTCCCAATGGTCGATGGTGCTCGTCCCGCCGCCGTCGGGCCCTTTGCGGACCGGGACCCTCAACCGCTTTGTGGGGAGGGGGATCGGACCGGCGATCGGGACGCCCGTCTTCTGGGTGATCTCCCGGATCTGACGGCAGATCGCGTCGACCTTGTGCGCGTCGGTAGATCGGA
>JAKAWP010000019.1 GCA_021816955.1 Thermoplasmata archaeon
CGGGTTCAGGAGATCTTGTTGCACTTGGCACGGGTCTGGCAGATCGACAGTCCGAAGCAGCTCGCGCGACGCCTCATCGAGCTGCGGAAGAACCGGTTCGCCGGACTCGACGGGGTCGTGCCGGACGAGGAGGAGCGGGAAGAGTTCGAGGGGTTCGTTCGCAGCAAGATGTCGTTGAAGGGGGAGGGGGAAGGGGCGCTCGCGGCGATCATCGGTCGGACGTTCCGCTACCAGCGTCGGTTCAACGAGACGGGTATGGCCCGACCGTCGCTCGCCCAGCGACAGGCGCACGCGAGCGAACTCGCGCGCCTGTTTCTAGGGCCAGAAGCCCTCCTTGCCTCGACGCCGGCGGATTTCGAGCTCGCCCGCTACGCGAACCAGCACCTCACCGCGTACCGTGAGGTGAAACTCGCCGAAGCCGAGATGGCCCGCGCCGCCCAGGAGTGGGAGCGATTGACCGGACGGCCGCTTCCGTTCGACGCCCTGTTCCTTCCATGGGAGGAGCGGGACCGGTTGATCGCGGGCGAGGTGGGAGATCATCTCCTCCAGAAGGTCCGGGAGGTGACCCGCCGGCTGTATCCGGGTCTGCCCGAGATGCCCGACCACGGCCCTTCGCCGTCGTGGGGGACGAACCCGGCGGCGATTGCGAGCCGGCTCTGGGAGCTGCTGAACGCGCACGCTCGTTCCCTCGAGCGCCCGTCGGTCGCTCTCGCCACGGTGCCGGCCGGTTCTGCCTGGCGGGTAGAGCTGGGCGGCAGCACGCTCGCGCTCGTCGAAAACCCGGCCGCGGCCAAGGTCGCCGAACTCACCGAGGAGATGAACCGACTCCTGAGCGATCCCGAGCTGATCGACCAAGCGGCGAAGGTCCAGGCGGCGGAGGAGCGGGTGCGTCGCACTCGGGAGACGTACCTCTCCGAGGTGCGCCGGCTGGGCCGGCGGATCGAGCACGGGGAACCGCTGCGGGGCCGCTGCGATCTCGGCTACTGACCAGTCGGCTGTCGCGGCCACGCTCGAAGAGCTCCGGGGCGCTTCCCGAGCCTCGAGCGACGGCCGCGCCACCGGGCCGAGCGGATTCGATGCCGCAGGACGGGGACGATCATAGACCGGTTCACTGAAAGTACGCCTCGATACCTTCGCGGGGGCGGCGTCGGTACCAGTAGACGGCGGCTGCGATCGCCGCGGTAGCCGCGGCGAAGGCTCCCCCAAGGTAGAGCGCGGACGTGACCGTCAGGCCGAGGAACCCCCGCGGCGGATACGCGACGGCAAACGCGATCGTCACGTGGACCGGCGTTCCCGTGACGTTCACCTCCCCTCCCACCGGCGACGGAGCGTAGCCCGTGACCGCTCCCAGCGCGAAACGATACGTCCCGTTCGGAAGGCCGAAGGTGATGGACGGGGCGACCGAACTCTCGGTCGTCCCGTTCAGCGTCACCGACCAGTTCGTCCCCAACGGCAAGCCGCTCGCCTGGAACGTGACCGGGTATTGCGGCGGCTGGGCCGTGGGAGAGATCACGCTCACGGAGTTCGTCCCGCCGTTCGCCACGTACACCAAGTTTGCGTCGGCGGCGTAGGCGACCGCCACCGGCCGGGTCTGGACCTTCACGGTCGCGACCACGGACTTCTCGGTCAGGTTGAGGACGCTTACGGTGTCGTTCCCGGCGTTCGCGACGTACGCGAGGCCCGGGCCGGGGGCGTAGGCGATGCTGACCGGGTTCTTCCCGACCGGGATCGAGGCGACGACCGAATTGGTCGCAGGACTGATCACGCTGACGTTGTCCGATCCCGCGTTCGCGACCAGAATGACGTTCGGCCCGACCGCGTACGTGACTCCCTCGGGCGCAACGCCGACCGGAATCGTCGCGAGGACCGCGTGGGAAATCGCGTCGAGGACGCTCACGTTGTTCGACCCGGAGTTCGTCACGAAGATGTGGTCGTAGCCGGCGGCGTAGGCGACCCCGAACGGGTAGGCGCCGACGCGGATCTGGGCCGCGACTTGGTTCGTCGTCACGTCGATCGCGGTGACGTTCGATACCCCCCAGTCCGCCACGTAGACCTCGTCCGCGAGGTCGGCGTACGCGAGTCCGAGCGGGTAGGCGCCGACCGTGACGTTGGCGACGACCCGGTCGGTCGCCGGGTCGACGACGCTCACGTTGTCGTTGTAGAGGTAATCGTGCGAGACGTACACCGCCTGGGTGGTCGTCGCATACGCGAGCGCGAACGGGAACCGTCCGATCGGGATCGTGGCGACGACCCGGTTCGTGACCGGACTGACGACGCTCAGGTTCGCGGAGTCGTGGTTGGCCACGTAGACGAGGTTCGGTCCCGACGCGTAGGCCAAGCCGTCCGGGTCTTGGCCGACGCCGATCAGCTGGACGACCGCCTGCACGTCGGCCGTCGGCCCGTGGAAGGAGGGCGGGACCGACGGCGCCGAAGCGGCGGACCGTCCCTCCTCCGCGAGCGGGCATCCCACGACGACGAGCGCGGCGGCCAAGAAGAGCCCCGTTGACGAACGAAGAAGGATCGCCGACGAGCGGGGCCAAGATCGTCTCGACCGTCGGTGCATCGGCGCTCCCTCGGGATTCGCGGGCGACTCTCGACTAGGCGAGCCCTCTCCCATATACCCTGTCGCACGCGGGCGAACCGGCCCGAAGCTCCGCCGGCGGCGGTCGGCGCTCGCTCCCGCCGACCTAAATACGGCCCCTTCGTGGGGAACCCGTGGCGCCGTCGCCGCCGAAACGGAGAGTCGCGGGTCGGCGGTCCCGGTCGGCCCGGAACGACCGGCGGCCGACCCGGCCCCTCCCCCGACCCGGTCGATCGTCCGCTCCCCCGCGCTTGGACGAGCCGCCGCACAGCCACATCGTCTGTCGACAGTGCGGCCGCATCACGTCGGTCCCGCTCTCCGCCTCCGAGCTCGACCTTCTCGCCCACCTCACCGCTCGTCGGCCGAGCGGCTGGTCGGTCGGCCGGGTCGCGTTCTCGCTCACGGGGTCGTGCCCGGGCTGTCGCGCCGCCGAGAGCCGACCGTCGTAGCCGACCGACGATGTCCGGATTCTTCACCGCTCCCTCCATCGCCTGGGGACCGGGGGCGCTCGACCAGCTGAACGGCCTCGGCGCCCACCGACCGCTCGTCGCGATCGACCCGCACGTCGCTCGGTCGGATCCGGCGCGCGCCGTGCAGGAGGAACTCGAGAAGGGAGGCGCGTCGGTCACCGTGGAGGTCGTCCCCGAACGGCCGTACCTCGCGTCCCAGGTGGACGCGCTCGCGGCCCGGTTCACCGCGAGCTCTCCCGACTGGATCGTGGCGGTAGGGGGCGGTGCGACGTTGGACGCGGTCCGGGCGGCTCGCCTCCGCTACGAATCCCCTGAGATCGACTGGGCGAGCTTCAGCGCGCTCGCGAGCCTCCCGGAACCCCCCCGAAGCCAGCTCGTGGCGATCCCGACGACGAGCGGCAGCGGCCAGGACGCATCGGCCTACGCCCTCCTGGAGCGCGCGGACGGCGCCCCCATCGAGCTCGCCCACCGCGCGCTCCTACCCCGCTGGACGCTCCTCGATCCGGTCGTCGCCCGGTCGGTGCCGGCACCGATCGCGGCCGAGACCGCTTTCGAGATCGTCGGCCAAGCGATCGAGGCGTTCACCTCCGCGTGGGCGAACCCGTTCTCGGATGCCCTCGCCCTCGAAGCGGTGCAGCGGACGGTGCGCCACTGGCCCCGGCCGGCGCGTCGGCTGGAGGACGACGAGGGCCGGCCCAGCCTGCACTACGCGGCGACCGCCGCCGGCCTCGCCGCCTCCAACGCGCAGCTCGGACTCGCGCACGCGTTCGCGGCCGCCCTGCGCGGACCGACCCGGCTCTCGTACGGTCGACTCTACGCGATCGCCCTTCCGCCCGTCGTGGAGTACAGTTTCCCCTCCGCCCGCGACCGCTACGAAACGATCGTCGGCTGCTTGCTCACGCCGGACGGCGGACGGCCGGACGTCGCCGAACGGCTGGCCGAGCTTCGGACCGCGGCCGAACTCCCCGCGACGTTGGCCGACGCGGGCGTGGCCCCCGACGCCCTCGCCGACCATCGCCGCGCGATCGTGCGGGCGGTGCTCGCCTCCCCGAGCGCGCTCGCGAACCCGCGCGTGCCGGCCCCGGCCGACGTCGAGCGGCTGCTCGACCGGATCGCGAGCGGATCGCGATCGGGCGAACCCCCGTGACGCACCGACTCAGCATACGGGCTATAGTCTCTATATTGTTATTTAGAAAACAGCTATATTCCCTTCTCACGGTCGCAGCGCCGTGACCATCGCGGCCGAGCGCCGACCGAGCCGACCGTCCGTCGATCTCCTGACGCCGCTCGACCACACGCGCCTGCGGCCGTTCCACCTCAAGACCGTCGTGATCGCCGGGATGGGGTTCCTGACGGACGCCTACGACCTCTTCGTCATCTCGCTCGCGCTGCCGATCGTCGCCGCGGTCTACGGGTCGAACGGCGTGCTCTCGACGACGCAGACCAGTCTGCTCGCCTCGGCGGCGCTGATTGGCGCCGTCATCGGCCCGCTCGTCTTCGGCACGCTCGCCGACCGGTTCGGCCGTCGCACGATCTACGTCGTCACGCTCTCGGTCCTCGCGGTCGGCGCCATCGGGAGCGCGTTCAGCGCGCCGATCGGCGGGCTCTCCACGATCGACGTGCTGATCGTCTGGCGGCTGGTCCTCGGGATCGGCATCGGCGGCGAGTACCCGCTTTCCGCCACGATCATGAGCGAGTACTCGAACGTCCACAGCCGCGGACGGCTCGTCGCGATGGTCTTCGCGATGCAGGGGTTCGGCCTGCTTGCGGGAGCGGCCGTCAGCCTCGGCGTCGTCTACCTCACGACGTCCTTGGACCTCGCCTGGCGCGTCATCCTTGGAGCGGGGGCGGTCCCCGCCCTGCTGACGATCTACTTCCGCACCCGGCTTCCCGAGACGCCGCGCTACAGCCTTTCCCGGGGCGACGTCCGATCCGCCGCCCGGGCCGTGGAACGCGTCACCGGCGCCCCGTCGGCCTCCCCCGGGGGAGCGAGCGGCCTCGTGCGCGCCCCGGTGCGCACGATTCTACGGACGTACGGGCTGTTGATCTTCGCCACGGCCGCGTCGTGGTTCCTCCTCGACGCTTCGTTCTACTCGACGAGCATCTTCAACCCCGAGATCCTGAGCCAGATCGGCTTCGCGGCGTCCGCGGCGGCGGGGACCCTCGCGAAGGTCCGCCTGCTCGCCGTCGGGAACATGGTGATCGCGCTCGTGGCCGCGGTCCCCGGCTACTGGGCGGCGGTCGCCCTCATCGACCGCCTCGGCCGGCGTCCGCTCCAGATGATCGGCTTCGCGGTGATGGCCGTCGCGTTTCTGCTCCTCAGCTTCACCTACTCCGCGATCGTGACCGTGCTTCCCGTCTTCCTCACGTTGTACGGGTTCACGTTCTTCTTCGGCAACTTCGGGCCGAACACGACGACGTTCGTCTACCCGAGCGAGGTCTTCCCGACGGCGTTCCGCACGACCGGCCACGGGATCGCGGCGAGCGCGGGCAAGGCGGGCGCGGTCGTCGGCGTCCTCGTCTTCGCCTCCCTCCAGGTCGTCTACGGCCTGCCGTGGTTCTTCGGGATCCTCGCGGTCATCGCCTTCCTCGGGTTCGTCGTCACGATCGTCGCGCTCCCCGAGACGTCGCAGCGGTCGCTCGAAGACGCCTCGGGCGAGGACGAGCTCGCGGTCCTCGTCCGGCGCTTCTCGACGTACCTCCGTTCGCTCGTGCTGACCGTCGGCCAGGGGGCCGAAGCGCTCCGGGCGCTGCTCGCCCATCCGGAGACGGAACGGGACGCGGCCGTCGCGCGGCTCCGCGCGATCGAGCACGAAGCCGATGAGGAGGTGCACCGCATCTACGTCGAGCTCAACAACCGCCGACTGTCCGCCGACGTCCGGACCGACGTCGGGCACCTCGCGAGCGCGCTCGACGACATCATGGACGGGATCGAGAGCGTCGGCGCCCGGGCGAAGACGTACCAGCTGAGCCGGGCGCGGCCCGAGCTCCTCCGCTTCGCGGAGATCGTGGTCGCGTCCGTCGAGCACGTCGGCCAGGGGATCCTGGCCCTGGACGACCTCTACCGCGGGCGGACCGACCAGTTGACCCGGGCGATCGTCGAGGTCAACCGCCTCGAGAACGAGGCCGACGATCTCTTGCGCGACCTGCTCGAGCGGCTGTTCCGCGACGAGCGGGACCCGGTCGAGATCCTCAAGTGGAAGGATTTCTACGAGCGGCTCGAGGTCATCACCGACCGGTGCGAAGACGTCACGGACGTCTACCAGGACCTGGCGGTCCGCTACGCCCCCGTCGGCTGAGCGGCCGGCGAGGCGGGCCGAGCCGACGCGGGCGGCTCGGGGGGCGACTCGACGGCGTGGTTGATGGCGATCTCCGCGAGGTCGCTCGCGTAGAACGCGCTCCGCTCGAGGCTCTCGAGCACGTAGGCGAGCCCCACCGCGAGGCGGCCGCGCTTCGTCGTGACCGCCCGCAGGATGCGGTCCCGGTCGCGTCCGAGCTTCTCGGCCGTGTCGATCACCGCGTTCGCCGTCGCGATGTCGCGGCGGTCGAGGCTGTCGAGCGCGTCGGCGAGCGCCTGCGCGGCGCGACCGGCGAGCTGGTCGAGGTCGGCCACGAGCTCGGCGGGGATCCGCTCCTTCTCGATCAGCGCGACCGTCTCGGCGATCCGGACGGCGTGGTCGGCGATCCGCTCGAGCACGCGCGACGCGAGGAGGTACGTCGAGCAGTCCGGCAGCGACAGGCCGAGGCTCGTCAGGACCCGGGAGTCGCGGAGCGCGCTCGTCACCTGCTTTTCGAGGAACCAGTGGAGCCGGTCGACCTCCCAGTCGCGTTCGACGACGTCCTTCGCGATCGACAGGTCGTGCTCGCGGAGCGCCGTCATCGCGTCGGCCTGCATCGCCCGGACCATCTGGTGCATCCGCCGGATCACGGACGGCAGCGGCAACGGGTTCGCTCCGACCACGTCCTGGAGGACGACGCTCTCGGCCGTCTCCTCGAGGATCTCCGGGCCGATCATCCGTTGCGCAAAGCTCCGCACGACGTCGCGGGTCCGCGGGCTCATCCGGCCGGGCGTGCGGATCGACAACAGCGGGGAGCCGGCGATGTACTCGGCGATCAGACGCCGGACGAGGTGCTCGTCGTCCATCTGGTTATCGACCAGCACGACGCGCGGGGCGGTCTCGCCCGTCGGCGTCGCGGCTTCGGGGTAGACGGCCAACGATCCGTCGGCCGCGGGGCGGAAGAGGAGGACATCGCCCGACCCGAGCCCCCGGCTCACGACCCAATTCTTCGGCAAGGAGACGATGAAGGTCGATCCGCCGGTCTTCTGGATCCGGCGACCGTGAAACCCGCCGGTGCTGCGCATACTCGGATGGGCGCTCATCCGACCGAAACTATATAGGTTTGGTAGGCCGGGCGACCGCCGGCGGCCAATCGGCCCGGCGCGGGCGCCCCGTGCGCGCCCCGGTCGGTCGCCCCAAAATCTCATAGCCGACGACCGCGAGCGGCGCGCTGGATGGTGCGGCGGCCGCTCGTCACGTTCCAGTTCGGGTCGCGGACGCTGCGCGCTCCGGCGGACGTACCGCTCACCGCCGCCGTCGTTTCGCGGCCGTGGGCGCCTCTCGGGCGGTCGATCCGCTACCACCGGCCCCGGGCGCCGTTCTGCGGGATCGGCGCCTGCACCCAATGCCTGGTCCGGGTGAACGGCCAGCCGAACGTGCGCGGGTGCCAATACGTCCCGTCCGACGGGGACCGCATCGAGACGGAGAATGCCTGGCCGTCGGTCCGATGGGACGTCGCCCGCGCGCTCGACCTCGTGTTTCCGCACGGGGTCGACACGCTGCGCGGCTTCGGCCGGCCGCTGTGGGCTCGTCGGCTGTACCAGTGGGTCGTCCGTCGCCTCGCGGGCTACGGCCGCCCGCCCGCGCGGGCGAACGCGCCCGCGCGGCCCGCGGCTCGATCGATCGCGACCCGGGTGGCGATCGTCGGCGCTGGGAAGGCAGGAATGGCGTGCGCGCGGCGTCTCGCCGCCCTCGGCGTCGACGATGTGTCGCTGATCGACTCGGATCGCGTCGTCGATCGGTTCCCGGGAACCGAGGTCTTTGCCCGAACGCGCGTCGTGTTCTTGGAGCCGCCGGACACCCCCGGGGGCCCGTTCGTCCTGTACGCGGACGGCCCGGACGGCGGGATACGGTTGGACGCCGCGCGCGTCGTGATCGCCACCGGGAGCTACGACGCAAACCTCTGGTTCGCCGACAACGACCGGCCGGGCGTCGTCACGCTCGCCGGCGCCCTCTCCGTCACCCCACCGGACGGCCATCCGCCGTTTCACCGCGCCCTCGTGGTCGGAGACGGCGCGCGGGCAAAGGAGGCGATCGACCGATTCGGCGCGTCGGTCGCCGCGGTCGTGGCTCCCGGCGCGATCTCCCCCGAGGTCGTTCGAGCGGCGAGCGACCACGGGATCGACCTGTATCCCCGCTCGCTCGTCGTCGCCGCGCGGGGATTTCGCCGGGTCCGGGCCGTCGACCTGGTGCGCCGCGGCGACGGGTCGCCGTTCCGCCTCGCCGGCGACGCGGTGATCCTGGCGCACCGCCGGCTCCCGAACCATCCGCTGCTGTTCCAAGGCGGGGCTAAGATGCGATACGGCGGGCCGGCGGGGTCGTACTTTCCCGTGCTCGCTCCCGGGGGAGAGACGAGCGTCTCCGGCCTCTACGCGGCGGGGTCGGTCGCCGGGTTCGCCGACTCCGAGGCGAGCGGCACGGCGGTCGCCGAAGCGATCGGCGGCGGATCGGCACCCGCGCTCCCGCCGGTCCCGTGGGACGGCGTCTCCGGGTGGGAAGGCTACTACCGAGAGCTCCTCGCCCGTCCTCGCTCCCGAGCGAAGTGGGTCGCCTGCGCCTGCGAGGACGTGCTGCTCGACGAGCTCGAAGCGGCGCACGCCCGCGGCTACCGCGGCATCGAGGTCGTCAAGCGGTACACGGGCCTCGGCACGGGGCTCTGCCAAGGGCGCTACTGCGTACCGGAAGCGCTCCTCGTGCTGGCCGGATGGGAGGAGCGGCGACCGGAGGAAGTCGGCTACCTGACCCAGCGGCCCCCGGTGTTCCCGACGCCGCTCGCGACCTGGGTGGGGTTTTCGTCCGCCGGCTCGGCGGACCGGAAGGCGACGTGAGCCGACCGACGTTCGCCCGCTCGACGTACGACGTCGTCGTGGTCGGAGCCGGGATCATCGGATTGTACACGGCGTACCGTCTCGCCCGCGCGGGGGGCGTCCGGGTGGTCGCGGTCGACCGGGGGTACCTGTCGAACGGGGCCTCCGGGCGGAACGGCGGCGGCGTCCGACAGCAATGGATGACGCCGGCGACGATCCGGCTCGCCCGGGAGTCGGTCGAAGCGTACCGGCGGTTCCCGAAGGAGTTCGGCTACAACCCGTGGTTCCGGCAGTCGGGGTATCTGTTCCTGGCCGATTCGGCCGAGGCGCTCGCCCAACTCGACGAGACGCAGCGCCGCGTCGCGGCCGAAGGACTGGCGGCTCGGCGTTTGTCGCCCGACGAAGTCCGGGCGCTCCTACCGGACGCCAACCTCGCGGGGGTCACGGGCGGTAGCTACCTCGCCACGGACGGCGTTCTCTATCCGTTCCCGGCGGTCTGGGGCGTCTACGAGGCGGCGCGCGCGCGGGGCGCGGAGATCGTCCTCGGCCACGAGTTCCGCGGAGCCGCCCCTACGCCCGACGGGGCCGTCCGCGTCGTCACGAGCGCCGGCGTCGTCACCACCGCCCACGTCGTCAACGCCGCGGGCGCCTGGTCGGCCGACGTCGCCCGTCGGGCCGGTCTCGACCTACCGAACGTGGCCGTCCGCCACGAGATCTGCGCGACGGAACCGCTCAAGCCGTTCCTCGACCCGATGGTCGTCCGCGCGTCCGACGGACTGTACGTCAGCCAGACGATGCGCGGCGAGCTCGTCGGGGGGCTCACGATGAGCCACCCGCCCGGCCTGGAGCCCGGCGCGCGCACGTCGGGCGCGTTCTTCGCCCGGTACGCCCGCGCGCTCCTCGGCCTGTTTCCCCAGCTCGGCTCGCTCGGGATCCTGCGGGCGTGGGCGGGCTACTACGACGAGTCGCCGGACGGCCTTCCGTTCCTCGGACCGGACCCACGCGCTCCGTGGCTCGTCCACGCGAACGGACTCGGCGGCCACGGCTTCATGCTGGCCCCGGCCGTCGGGGACCGAGTCGCCCGGGCCGTGCTCGGCGAACCGGCGGCCGACAGCGCCGTCTACAGCCTCGCGCGCTGGCTCGCGCCCGAGGGGCGCCGCCCGGCCGAGCGGCTCACGCTCGGCTGACCGGCCGTCCGCCACCGTCAAGCGTGCCGTCGACCGTTCCCGGTGATGCCCGACCCGGCGGGAAACCCGATCGAGCCGTTTCCGGTCGAAGCGCCCGGCCCGACCGGTCCGGACGCGGCGGTACAGAGCGCCTATCGCGCCGCCGTCGAGGCCGCCGACGCGTACCGATCCCTGCGCGCGGCGCTGCGGGTCGACGGCGGGGTCTTGCGCGTCGGCAACCGGTTCGTCTCGCCGGAGCGGTACCGCGAGGTCGCGTTCCTCGCCGTCGGCCGAGCCGCGAACTCGATGGCGCTCGCGACGCTCCGCACGTTCGGCGAGCGGGTCACCGCGGGATTCGTCGTCGGGCCGGAGCGTTCGCTCCCCGAGATCCCGTTCCGCTCGGCTCAGGTGCCGGCGGGCTGGCCCGACGGCCGGGCCGTCGCGGCGACCGAAGACGCCGCCCGCGAGATGCTCGCGGGACTCCGAGAAGACGCGTTGTTCTTGCTCCTCGTCTCCCCCGGCGCCGTGCAAGCGCTCGCGGGCCCGCCGGCCGGGCTGACCGGTCCGGAGTTCGCGAAGACGCTCGCGCGCGCCGCCGACGCGGGCGTCCGGGGGCGCGACCTCTTGGCGTTCGTCCGATCGCACGGCGAAGGGTTGGTTGGGGGGCGGTTCGCCGCGCTCCCGAGCGCGGCCGACGTCGCGACGTTCGTCGTCGACCGGGGAGACGGGCCGG
Organism: Thermoplasmata archaeon; assembly: GCA_021816955.1. Lineage (GTDB taxonomy): Archaea > Thermoplasmatota > Thermoplasmata > Lutacidiplasmatales > UBA184 > Lutacidiplasma. Next base: position 11,096 of record JAKAWP010000019.1, read on the forward strand.
ACCTGGTCGGGGGCGGACCGACGGTCCCGCTCGCGCCGGCCGAGCGAACGCGGGGGGACGACCTCGCTCGCCAGCTCGGAGTTCCCCCGCGCGCGGACGAAGGCTCTGCCTCGACCGGACCGCCCCGCCCGATGGTCGCCCGCCCGGTCGTCATCGCCTCCCCGGCCGACGCGCTCCGCGCGGCGGCCGATGAGCTGTTCGCCAAGAAGTGGACCTGTCGGCCGGTCCCCGGACCGTTCGACGGCCCGCCGGAGCGGACCGGGGAGCGGTTCGCCACCGACTTCGAGGCGATCGTGGCCCGGGAGCGCTTGACCGCCGACAGCCGGACGAAGGGCGTCGCGGGATTCGCGACGACGACGCTCGGCCTCTTCGAGGGCGTCGGCGAGTCCGAAGCGCTCGAGCGCTGCCTTCGCTCGGCCGAGGGCCGGCTCCACCGCCGGGAGACGTGCGTCGCGGCGCTCCGGACGGCCGGCGCCCCCGAGGGCCCCGGCGCGCTGGCGGCGGCGGTCGTCGGCCGCCCCGCGGACGGAACCGAGCCCGCCGGGCCGAGCCCGGGCGTGCGACCGATCGCGATGCGCTCCGGCATCACCGACGTCGGGATCGTGCTGGTCGGTCTCGCCCCCCGACCCCCGCCTCGATAGCGGTCCGATGGCGCGGACGGACGAGGCGCCCGGCTACGGCGCCCTCTGGTCGAACCGCCGGTTTCGACGGTTCTTCGGTGCCGAGGCGCTCGGGGACGCCGGCTACGCGGTCTACGCGATCGTCGTGCCGTGGCTCGCCTACTCGACCGGCGGGGGCGCAGTCGCGGTCGGGGCCGTCCTCGCGGTCGAGTTCGGCGTCTACGCCTTGAGCTTCTTGGTCGGCCCGATCATCGACCGCGTGCACGACCTGCGGGCCGTGCTCCTCGTCGGCTACCCGGTCCAGGCGGCGCTCGCCGCGCTCCTCGCCGTCCGGTTCGCGGCGGGAGGCGTCGGTCTTCCCGACCTACTCGCGCTCGTCGCGGCGATCTCGCTAGCGTGGGACTTCACCTGGACCGCGTCGAACAAGATCGTTCCCGTGCTGGTCGACGGCCCGCTTTTGTACCGGGCGAACAGCCTCCTCGGGGCGATCTCGGGCGGCAACCAGCTCGCGGGGTACGCGGCGGGCGCGGGACTCCTGCTCGTCGTCGGGACGGCGGGCGGACTCGCGCTCTACGCCGCTCTCAACGGGGCCGCGGCGATCGTCGCGCTCGGGGTGCACGCCCGGACCGCGCCGGCCGCCCCCCGACGCTTTCTCGACGGGCTCCGCGAAGGGTTCCGCTACTTCGCGTCGCCCGCCGGGCGCCCGTTGTTCGCGCTCGTGGTCGCGGGCGCGCTCGAAGGCGGCGTGAGCGCCGCTCCGATCGTCCTGCTCCCGCTGGTCGTCGGCGCCTCGCTCGCCGGCTCGGAGGGCGGCTACGCGGCGCTGTTCAGCGCGTTCGCCTTCGGCTCGATCTTCGGAAGCTTCGTCCTGGGCGTCGCGGCTCCCCGTCAGCGGCTCGGCCGGGTGATTGGAATCGCGAGCGCGGCGGAGGGGCTGTTGCTCCTCGGAGCCGTCGTCATGGGCGGAGCGTTCGGGGCAGCGCTCCCGCTCTGGTTTGCCGTCGGGAGCACCGACGTCGCGGTCTGGCTCGTCCTCACGGTCGCGCTTCAGAGCCGGGTGCCGGCGGCGCTCTTCGGCCGGGCGTTCACGAACGCGTACTTCTTCCGGGGATCGGCCCGGGCGCTCGGCGCCTTCGGGATCGGGATCGTCGCGATCGGACGGGCGCCGACGGTTACCGCGGCGATCGTCGCGGCGGCGTTCGTCGCCGTCGGAGCGGTCGCGGTCGCCCTCGGACGGGCGGACGACGGACGCCGCTTCGACCCGGCGATCGCCGTTCCGACGGCCCGTTAGCGGCGCCGGTCGTCCTCGGCCGCGGCGGGCCGCGCCACAACCGCCTGCTCGAAGTGCGCCTTGAGGCGCATGTACTCATCGTAGGAGATCTGCCGCCGGGCGCGCACCGCTCCCGCCTGGCGCAGGGTCGTGATCTCGTAGGCGCGCAAGAGCTCCTCAACGGGACGCCCGCCCGCGGCCGGAGCCGGCGCCGGCGACGCCGCGGGGGCGCGAGGCGCCGGCGGCTCTCCGCTCGTCGCTCGGCCGCGGCCGGCCTCGGCCGTCGCTTCGAGGTGCTCGCGGAGTCGGGCGTGCTCCGTCGCCGTCAGCTCCCCTTCTTCGAGCAGGAGATCGATGAGCTCCCGCTGGCGGGGCCGGTACGTCTCGATCAGCTCGGAGAGTTCGCGGTCGGCCCGCCGCCCGGCGGTCGCCGGCTCGGGCTCCCCGACAAGCGCCGCGAGCGACGCTTCGAGCTCCGCGAGCGCCGCCCTTAGCTCGGCGTCGGTCGGCGCCGAGGAACCGCGCGAGAACCGGGCGGAGAGGCGCACCGTCGCTCCCGAGGGGGAGCGGCGCTCCACCGACAGCTCGGTCTCCGTCCGTTCGAGCCCCACGACGCGCTAGACGCGCGACGCGCCAAAACGATAGCTCGTCGTCGGAACGACGCCGCCGGACCGATCTCAGTTACCTTTAGTTACCTCATAGTATCCAGTAACTATAAGAGCGGTCGCGCCGTCGAGGCCGGTGGTGAGTCCCATGCAGAGTCGCGTTTCCCCGCCGATCCACTCGACCGACAGTGACCGCGAGGTCGGGAGCGCCGAGAGCCGGGAGCTCTGCCCGGTTCTCGCGGCGATCGGGGTGATCGGCACCGAATGGCGCCTCGCGATCGTCCACCGCCTCCTCGAGGGGCCGCAACGGTTCAGCGAGATCCTGAAGTCGAACAGTCGGCTGAACGCGAAGACGCTCAGTGCGACCCTGAAGCATCTGGAAAGCCAAGGCGTCGTGCAGCGGACGGTCGTCAGCACCCGCCCGTTCCAGGTCGTCTACTCGCTCACCGAGATGGGACTCGGCCTCGCGCCGGCCGCCCGGGAGCTCCGGCAGTGGGGGGAGCGGTGGCTTTTGCCCCGCCGCACCGGACGCACCGCGTCGGCCGGGGAGGCGCGGCGCTCGCCCGTGATCCAAGGCGAGCTCCCGAGGATCGTTCCGATCGAGAGCCGAAGCGGCGCTTCCCACGCCGGACGGTGAAACGGCCTCCGAGAGAGGCGTTTCACCCCCCCTCCGTCGGCGGTTCAAATACCCCGGACGACCTCGAATCGTTGGGAACCACCCCACCGGAAAGGTCGATCCAACATCGCGTAAGGGGACGGCACCGCGTCTCGGCGTGCGGCCGACCTTTCCGAACCTTCTTCTCGGTCGTCGTGGGAGCCGACCGTTCACCGTTCGGCGGCCAGAAAACCCCCTTTGGGTCGACCGGCAGGATCGGCGGTAGGTCGGACCGCGCCGTCGGTCGGGTCGAGGGGGCTGCGGGGACGATCCGTGGCCTTCGATCCCGGTCGTGCGCGCGAGGGACCCGACCCGTAGCGCATGATCGGATTCGAACCGCGGTCCCGAACGGAACGCCCGACGAGGTTCGGGCCATCTCGGACGGGGGTCGCGGCCGGCGGCCGCACCGCTCGGTGGGACGCTGCCGAGCGGAGCGGACGGTTCCGCGAGCTCGCGCTCCGGCTCAGCTCCGCGCCGCCCGGTAGCGGCGCCCTGATCGAAGAGAGCTCCGACGAAGCGGGCGTCCGGCTGTTCGTCGAGCCGAGCGCCCTGTTCGAGCGCGGATTCGGCGACGCGCCGCTCCGAGCCCGCGGCGAGGAAAGCGCGGAGCGCGGCGCGATGCGGTACCTCGACCTCGTCCTCGAGCGCGAACGGGAGACGTCCGCCCGGCCCGCGACGTTCGTGCGTGGGGCGACGGCCGTGGCGCCCTCGCGCGATTTGCGAATCGACTATCAGACGTTTCTCGTCCGGACCCGCCAGGGGGTCGAGGTCGCCCGACGGGTCCGGTGGTCGACCGAGCCCGGTCGTCGATCCCCACCGGACGAGCTCGTCGCCTCGGCCGTCGTGCGGGAGTGGGCGATCGAGGTCGGCGGGCCGGTCGTCGGACGCCGACGAATCTGGCCGGCGACGTTGGCGTGGCGTCGAGGCGATGCGCGGGCGATTCCACCCGAGGCGTGGTGGCGATGGCGGGGCGGACGGGTCGCCGGCGAAGGGCCGCCGGTCTGGGAGGCGCCGACCGCGTTTCGAGCGTCGGCGCTCCCGCGCGTTGTCTTCGGGGGCTCGGGGGCCGGCAAGACCGAGTACCTCGCGGCGGAGGCGGCGATCACCCATCGGCGCGGTGACGCCGTGTGGGTGGTCGACATCCACGGCGACCTCGCGCCGCGGCTCTTCGCCCGATTGAGCGAAACGGAACGGTCCGGCCTCGTGGCCGTGGACGCTTCCGAGCCCGCGAGCCCGGGATTCAACCTGCTCGCCGCGAGCGCCCCCGGCATCGACGATCGGCTCGCCGCCTACCTTGTCGGCGCGCTGAAGCGGCTGACGCCGGACGGCGAGAGCGTCTACTGGGGCTTTCGGCTCGAACGCCTCTTCGACGCGTTCGTCCGCCTCACGCAGGAACGGGGCGGGTCGCTCATCGATCTCGTCGACCTGTTGACGAGCGCCCGTCGCCGGGACGAGGCCCGATGGTCGACGCGCCGCCCGGAGCTCGCCCGCTTCCTGGACGAGATCGGACCGATCGTCCAGCGGACGCCCGATCTATTCTGGCCGGCCGCGAGCCGGCTCGGCAAGGTCGCGCTCGTCCCGGCGATCCAGCGAACGATCGCCCGATCGGACGGCCCGCTCGACGTCGAAGCGCTCCTCGCGGACGGTCGGGCGGTCGTGGTCCGCCTCCCGATCGATGTGCTCGGGAGCGAGACCGCCGGGTTCGCGGCGAACCTCCTCCTCGCCCGCGCGTACTACGGCGCGCTCGCGAGCGCGGGGCGTCGTCGGCCGGTCGCCTTCGTGCTCGACGAGGCCCACGCGTTCTCCCCCCGGCTGCTCGCCGAGATGGTGAACGAAGGCCGGAAGTTCGCCGTCCGGACGGTCGTCGCGACCCAGTACCCCGACCGGCTCGCCCCGGAGTTGCGCGACGCCGTCGCCGGATCGGCCGCGAGCCGGCTGGTCTTCCGTCTCCCGCCCCCGGTCGCGTCGACCTTGGGCGATTGGGTGGGGCTTCCGAGCGCGGCGGCGGCCGAGCTATTGCCCGCGCTGCCGACGGGAGCGGCGATCCTGTCGGACCGGTCCGTCGACCTTCGCCCGGTCCTCGTGACGATTCCCGGCGCCCCGCCGCCCGCGCCCGGGGCCATCGGCTCCGGGTGGACGGAGGCCGTCCGCCCGGAAGCGGGCGCGCCCGGCGCCGACGACCCCGAGGAACGGGCGACGATGTCGGGCGAGGACGAAGTGACCCGACGGCTGTTGCTCGCCGTCCTCGGGGCGGATGAGCGGCGGGAGAAGCTTTCGCCCGCGGCCGTCGTCGAGGCCGCCCGTCGGTCCCCCGGGCCGTCGGTCCCGGACGCGGTCTGGCTGGACCGGTGGCGGGCGATCGAGCGGGCGGGCCTCGTCGCGGCGGACGGCGAGCGGGTCGTGCTGTCGGCCGCGGGCGCTGTTCGGCTCGGTCTCAGCGCCCCGACGGGCGCGGTCCGGGAGTCCGTCGAGCACCGCCGGCTCCTGCTCCGGGCGTTTTGCCTGTTTGCCCGGCACGGTTGCTACCTCGAGATCGTGCGGCAGGGACGGTTCGACACCCCCGCGCCGGACGGGCGGTACCGGCAGCTCGCCGGCGCCCCCTACGCCGGTCCGCCTGTCGAGACCGCGGCGTGGCTCGACCGGGTCCGGTCGACCTGGGCCTGGCGGTACTTCGGCGGGCTCGACGTCCACGTCGAAGCCGAAGTGTCGGGGGCGCTGCGGACCGAGCGGCTCGCGCGCGACCTCGAAAAAGCCCGACGGGCCGGGGCGTTCTGCCTCTTCGTCGTCGGGGACGGCCGTCGCGCGCAGCGCGTCAAGCAGTTCCTCGCGCTCCACGGCGCGACGAGGCGCACCGCTGCGGTCTGGACGCTCCCCGTCGCGCCGAGGGGCGATCGATGGCGGGCAAACGCCGTAAGGCTCGACGCCTAGAGGAACACCGCGGACGATGCGTGCGTTCGTGGCAATCGATACCGGGCCGCTTCCGGCCGACCGGCCGGCCCGGTCGTCGCCGCTCGCTCCCGACCATCTGACCCTCCGCTTCTTCGCCGACCTGCCCGACGACCGACGGCCGGTGGTCGAGGCGGTGTTGGACCGGGTCGCGAGCGAACGGCCGCCGTTTCGGCTCCAATTCGACGGCGTCGGAGCGTTTCCGAACGCGGCCCGGCCCCGGATCGTCTACGTCGCCGTGGGCGAGGGCCGGGCGAGCGTCGAGGCAATCGCGGCGCGGATCGACGACGGGCTGGCGGCCGCGGGGATGCCGGGCGACGGCCGTCCGTTCGTCCCCCACCGGACGGTCGTGCGGGTGCGGACCGCGCGCGATCGGAATATCGCCGACGAGTGGCTCCGCGACCCGCCGGCGCCGTGGGAGATCACGGTGCACGAGCTCGTGCTCAAGCAGAGCGTCCTCACCCCGCAGGGAGCGCGGCACACCGTGCTCCACCGCTCCCCGCTGGGCGGCGCCGGTCCGACGTGAGCCGGCGCCACAGGTACAGCGTGGCGTAGCTTCCCCACGTCGGGTAGCGGGAAAGCGCCCACGCCCGGGCGTCCGCCTCGGGCGCCTCCCGCGGGATCGAGCCGTAGCGCGCGAGCGCGACGCGGACGCCGACATCGCCGGCGACGAAGACGTCGCGCCGGCCGACGCCCCTCAACAGCGCGTTCTCCGCGGTCCACCGCCCGACCCCGAAAAGACCGTCCAGGCGTTGGACGGCCGGCGGCAGCGGCCCGACGGCGAGCGACGGGTCGTCGAGCGACGCCCGCCGCTCCCGTTCGGCGAGCGCGACGAGGGCGCGGGCTTTCGCGCGCGAAAGGCCGAGCGCGACGAGCCCCGGCTCCCCGAGTGAGCGCACCCGGGACGGGAGCGGGACGCACGGCAGCTCCCAGCGGCCCCAGCGGACGTACGCCTCCGTCCGGTCATGGAGCCGTCGGCGAAGCGACTCGGCCGCGGCGAGGCTGATCTGCTGGCTCACGATCGAGTGGAGCAGCGACTCGTAGACGCTCGCGTCGCGCGGCAGCCGAAGACCCCGGAACCGCCGTTCGGTCCCCCGCAGGACGGGGTCCGACCGGACGAGCGCGTAGAACCGCTCGAGCGGGTGGTGAAAGCTGAAGAGCGTCCGGACCGCCCGCCGCCACGCGGGAGGGTCGTCGATCGATCCGTCGACCTTCCAGCGCTCCCCGGCCGGCTCCACGGCGATCACCCACGGCCGCGCCGGACGTCCCCACGCCCGGAGCACCCGGTCGCCGTCCTGCGCGAACAGGAGCGACCGACTCGAGTACTCGAGCGGATCGCCGTGCTCGGGGAATCGGGCGAGCGCGGGCGGCGTGACGTAGACGGACGCGCCGGCCATCGTTCGGCCGAACGAGGCAACCGTCATGGCCGCTTCGCCCCGTTCGGGCCCGTTGACGCCTGATATACCCGGGACCGATCGCGCCCCCGTGAGCGGCCCCGGCCGGTTCGGCCCGCGATCGTCCGACCGCGCGTCCCGACCGGCCGTCGCGCTCGGGGCCGCCATCGGCGGATTGGTCGGCGCGGTCGGCGTCGTCCTGGCCCTGACGCCGCTCGGCCCGTGGCTCGCGAACGAGCTCATCGGCGGACCGGCCCGGCTCGACGCGACGCTTCTCGGATTCGCGGTCATCGTCGTGGGAGCGGCGATCGCCTTCGTCGCCGCGTACCGGCCGCCGCGCACCGACCGGCGGGGCATTCGCCGGAACGTCCGCTCCGCGGCGGAGGGGCGATCGGCGGGCGGCCGTCCGTCCGCCCCTCCTGCGGCGAACGACGCGCTCGCCCGCTTCGCGCGCGGACGGGCGTGGGTGCTCTCGCGGCTCGAGCGCGACGGACCGAAGAGCGTCCGCGAGCTCGAGCGGGAGTGGCCGACCGGCGCGGCGCCGGCCGACCTCGCCGACTGGATCGCGGCGCTCGTGGCGGAGGGGGCGCTCTCGACGACCGTCGGGGCCGACGGCGTGCCTCGGTTCGCCCGGGCGGCCCGCCCTGCGGGCGAGCGCCCGCCGAAAGTGACGGTCGACCCTCGGGCGCTCGAGGCGGCGATCGAGCGGAGCCGACCGGACGGCTTGGGAGCGGACGGCGGCGCCGACCGCGACGCCGGCGGACCGTCCTAGGCCGGGTCGCGGCCGAGAAGGTCGTAGTAGCGGTAGGCGGCCTCGCCGGCGCCGAAGCAGTACTCGAGCCGGGTGAACCGCTGCTTGAGCGCCCGGACGCGGCTCCGTACCTCGTCGACGGCGCGGCCCCGGTGGAGGAGGTCGTCGAACAGCTCGGCGATCTCGGCCATCTCCCGCTCCCGCATCCCGACGCGGGTGAGCTCGGGGGTGCCGAGCCGGATCCCCTGGGGGTGCTTCGGGCTCGTATCGCCGGGGATCAGGTTCTTGTTGGTGATGATGCCGGCGTCGGCGAGCCGGCGCGCAACGGCTTCGCCGCCGCCTTCCCGGGCGACGCGGACGGCGATCGTGTGGGAGGCGGTGAAGCCGAGCCGTTCGGCGAGGACGTCGAACCCGCGCTCGTGGAGCGCCTGGGCGAGCGCCTTCGCGTTCGCCACCGTCTGGCGCGCGTACGCCCGGCCGAAGGCGAGCGTCTCGGCGAAGCTCACCGCGAGGGCCGCCATCGCGTTCAGGTGGTGGTTGCTCGTGACGCCCGGGAACGCGCCGCTCTGGAGTTTGCGGTAGACCTCGGGATCCCGCGATTCGGCGAGGAGGAGGCCGTGCTGGGGGCCGGGGAGCGTCTTGTGGGTCGACGCGGAGAGGACCTCGCAGCCGGTGTGCAACGGGTCTTGGAAAACCCCTCCCGCGATCAGGCCGAGGACGTGGGCGGCGTCGTACCAGCCGCGCGCGCCGATCTCCTCGAGCGTCGGGGCGAGCTCGTCGAGCGGGAACGGGAAGAGGAACAACGACAGCCCGAACAGGCAGAGCTTCGGACGGACCGCGCGAAGGATCTCCCGGGTCCGTCCGACATCGATCGTCATCCGTTCGGGGTCCCAGGCATAGTAGACGGGTCGAACGCCGCGCAGGCCGAACGCCCCGAACGACGCGCTCGAGATGTGCGCGCCGTCCGCGAGCCGGCTCGTCCCGACGAGGTCGCCCGGCTCCGCAAGCGCCTTCAACACGGCCAGGTTCGCGACCGTCCCCGAGATCGGGCGGACGTCGGCGAACGAGCAGCGGAACAGCCGGCGCGCGAGGTCGAGGCAGATGCGCTCGACCTCGTCGACCTGCTCGTTCCCTTCGTAGTACCGCTCGCCCGGGAGCCCTTCGGCGTAGCGAGAATGGAAGTCGCTGATCAGGAGCTCCTTCGCGTACGGCGATAGGAGGTTCTCGCTCGCGATGAGCGGCAGGGACTGCTCGAACCGTTCGGAGTGCGTGCGTACGATCGAGCGGACCCGCCCGACGATTTCGGCGGCGTCACTCCGGGAAAGAAGTTCGTCCCCGGCGTCCGACCCCCGCACCCCTTCGTTTCCAGTCGAACCCGTCCCCATCGCCTTCCCGCGCTCCGCTTCACCAGTCCCGGGACGGTAGCTCCCCTCAGCCATATAGGAGACCGGTACGTGCCGGCCCGGCGGCTTCGGTTTCACTCATGTCGATTCCGGCGATGGGCACCCACCGCTTGTTCTCCGTCCCGTATCACGATATCGACGTTCTCGGACACCTCAATCACGCCGCGTACTTCGTGTACATGGAAACATTACGGTGCGACTACTATCTTCGGCTCCTCGGTTCATCCGATCCGAAGGAGCTCGACATCATCTTGGCCGAGGTCACTTGTCGCTACTTCGCACCGGTCTTCTACGGAGAGGAGCTCCTCGGCGAGGTCGCCCCCGCCCGTCCGATCGGCCGGACCAGCTTCACCCTCCTCTACCGGTTCCGACGGAAGCAGGATGGCGTTGTGACTGCCCGGGGCCGCACGGTGATCGTCTGTTACGACTACGCGCGCGCCACCAAGCGCGAGATCCCACCGGATCGCCGCTCTCGTCTCGAAGCGGACGCGATCGACCCCGCCGCGGAAGGCTGGTAGGGGGCCGTCTCTCCAGTGGAAACAGGGGGGTGGGGGGGTTCGCGCGCCTTCGAGGCCATACGGGAAAGCGGCGAGCGTGCTAGGCCAGCAAGGTGGCCGTCGATGAAAGGGATGCGGTGACCTCGCGCGCTCCTCGGCCCCGTAGCCCCACCAGCGTCGACGAGTCACGGTAAGGCTGCTCCCGTCAGGACCTGACCCGGTGCCCGTGATGGATAACCGCTAGGGCGCTCCTCCGAGCGCCCGTCGCGATGCCCGCGGCCCAGTGGAACAGAGCGTCTACGGAGCTAACGCGAGACGCACCCCTCCCTTCGACGTCGCTCTTGCCTGTCACCCCCGCTAAGGACGGTTTCGGTGTACAAGGGGACGCCCAACCCCCCGGTCCAGCCTAGCGATGAATCCGAGCCGCCGTCGCTATTTAGCCTCGCGTTCCGCGGGGCCTACGGGCGAAGCGCGCCCGACGCCGGCGCGGGGGCGGTGCCAGCCGGCGCCGCCGCGGCCGCCGGGGTCGGCGGACGCGCCGCGGACGAACGCATCCGGTCGAGCACGGCGATCTCGGGGGCGTCGTCCGGCGGCCGGATCATCCGCGCGATCAGCGTGCCGACGATCACGATCACCACGTTGACCGCGAGGACCGTCAGCCCGATGTACAGGAGCCCGAACGGATTCTGGGTGTACAGCGTCGTCGCCCAGGCCGTCCAGTTGTTCGCCACCTCCATGAGGTAGAGGCCGAGGCCGATTCCGACCACGAGTCCCGCGAGGAGCGCCCACTTGTTCAAGCGGAAGCGGAACAGGCCGAACAAGAGGCTCGGCAGGATCTGGAGGATCAAGATCCCGCCGAACAGCTGGAGCTGGATCGCGTACGTCGACGGGATGACAAAGACGAACGCGAGGGCGAGGAACTTGAAGACGACGCTGGCCCACTTCGCGATCGTCGTCTCGGCCTGCGGCGACATGTCCTTCCACCCTTCCTTGATGATGTTCCGGGTGAGGAGGTTCGCCTGGGACATCGCCATGATCGTCGCCGGAACGAGCCCGCCGATGAAGATCCCGAGGAAGGCGATCCCGACGAACCAGTCCGGTAGCGTATAGAGGATCAGGCCGGGGACGACCTGGGTCCCCGCCGTGGACGGGGGGAACGAATGCACGTAGGCGAGGGCGTTCGGGACCCCGTAGACGAGGACGCCGAACAAGGCGAGACCGGCGAGGCCGAGCCCATAGAGCGGGAGCAGGGCGGTGCTGCGCCGGAGCGGCTTCACGCCGCTCGCGCTCTGGATGCCGTTGATCGCATGCGGATAGAGGTAGAGCGCGAGCGCGCTCATCACGAACAGGCTCCAGTAGGCGTTGACGAGCGTCGTCGGCAGCGTCTTGAACGACGGGACCGCGGTGAATGCCTTCGCGAAGTCGCCGCCCGTGGCGACGATGACGATCACGACGATGATGGTGAGGAAGATCAGCACGTCCTTCATGACCGCCGTGATCGTGGCTCCCCGCAGCCCGCTCGTCCAGGTGAACGCCGCGAGGACGACGAAGGCGATGATCAGCGCCACCTCGCTCGTCGTGCTGCTGTTCGCGGTGTTGTACAGCATCGCGACGAGCACGGCCTGCATCCCGACGATCTGGAGCGCGATGTACGGGAGCTCGGCGACGATCCCCGTCACCGCCACGGCGATCGAGAGCGTCCGGCTCCGGTAGCGGTCCTTCACGAAGTCGGAGGCGGTGATGTAGCCGCGTTGGCGGCTGATCTCCCAGAGCCGCGGCATCGCCAGCATGGCGATGGCAAAGGTGATCGCGACGTACGGGACCGCGAAGAAGTAGATCGCCCCCTTCGCGTAGAGGGACGACGGGACGGCGATGAACGTGTACGCGGTGTACAGGTCCGCCCCGACGAGGAAGAACATGAGCCACGGTCCGAGCCGTCGGCCGGCGAGCGCCCATTCGTGGAGCGTCGTCATCTCGGCCCGGCGCCACAGGAGCGCCGAGAACCCGAGCGCCGCGAAGACCGCGAACAGCGCGAGGAAGACCGCCCAGACCACGGCGTCGACCATCGTCCGTTACGCCTCCGTTCGATCCCAGTCGATCAAGATCGCGGCCGCGATGAACAGGAGCGCGGAGAGCCCGAGCCAGAGGGTCTGCCACCAGTAGAAGAACGGGAGGCCCCCGACGCTCGGGAGCGAGGTCGTGTTGTAGAACGGGATTGCGAGGAAGACGACCAACGGAATGACGATCAAGACCCCCGCGGCTACGAGTCGCCCGTTCGCCATGCCGTGCTAAGACGCGGCAAGAGGTTCCGGGTTATCAACATTCGCTTTCGTCGGCCCGCGGGTCGTCCCGTTCTCAATCGCCCGGTTGGGTCGCTCGGCCGCCCAGTACCGGGGCGCCGTGAGCGCACCCCCAAATAGGCGGGTGACTCGTCACTTCGCGCATGGACCCGGAGAAGCGGGCGGACCTAGTGCTTCGCCACGTCGCCGAGGCGGTCACGCCGGAGGAGGTCCGCGCCCTCTTCGAGCGGACGGACCGTCCGCGCGCGTACATCGGCTTCGAGCCGTCCGGCCCCCTCACGGTCGCGCACCTCATCCCGGCCCGCACGATGCTCGACCTTCGGGAGGCCGGCGCGGAGCTCACGGTCTTCCTCGCGGACTGGCATGCGTTCGTGAACGACAAGCTCGGCAGCGACCTCGACAGGATCCGCGCCTCCGGCGAGGCGATGACCGCGGCGTTCCGGGCCCTCGGGGTCGACGGACCGTCGGTACGGTACCGTTGGGCGAGCGAGCTCGTTCGCTCGCCCGGCTACTGGGAGCGCGTGCTCCGGGTCGCGAAGGCGACCACGCTCGCCCGCACGCGTCGAGCGATGTCGATCCTTGGCCGGGACGAATCGGCGACGGAGCTCGACACGGCGAAGCTGTTCTACCCGTCGATGCAGGTCGCCGACATCTTCGAGCTGCCCGTCGACCTCGCCTACGGAGGGCTCGACCAGCGCCGGGCCCACGTCCTCGCGCGCGAGGTCGCGCACCACTACCATTGGCCCGTCCCGGCCGCCATCCACACCCCGCTGCTCTCCGCGCTCTCCGGCGGCGGTCGGATGGATCCGACCGACGGCGGAGTCGAGCGGAAGATGTCGAAATCCGACCCGTCGTCGTCGATCGCGCTCGCGGCCCCGCCCGAGGAGATCGAAGCGAAGGTGCGGGCGGCGTACTGTCCGCGGAACGTCGTCGACGGCAACCCGGTCGTGGAAGCCGCCCGGTTCATCGTCCTCCCGTGGGAACGGCGGCTCGTCCTGGAACGCTCGCCCGCCCATGGGGGGACGCTCGAATTCACCGACGGCGCGACGTTCGTCGACGCCTATGCGCGGGGCGAGCTCCACCCGCTCGATCTGAAGGCCGCGGTCGCCGCCGCGCTCGCGCGGATCGCGGCGCCGGCTCGGGCCGCCGCCAGCGCTTCCGGGCACGCCCGTCCGACTGGGGGGTCGCCGTCGGGGGACGGACGCGGCCCGCGCGGGCCATCGTGATCGCGAACGGAACTCGAACCGACTGGACCGGTGTCGGCTCCCACGGCCGGCGGTAGTCGAGGCGGATCGACCCCTGGCCCCGTCGCCCCGCCCGGAACCGAAACCGCTCGAATCCTCCGGCACCGGGGCGGTCGGCGGAGCGTTCGTACGTCGAGGCGAGCAGCCGGACTCCCGAGCCCTCGATCGTCGCCTGCCAAGAGTATCCGGTCGTTGGGTTCGAAGCGACGGCGAGGACGAACGTTCCGCTCGGGCGTACCGTCACCTTCTTCGAGGGTGCGGGGGCGCCGTCGAGGTCGACGTGGATCTCCATCGCCTTCCGTGCCCGAAGATGGCTCGGACGGATAAGGCGAGGCTCCCCTTGTCGACTTCCGGCCAGACGAAAGGAACACGCCCCGGGAGACCCGGCAGCCAGTGCCGGCACGGCGCTGCTGGCTTAGAAAATCTCCGATACCTCATCTCGCCGAATGACGGGAACTTTTGTACTACAGCGGTCTCGAGTGCTGGCCGCATTCGCGGCCCTTGGAAGAGAGGACGAAGGCGCTCGGAT
>JAKAWP010000020.1:0-15764 GCA_021816955.1 Thermoplasmata archaeon
AGGCGTTCGTCGACGGCACCCGCGTCGGCGCCGTGATTCGCGAGACGCTGGCGCACCTCGAAGCGGGCTCGCCCGAACAGGTCGAGACCGGGTGCCGCTCGATCCGGACCGCCTTCGAGACGACGCCGTTTCCGCCGGAGCTGCGCGACGAACTCGTCCGGGCGTACGAGACGTTCTCGACGCGCCACGGCCACCCGTTCTGCGCGGTGCGCTCGAGTGCGACGGCGGAGGACTTGGAAGGCGCCTCGTTCGCCGGACTGCAGGACACGTATTTGAACGTCCGCGGAACCGAATCGATCCTGAACGCGATCCGAAAGTGCTGGGGTTCCCTCTTCACGCCGCGGGTCGTGATGTACCGTTCGAAGAAAGGATTCGATCATTCCGCCGTCCGCCTCGCGGTCTTGGTCCAGAAGATGGTCGACTCCCGCGTGAGCGGCATCCTCTTCACCCGGGACCCGAATACCGGCGAGAACCACCTGATCGTGGAAGCGGGCTGGGGCCTCGGCGAGGCGATTGTCGGAGGGGAAGTCACCCCCGACCACTACGTGATCGACGGGTCGACGTTCCAGATCGTACAGAAGCAGCTCGCCGAGCAGAAGGTCCGCCTCGTGCGCGGGCCGGACGGGGGGAACCGGCGCGAGGAGGTCCCCGTCGCCGAGCGAGGGGTACAGAAGCTCCCCGACGACAAGATCGCCCGGCTCGTGTCGCTCGCCCGGGTGGTCGAGTCGCATTACCGGCGACCGATGGACATCGAGTGGTGCTGGGACGGTGACGCTATCTACCTGGTGCAGGCTCGCCCGGTCACGACGATCCCGTCCCCGCCCACGGCGGCCGATCGCCCGGCCCCCGCCCCGAAGCCGGCCACGGCACCGGCCGAGACGAGCGAAGCCGAGAGCGCCCTTTTGGTCCGCGGATTCGGTGCGAGCCCGGGCGTGGCCGCCGGAATCGCCCGGATCATCGCAGGGGCCCACGACATGGGCCGCCTCAAGCCCGGCGAGATCCTGGTGACCAGTATGACGACGCCCGACATGGTGCCGGCGATGGCGGTCGCCGCGGGCATCGTGACCGACGAAGGGGGGATGACCTGCCACGCGGCGATCGTTTCCCGCGAGCTCGGCGTGCCGTGTGTCGTCGGCACCCGGACCGCTACCACCACGATCCCCGAAGGTTCGGAGGTGACCGTGGACGGCAAGACCGGGCAGGTCTACCGCGGTCGGCGGGTCGCCCCCAAGGAATCCGCTCCTCCTCCGGCGACGACCGGTGCGGCGAGCGGCGACTCCGTCCCGGTGACGGCGACCCGCATCTACGTGAACGTCGGCGTCCCCGAGAAGGCGGAAGAGTACGCGCGGCTGCCGGTCTCAGGCGTCGGGCTGCTGCGCATCGAGTTCATCTTCACCGCGCACGTCCGCGAGCACCCGCTCAAGCTGTTGCGCGACGGGCGGAAGGACGAACTGGTCCGCCGCTTGGCCGATGGGATTGGCCGGGTCTGCCAGGCGTTCTACCCACGGCCGGTGATCATCCGGACCAGCGACTTCAAGACGAACGAATACCGCGGCATGCCCGGTGGCGAGGAGTTCGAGCCGGTCGAGGAGAACCCGATGATCGGCTGGCGCGGCTGCTCCCGGTACATCTCGCCGGTCTACCAACCGGCCTTCCTCGCCGAGCTCGAGGCGATCCACCAGATCCGGACCGAGCGCGGCCTGAAGAACGCCCACGTCATGCTCCCGTTCGTCCGGAACGTCTGGGAACTCGAGCAGATCGTCGAACTGTTGCGCGGCGCGGGGCTGCGGCGCTCGCGCGACTTCAAGCTGTACCTGATGGCCGAGGTACCGTCGACGGTCCTCTTGGCGCGGGAGTTTTCGCACCACTGCGACGGCTTCTCGATCGGCTCCAACGACCTGACCCAGCTCGTGCTCGGCGCGGACCGTGATTCCGAGACCCTCGGCCGGATGGGCTACTTCGACGAGCGCGATCCCGCGGTCGAGCGCGCGATCCGTCTATTGATCGAAGGGGCCCACGCGGAGGGCCGGACGGTCGGCATCTGCGGCCAAGGGCCGAGCGTTTACCCGGAGTTCGCCGAGTTCCTGGTCCGCCAGGGGATCGACTCGATCAGCCTGAACGCGGACACCGTCGTTCCCACGATACGCACGATCGCGTCGCTCGAGCAGCGGATGAAGCTCGAGGGCATCCGCCGGCCCGCGTGAGCGGTCACCCCGGTTGTCGATCGGGGGCTTGCGGCCCGGCCGCCGGAGGAAGTGACCTCGGCGGACGCCAGTGGGGACCGGACGGCGGTCCCACGGTGATCGGGAACGACGTCGCGTCCGGCGCGAGGGTGAACTCTTCGAACGTTTCGACCGGCCCGAACCCGACCGGTTCGAGATGGTCGACGAGCCGGCCGACGTCGGTGGCGAGGGTATACCGCTCGACCGGCCCGGCCCACGCACCGGCGCGGGCGGCCTGGACAAGGCTAGTCGCCCATCCCTGACCCCGGGCCGACGGGGCCGTCGTGATCGCGTGAAGTCCTGCCACGGGACCGAAGCGATGCAAGAGGCCCGCCGCGACCGGCCGGCCGCGCTCGAGGCCGAGGAGCGGAACCCAGCGCTCGTCGTGCGCCGGATGGTGCACCGCCCGGTCCAGGGCGGCGAGCAGTTCTGGCCGTTCGCGTTCGACGGTCCAGAACGACGCCACGACCGCGAGCTCTTCCGGGCCCGCCGGCCGGACGGAGCGAAGTGAAGGGGTCAGTGCGGCTGTCGCTGCGTCCGCGGCGAGCACGATCGTCGGCCGATCCGGCCGACGAAACCCATAGCGGGCGAGCGCGTCCGCGAGCGTGGGGTCGCTCGGGGTCGGTAGGTGGAACGACGGGCGGATCGCGCGCTGGAAGTAGTGGTCGAGCGCCCGCTCGACGAACGCCGCGCGGCGGTCGGCCGGGACCCGGCGCACTTCCACGAAGTTGAGCCGGGGCGCCGGGATCCGTTCGTGCGTGACGAGCACGGCTTCCGAGAGCTCCAGCCCGTAGCCGCCCAGTCCGTAGACGAACTGGCGCGCCTCCGCCCGGATCGCTGAACGGTCTTGGTCGGAGACGGCCGGCATGCGGTCTCGGCACGGTCACCGCCCTTATCTCGGACCGGGTCGTTCGTTCCTGAACCGTTCGCGCGGCCTCCTCGAAGCCGGCGGATCCGGCGGCCGGCGGCTGGTCGCTCGCCGAACCGTTAAGACCCGGGGCCGGTTCGGGCGCGGGGCCTTTCGGAGGGTCGGCAGAAATGGTGGGAAACAACGGACCGGTCCGGCTTCGACCCGGCGCTCCCGTCGCCGTTCTCGGCGCGGGGAACATGGGCAACGGGATCGCGCAAGCGTGCGCTCAGGCGGGCCACCCGGTCTGCGTGCGCGACGTCGACGATCCGGCGATCGAACGGGGTAAGTCGCTGCTCCGCCGGACCCTTCAAGGGGGGGTCGATCGCGGCAAGCTGACGCCCGAGCGGCGGGACGAGATCTGGGGACGGATCCGCTTCACGACCGACCTGCGCGAGGCCGTGCGCGAGGCGGTCCTCATCATCGAGGCGGTCTTCGAAGAGGAGTCGGTCAAGCGCGCGGTGCTCACCGAGGTCGGGGCGATGGCCAGCCCCACCGCGATTGTGGCGACGAATACGTCGTCGTTGAGCGTCGGGGCTCTCAGCGAAGCGTTCCCCGACCCCGGCCGGTTCGCCGGCCTTCACTTCTTCTTCCCCGCGGCCGTGAACAAGCTCGTCGAAGTCGTCGGTGGCCCACGGACCGACCCGCGCGTCTTGGACGAGCTCGAGCGGTTCAGCTACCGTCTCAAGAAGATCCCGATCCGGACCCGGGACTCGGCGGGGTTCTGCGTCAACCGCTTCTTCGTTCCGTACCTGAACGAGGCGACCCGTCTTGCCGAGGCGGGCGTCGCCAGCCTCGCCACCATCGAAGAGGTCGGACGGGAGCTGTTCGGCGCCACGCTCGGCCCGTTCGAGCTGATGAATGTCACGGGCATCCCGATCGCCTACCACGCCGAGCGGTCACTCGAACGGGCGTTCGGGCCCGCGTACGCGCCGAGCGAGCGGTTGCGCCGCCAGTTCGAAAGCGGCCAGCCGTGGGCGTGGAAGGAGACCGCCGTCGAGCCGGAACGCAAGCGGGCGGTAGAGGAGCGGTTCCTCGGGCTGACCATCGGCATCGCCACCCGACTCGTGGAGGAAGGGGTGGCGACCGCCGAGGCGACCGACCGGGGGGCGACCGTCGGACTCCGGCGCCGGTGGGGGCCGTTCGCCCTGCTCTCCCGGCGAGGGCTCGCCGACGGGCTCCGGCTCGTCGAGGCGTATGCCGCGACGGTCTCCGGTCCGTTTCCGATCTCGGAAGAACTCCGCCGGCGGGCGGCCGCTGGGGAGTCTCGCTGGCCGATGCGCTATGTCCGCGTCGAGCGGTCGGGCCCGGTCGCTTGGGTGCTGCTCGACCGGCCCGAGGCGCTGAACGCGTTGAACAGCGAGCTTCTCCACCAGATCGACGCGGCGTTCGCTTCCCTGGAATCGGAGTCGGAACTGCGTGCGGTCGTGCTGGCTGGCTCGAGTCCGGTCTTCGCCGCCGGGGCGGACATTGCGGAGATGGCGGCAAAGAGCCATGCAGAGGGGATCGCGTTCGGGTTCCTCGGCCAACAGGTCGCGGAGCGCATCGCGAAGTTCCCGCGACCCGTGATCGCGTTGGTCGAAGGATACGCTCTCGGCGGCGGGCTCGAGCTCGCGCTCGCGGCCGATCTGATCGTCGCCGCCGAAGGTGCGCAGCTCGGGCTGCCCGAGGTCACGGTGGGGATCCATCCCGGCATGGGCGGGGCGTCCCGGCTCGCCCGGCTGATCGGGCGGGCGAACGCGAAGCGGCTCGTCTTCACGGGAACTCCGGTCTCCGCGGAGGAAGCGCACCGGCTCGGATTCGTCGCCCGGGTGGTTCCCGCCGAGCGGGCTCGCGACGAAGCGTCCGCGCTGGCCGCGACGATCGCGGCGCGGGCTCCCCTCGGGGTCGCGTGGGCGAAGCGGGTGATCGACGAGGGGGTCGAGGCTCCCCTCTCGACGGCGCTCTACCTCGAAGGCGTCAGCGCGGGACAGTCGTTCGCGACGAACGATCGGACCGAAGGGATGCGCGCCTTCTTGGAGCGCCGCCCTCCCAAGTTCACCGGGACGTAGCGGGACCGGCCGGGGCGGCCCGGGCCCCGGAGCTACGGCGGCGCGGCCCCGCCGCCGCGGAGATGGGCTTGGTAGCCGTCGGCCGTCAGGAGGCGATCGGCCGGGAGGGGCCCCGCGAGCTTCTCCTTGAACAGCCAACCCTTGCCGTACGGGTCCTGGTTGACGTACTCGGGATGCGCCTTGAGCTCCGTGTTCACTTCGATGATCGTGCCGTCGGCCGGCGCGTAGACGTCGGCGACCGTCTTCACCGATTCGAGCACGAGGGCGGTCGCTTCGGCTCGGACCGCCTTCGGAGGGGCCGGAAGGTCGACGAAGACGATGTCGGTCAGCTCCGCTTGGGCGTGGTCGGTGATCCCGACGGTCGCGACGTCGCCGGTCAGGCGTATCCATTCGTGCGTTCGCGTGTACTGAAGATCCGATGGCGTTCGTTCTCCGCTCATGTTCCTTCCTGCCAGCTCAGGGCGTACTTCCGCTGGAGATCGGTGGGCTCGTCGATCGCCGCGCCGAACGCGGGCAACGCGCTCCGCGCGACCGCCCGGTCGATCTCGGGGGGGACCGGATAGACCTTGGGAGGCATCGAGCGTCCGTGGCGGGCGATATGCTCGGCGCAGAGCGCCTGCAGCGCGAAGGAGAGGTCCATGATCTCGACCGGGTGGCCCTGGCCCGTCGCGAGGTTCACGAGCCGTCCCTCGCCGATCAGGTACGCCGTGCGGCCGTCGGAGAAGCGGTACGCCTCGACGTGGGGGCGCACGGTCCGATGGGCGACCGCGAGCCGTTCGAGGTCAGAACGCGAGATCTCGACATCGAAGTGACCGGCGTTCGCGAGGACGCAGCCGTCCTTGAGCTGCTCGAAGTGCTCGGCGCGAACGACCTGGGTGTTGCCGGTGACCGTCACGAGGAGGTCGGCTTCCCGCACCGCCTCGCGCATCGGTCGGACCCGAAAGCCGTCGAGGCGGGCCTCGATCGCCCGGACCGGATCGATCTCCGTGACGATCACCTCGGCGCCCAGCCCCGCGAGGCGTCGAGCGACGCCCTTTCCGCACCAGCCGTACCCGGCGACGACCGCGACCTTCCCGGCCACGAGGAGGTTGGTCGCCGTGAGCAGCCCCTCGATCACGGACTGACCGGTGCCGTAACGGT
Source organism: Thermoplasmata archaeon (assembly GCA_021816955.1). Taxonomy (GTDB): domain Archaea; phylum Thermoplasmatota; class Thermoplasmata; order Lutacidiplasmatales; family UBA184; genus Lutacidiplasma. The sequence continues at coordinate 6,321 of JAKAWP010000020.1, forward strand.
TGTCCATGAGATGCTTCATGTCGGCGTCGTTCACGGCGATCGCGGGAAACAACAGGCGGCCCTCGCGTTCCATCGCCCGGAGCCGAGTGACGCCGGTCGTCGTCTCCTCGGTCGACCCCCGGATCTTCCCGCGCTCGCCGCGCTGGGTGAGCGCGAGCGCGACCAAGTCCGCGCCGTCGTCCACGATCACATCGGGGTCGGCCGCCAGCATCGCCTCGATATCCCGACGATACTCGGCCGTGCTTTCGCCCTTCTTCGCCCGCACATCGACGCCGAGCGCTCGGAGCGCCGCGACCGCGTCGTCGTCCGTGGAGAGCGGGTTGCCGGCCGCGACGTGGACGTGCGCGCCGCCCGCCCGCAACGCGAGGGCGAGCGCGGCCGTCTTCGCCTCGACGTGCAGGACGAGCGAGAGCGTCAACCCGCGGAACGGCTGCTCCGACTCGAACCGGCGCCGGACGCCCTCGAGCACGGGCATGTGGGCCCGCGCCCAGTCGATTTTCAACTGGCCGCGCTCGGCGTCGCCGCTCATCGAAGGGCGAGGTAGCGGTCGCGGCGGATAAAGCTGCCCGGAGGTCCGACGGAAAACCGCGTCACGGCACGGTCACCACAACCTTCCCGAACAGGTCGGGCGATTCGAACCGGCGGAGCGCCGCGGCGGCGTCGGCGAGCGGGAATTCGGAGTCGACGACCGGAGTGAGCCGCCCTCCCGCGAGATGCTCGTACATCTCCTGATACTCCCGGGCGCCTGCCATCGTGCTCCCGCGGATCGACGCCTGGCGCCAGAAGATCGTCCGAAGGTCGATCGACGCGAGCGGCCCGGCGGTGGCGCCGATCACGACCGCTCGGCCGCCTCGGGCGAGCGCCCGGATCGAGCGGGGAAGGGTCGGCGCCCCGACCGAATCGAAGATCACGTCGTAGCCCCGCTTGTCGCTCGCCGCCCACAACGCCCGGTCGAGGGGGGGATCGTCGCGGATCGGCACGATCGTCCGCGCCCCGAACCGGCGGAGCCGCTCCGCCTTGGCCTCGTCGCGCGCCGCGACCGTCACCTCTCCGCCGAGCAGCGTCGCGACTTGGACCGCGGCGGGGACGACTCCCCCGCCGGCGCCGATGACGGCGACCCGGGCCCCCGGCCGGACCTCGCCGACCGTCCGCAACGCTCTCCACGCTGTCTGGAAGACGAGGGGGGCCGCGGCCGCCTCGACAAAGCTCAGCGACGCCGGCTTCGGCTGAAGGTTCCGCCGGGGGACGACGACGAATTCGGTCGCCGTTCCCTGGGTGTGCTCGCCGACAATCCGGTACGCCGGACAGAGCGCCTCGTTCCCGGCGCGGCAGGCCAAGCAGACCCCGTCCCACAACCCCGGATTGATCACGACTGCCTCGCCGTCCGAGAGGTCGTCGACTCCGTCGCCCCGTCGATCGACCACGCCGGCGCCGTCGGAGCCGAGCACATGGGGCCGCTCGATCGTCACCCCGGGAATGCCGGCCAGCGTGAACAGATCGAGCCGGTTGAATGCGGCGGCCCGGATCCGCACCCGCACCTCACCGGGGCCCGGCACCGGCTCGGGGACCTCGACGGTTCCGAGTCGATCCCACCCTCCGTGCTCCTGAAAGCCAAACCCTCGCATCAGCGCCCGCGGCACGCTCGCGAGGGTATTATCCCCACCGGGGCCCGCCGCCCCTTGGGACCCCGACCGGCCGGAAACGGGTCGGGCCGATTCCCGTTACGGTCGACGCCCGGCGTCCTCACGGTTTGACTGCCACGTCGTCTCGTTCCCTCGATCTTCGAGCGTGATGCCAGCGCGCTCGAGGTCGTGGCGGATTCGGTCGGCCTCGGCGTAATCGCCGCGGGCCCGCGCCCTCGCGCGGGCGGCGATCGCCGCTTCGATCACGGCGGAAGCGTCCGCTTCCCCGACAAGTACCGGCGGAGTCTCGGGCCAGAGGCCGAGCATCCGCTGCGCCCACTCGTACGGTCGCTCGAGGGTATCGAGCGCGTCGTCCGACAGCGACGCTCCCGAGGGGCTCGCGAGCAGCTCTGTGACGGTGCGCCCCCAGCCGAACAGTTCGGCGATCACCTCCCGGGTGTGGAAGTCGTCCGCGAGATGGGCGTCGAGCCGGTCGACCAGCGCCTCGGCCCCCGCCGCCACCCCGGCGGGGAGGTCGCGTTCGCGGGACCCTGCGTCCCGGGCCCGGGCGCGCCGGATCGCCTCCCGGGGCGCCGCCAGGCGCCGGTACGCCTCCCGGCTCTCGTCCAGAGTCTCGGATCCTTGAAAGCCGAGCGGGCTGCGGTAATGGGCGTTGAGATAGTAGAAACGGACGACCCACGGACCGTACTCGTCGAGAGCCTGGCGTAGGGGATAGACGTTCCCGATCGACTTCGACATCTTCGTCCCGCCCATCTCGACGAGGCCGACGTGCATCCAATAGTTGACGAACGGCCGCTCTCCCGAGGCGCCCTCGGCTTGGGCGATCTCGGCCTCGTGGTGAGGGAATTTGAGGTCGACTCCGCCTCCGTGGAGGTCGTATCGGGGACCGAGCAGGCGGCCCGTGATCGCCGTGTCTTCGATGTGCCAGCCCGGCCGGCCCGGGCCCCACGGGCTCGGCCACGACGGCTCGCCGGGAACGGCGGCCTTCCACAGGACGAAATCCTCCGGGGCCCGCTTGCGCGGGTCGACCTCGAGCCGGGCTCCCGGGCGCAACGCCTCGACCCGCTGGCCCGAAAGGCGCCCGTAGTCGGGGAATCGCCCGACGTCGAAGTAGACCGAGCCGTCGCGGGCGACGTAGGCGAATCCCCGGTCGACGAGCGCCGCGACTTGGGCGATGATTTCCGGGATGTAGTCGGTCGCTCGCGGGTAGTAGTTGACCGACCGGACGCCGAGCTCCTCCATCGCCTGGAGCCAGCCCGCCATGTGGCGCTCGGCGAGCGCCAGGGGGTCGGTCCCCTCGGCCGCGGCGCGCTCGATCAGGCGATCGTCGACGTTCGTGACGTTCTGGACGTACAGCGGACGGTACCCCCAGGCGGTCAGCGCCCGCGCGACGACGTCGAAGACGACCGCGACCCGGCCATGGCCGACATGCGCCTCGGCGTACGGAGTGAGTCCGCAGACGAAGAGGCCGACGCGCGGCGGAGTGATCGGTCGGAACGTCCTCAGCTCGCGCGAGAGGGTGTCGTAGACCCGAAACTCGCGCATCTCACACCTGGACGAGCGCACGGCGGACATCGTCGGCCAGGTCGGCCGGGTCCTCGATGCCGCAGGAGAGCCGGACTAGTCCCTCCGTGATGCCGCGTTGTCGCCGGATCTCGGCGGGCACCGATAGGTGGGTCATCGACGCGGGGTGCTCGACGAGCGACTCGACGCCGCCCAGGCTCTCCGCGAGCGCGAAGAACCGAAGCTTCCGCAGGAACCGGCGCGCACCGCCCGCGCCGCCGATTAGCTCCGCGCTCACCATGCCCCCGAAGCCGTCCATCTGCCGTCGCGCCAGCCGATGCTGAGGGTGGGACGGAAGCCCCGGGTAGTACGTCGCCCGCACCTTGCGACTCGACTCGAGCACTTCGGCGACCGCCCGCGCGCTCGCCTCGTGCGCCCGCATCCGCACGCCGAGGGTGCGGATCCCGCGGAGCGCAAGGAAGCAGTCGACCGGGCTCGGGACCGCCCCGACCGCGTTCTGGAGCCACGCGAGCCGCTCGCCCCAACGTCGGGACCGCGCGACGAGCGCGCCGCCGATCAGGTCGGAGTGACCACCGAGGTACTTCGTGGTGGAGTGGAGGACGAGGTCCGCCCCCCGCTCGATTGGGCGCTGGAGCGCCGGCGAGGCGAACGTGTTGTCGACGACGAGCCGGCTACCAAAGCGTCGGGCGATGCGCGCGACCGCCTCCAGGTCGACCAGCCGCATCATCGGATTGGTCGGCGTCTCGACGTAGACCAGATGAGCCGGCGCGCGCTCGAGCGCGGTCGACAGACGGTCGGCCACCGTGAGGTCGAGGAATTCGACCTGGAGGCCGAACTGCCGAGCGTGGTGGTCGAACAGCCGCCAGGTCCCGCCGTACAGGTCGTCGTTCGCCACGATGCGGGCGCCGCTCGGCAGGTCTTCGAGCAGCGTCGCGAGCGCGCCAAGGCCGCTCGAAAAGGCGAGGCCTCGGCGTCCGCCTTCGAGCGCGCTCAACGTTCGCTCGAGGACCGCGCGGGTGGGGTTGCCGGTCCGGCCGTAGACGAAGCCGCGGTCAACGCCCGGCGCCCGCTGGACGAAGGTGCTCGATAGGTAGATCGGCGGGTTGACCGCCCCGGTCGCCGAGTCGACCGGGTCGCCCGCGTGGATGAGCCGAGTATCAAATCGCATCGCTCGCCCCCTCCTCGGATAGATAGCCGACCAGATCGTGCCGGGTCAGCACGCCCACGGGCGCCTGCGTCGCCGGGTCGCGGACGAGCACGGTCGGTTCCGACCGCAGCCGGTGGAGGAGCTCGCCGACCGTCGTGGAGGTCGATAGTTCGGGGAACGGAGGCTCGAGGACTTGGGAGACGGTCCGCTCTAGCACCGTCTCATCGAGGAGCGCCCGCCGGAGCACCTCCTCCTCCCGGATCCGGCCGACGTTCTCCACGCCGGAAAGCACCGGCGCCTCGCTCACCTGGTGGTGGCGCAACAGTGCGAGGGCGTCCCGGACGAGCGCCGTCGGATCGACCGCGACCAGCGCCGGCGTCCCCCGCTTGCGGGCGACCAACTCTCCGGCGGTCGCGCCTCCTCCCAGGAACCCTTTTTCGCGCATCCACTCATCCGAGTAGAACGTCGAGAGGTACCGGTCCCCCGAGTCGGGAAGGATGATCACCACCGGCGAGCCGACGGGAATCGGGCGGCGCTCGAGCCAGCGAAGCGCGCCTTGGACAGCGGCCCCCGACGAGCCGCCGACGAACAACCCCTCCTCGCGGGCGAGCTGTCGGGCCATCTCGAACGACTCGCGGTCGGTCACCTCGACGAACTCGTCGAGGTACTGGAACTGGACGGTCTTCGGTACCATATCTTCGCCGATCCCCTCGACCAGGTACGGGGTCGCCGGGCCGAGCCGCTTCGTCCGGAAGTACGGCGCCAGGACGCTGCCGACCGGGTCGACCGCGACGATCCGGACGTTCGGTCGCCGCTCCTTGAAGTACCGGCCGATCCCGCTGACCGTTCCCCCCGTTCCGATCGTCGCCACGATCGCCCCGACTTCGGCGCCGACGGCCGCGTCGATCTCGGGCGCGGTCGTCCGGTAGTGGGCCTCGGGGTTGAACGGATTCTCGTACTGGTTCGGGTAGTAGGCCCCCGGGATCCGCTCGGCGAGCTGGCGAGCGACCGAATAGTTGCTCATCGGGTGCTCGGGCGGCAGGCGGCTCGGGGTGACGATCACCCGGGCGCCGTACGACCGGAGCAGGCGGATCTTCTCGGCGCTCATCTTGTCCGGCAGGACGAAGATCGATCGGTACCCTCGGACGGCGGCGACCATGGCGAGGCCGACGCCCGTGTTGCCGCTCGTCGCCTCGACGATCGTCCCGCCCGGCTTCAACAGGCCCCGGCGTTCGGCGTCGTCGATCATCCACGCCCCGATCCGGTCCTTGACCGACCCTCCCGGGTTCAGGTGCTCGAGCTTCGCGATCAACGGGTACGGGACGTCCCGCCCAATGCGGGAGAGCCGTACGAGCGGCGTCTGGCCGACCAAGTCGAGCACGCTCTGGGCAAACCGGGGGCGATCGGGCACGGCGGCTCTATCCGACCACCCCCACAAAACCTTGCCGACAGTCCACGGTTCGCCCGGTCGCCTCCCCCGGTTCGTACTGGTTCGTTTCGGTTCGGCGCTCGAGTTAATGAAGGTCGGCGCTCCCTTAGGAGGAAACGGAGAGAACCGTGCTCGGGTCGCTGGAGTCGGAGGTGTTGCGCTCGCTCAAGGAGCTCGGAGAGGCGCCCGCCCGCGACGTGCGTCGTCAGCTGGAGCGGCAAGGGATCCCGCTCGCGTACACCACCGTCGCGACGATCCTCTCCCGCCTCCACCAGAAGGGAGCGGTTCGGCGGCGCCGGGAAAGCTGCCGCGGCGGCGAGCGGTACGTCTACCGGCCGGTCGATTTCGAGCGCAAATACCTCGCCCATCTGCTTAAAGGGGTGGTGGAGATGTTCGGTCCCGCGGGGGTCGTTCACTTGAACGAGGAGATCGAGAAGCTCCAACCGGCGGAGGAGCGCGAGCTCCGGCGGCGACTTCGTTTGTAGCGAACCGTTCGAACGGGAGCATGGGCGCGGAAGAGGTCGCGATCTTCGCGTTGCCGATCGCCGCGTGGGCGGGCGTTGGGCTCGGCCTCGCCGTCTCGTTGCGGCGGTCGCTGGCCCCCCTCGTCCTGCGGCTCGCGGCGGCGTTCGTCGCCCTCTGGGCGTTGCTCGCCACGACCGCGGTGGTCTGGTTCCTCGCGGACGGGGGAGCGACCGAGATCGACGCGATCGTTCGGTCGCCGGCCACGCTTGCGACCCTCGCGACGCTTCCGCTCTGGGCGCTCGGCGCGCTCGGGGCGTTCGTCATCCTCGGCGTGGCGTTCGCCCTCAACCAGTTGGTCGGCCACGGACTGCTTCGGCTGTGGCAGCCGACCCCGCTTCCGTGGCCGTCGTCGCTGCCCCGGCCGCCCGGGACGTTTTCCCTGCTCGAATTCCCGTCCGCCCGGCGGGAGGCGTTCAGTCTCACGTTGGTCGAGTGGGGCGGGCCGTGGGGGCTGCGACGGCACGAGCTCATCTTCCTCTCCCGGGGCTTGATCGACGCGCTGACCCCGGAGGAGCGGTTGGCCGTGATCGCCCACGAGCTCGGCCACATCCGCCGGCTCGACAGCCGGTACCTGACGTTTCTTCGCACGCTGGCCCGGATGACCCGGTGGGACCCGGTCGTCGGCTACGCGACGCGCGCCTTGGTGCGCGAAGAGGAGTTTCGGGCCGACCATGAGGCCGTGGCGCTCACCGGCAACCCGCTCGCGCTGGCTCGCGCCTTGTTCAAGGTCGCCTCGGCGGGGCCCGCGCGCGTCGGCCGAGGCTACGGCGGTTTCGTCGGACGAGGGATCGGGCGCTCGGGGAAGGAGACCGGCGAACGCATCCGTCGGTTGCTCGCGCTCGCGTCGAAGACCCCCGAAGAGGTCGGGGAGCTTGCCGGTTCGTAGGTCGTTCCGTGCGGGTCCGACCCGTCGGCTCCGACGGGCGCTGCCGCTCACGATCGTCGTGGTCCTCGGGGTCGTGGTCGGGGCCGCTCCGCTCGTCCAAGCCGCGAGCTCACCCCCGCTCTACCCGCGGTACTCGGGCTCGCAGTTCCTCGGCAACCTGAGCCTGCCGTCTGTCCCCGCCGGCCAATCGACCACTCTCGCCTTCTCGCTCTCGGATCCGCTCCCGTCGCCGATGATCGATGCGAACCTGACGCTCCAGTTCTACGCGTTCAACGCGTATCCCGGGAACGCGACCGGCCCGTTGCCCGCGAACGACGCCCCGTTCTTTGCGTCGGGCCACTCGTTCGGGAATACGACGTTCTGGACGGTGGCGTCGATCGCGCCGGGGGCAACGACGTCGGGCGCCGTGACGGTCGAATCGGCAACGGGGACCCCGAGCGGAACGTACGCGGTCCGCACCCTCCTCGTCTTTGCGGCGAACGGCACCCACTACCGGCTCGCTTCGGTCGGTTGGTTCACCCGAGCGCAGCTGTTGAACGCGACCCTATCCGGAAACGGCACGAGCGGCCCGTTGAACCTGAACCTCTCGCGTCTCGGAATCTCGGCGCTGCTGCCCGAGACCGCGTTCTACGTGCAGGGCGCCGGCTACTCCGCCGTCCTGTACGGACTTCTCGGAGCCGCGTTCGTCGCCCTGGGAGTCGGGGCTTACGTTTCGATGCGGCGCGCGTCGAAATCGAGGTCGGGCGCGCGCGGGCCGGATCCCCCGAGCCACGCGCCCAGGGCCTTCGGGGCGAGGCGCACGAGCGACGGCGACTGACGGAGGACGGCCCGCGCGACGCCGGTCGGGAAATCGATGTCGCCGAAGGCCACGATCGTCCCTTCGAGATGCGCCGAACGCATCGCACGCACGACGTCGTCCAGGTCGGCGTCCGACAGGCGGCGGAAGATCCGCCGCAGCGCGAGCGCCCGGTGGAACTCGTCGCCGAGCTCCGCCGTCCAGGCCTGGTCGTAGCGCGCGAGGCGGCCGGCCGAGACGTCCCCGTCCCGGAGCGCGTCCGCCACGACTTCGGCCGCGAGTTCGGCGCACCGCATCCCCGTGAAGATCCCGCCGCCCGAAAGCGGCTTCACCTGCCCGGCGGCGTCTCCGACCACGACGTAGCTGTCCCCCGAGGTGCGGGGGATTCGTCCGATCGGGATCCCCGAGACGAGGTAGCTCGTCGGAGTTCGGGGCGGCCGATGGTGACGCCGTTCGATCGCCGCGACCAGCCGCCGGAAGTGCTCGCGGGCCGGGACGGTCGACGCTTCGACGGCGACCCCGATCCGCGCGCCGCCCATCCCGTCCGGGATCGACCAGCCAAAGAGCCCAGGGGCGATCGAGCGTCCAAGGTAGACTTCGACGCACTCGGGGTCGATCGGAGCGTCCGCGAACTCCGCCTCGAAGGCGGGCAGGATCTCGAGCGGGCGACGGCAACGGAAGGCGCGAGCGACCGCGCTCGCGACTCCGTCCGCTCCGACGATCACCCGGGCTTCGACCTCCTCCCGCTGGCCGTGGCCGTCGGTGAACCGGGCGACGGGATGCCCGTCGCGGTCCGGCCCGCGACCGTCGAACCGGAAGGCCGGTCGGAACGTCGCGCCGGCGTCGGCCGCGCGCTCGGCGAGGTGCACGTCCAGCGCGCCGCGGTCGATGACGAGCGCGCGGGGTTCCGGCGCGCGGAACTCGAGCGGCTCCAGCGACGGCCCGAGCACCGTCGCCCCCCGGATCGCTTGGCGGACGATCGGCGGCCGCCCCGCGAGATCGAACGCCCGAGGAGAGATCAGGCCCGCGCACTGCACGGGATACCCCACGCGGGGGTGTTCCTCCGCCACCACGACCTCAAATCCTCGGCGCGCGAGGTGGTAGGCGGCGGTCGATCCGGCCGGCCCCGCCCCGACGACGAGCGCGTCCACCGCCGGCATCACCGCCCGGAGGGCGGAGGCGGTTTAACCGTATGTCCCCCGAACCGTCTTGAACGGTGGGGAATCTCCGCCGACCCATGGGCTCGCCCGATGTTCGGATCCGACCGGCCGCGCCGGTCGGTCGAGCCGAACCGGCGAGGCCGGTCCACTCTCGGTCGGCGCTCGGTCTACTGTTCACGAGCCGGATCGCCCGGGGAGCGGCCGCCGGGCTCGTCAACATCGGGTTTCCGTACCTATTATTGGTCGATCTTCACAGCGGCGCGTTCCTGCTCGGGCTCCTCTACACGGGGGGCGGGCTCTCCACGGCGGGACTCACCTTCCAAGGGTTCGTCGC
>JAKAWP010000020.1:15774-25162 GCA_021816955.1 Thermoplasmata archaeon
TCACCTTCGTCTTGAGCCGATACGGGAGCCGCCGGGCGTTGCGGCCGGCGTACCTCACGAGCCTCGCCCTCTTGCCGGTGGCGTGCGCTCTGTTGCTTCTGCCGCCTACGCTGCCCGCCGTCGCCGCCGCGAGCGTTCTCGGGGGATTCAGCGCGACGGGTTCGCTCGCGGCCGGCGGCGTCGGTGGGGTCGCGTTCCCGCTGCAGACGGCGGTGCTCGCCGACCTCCTGCCCGCCGACCGACGGACCCGTTGGTTCAGTCTCTTCACGTTCTTCTCGAGCCTCGCCGCCGCGGCGGGGACGCTCGCGGGCGGAGCGGTCGATCTCCCGACGGTCTTCGCCCTGGCGCTCGCGCTCTCGCTGGTCGGAGTCGTGGCCGCGATCCCGGTTCCCGTCCGGCCGATCGTCGCGGGCCGCCGCCCGTCGCCCGGCAGCCGGGCCGTCATCCGGCGGTTCACGGTGACCGGGGTGCTGAACGGCTTGTCACAGGGGCTCCTGACGCCGTTTCTGATCCCGTTCTTCGTCCTCGCCTTCGGCGTGGCCCGAAGCGAGATGTCCGTCTACGCCACGGCGAGCAGCTTGCTCGGCACCGGCGCCGTCCTCCTCGCCCCGTGGCTGGACGCGCGATGGGGGTTCGTCCGGTCGATCGTCGGGACCCGGCTCGTCGCCGCCGCTCTGGCGATCGCCTTACCGTTCTCGCCGTTCGTTCTCGCGGTGGCCCTGTACATGGCGTTGCCGGCGTTCCGCGTGGCCGCGCTACCGGCCCAGACGAACGCCCTCATGGGCCGGCTTCCCGCGGCCGACCGGTCGGAGGGCGCGGGGACGAACCAGGCGGCGCGGATCACCGCGGCGAGCGGAGGGACCGTCTTCGGCGGATTCGCCCTCGACGATCTCTGGGTGGGAATCCCGTTCCTCGGATATGCCCTCGCGTTGATCGTCAACGCGGGCTTGTACGTCCGATTCTTTGGCTGGGACGGGCAACGGATCCCGACGACGGAGGCGGCGTCGTAGCGCTCGCGGCCGGGCTCAGTACGTCGCGACCGTCCCCTCGACCTTGGTCCGGTAGAGCGTGTAGCGGAAGAGGGAAACCCCGAGCGGGACCGTGACCGCGGCGTACACGGCCATCAACGCGAGGGACGGGGCGATCGCCGCGACCGAGGCGCCGGCGAGCAGCGCCGGGCGCAGGGCGTTCAGGCCGAAGGTGAGCGGAACGGAGTAGGCGAGCCACTGCACGCTCGCCGGGAGCGTCGAGACCGGAAACAGCACGCCCGCGAAGAACTGGGTGAACGTGGCAAAGAAGACGGCGACCGGGTTGCCCTGCTTCGTCCAGAGGATGAACGACGCGGCGATCAGGCTCAATCCGACGCTCGAGACCGCGAGCAGGACGGTCGCGACGATCGTGGAGAGCGGGTTCACCACGAAGACGACCCCGAGCACCGACCAACCGACCGCGAGGATCGCGCCCGCCGCGAGGAGGTTGAGCAGAACGCCGAACAACGACGAGTACAGCAGCACGGAGCCGGGACGGGTCGGCGAGAGAAAGACAAGCTCGAGCGTTCCCATCATCTGCTCGGAGCGGATCCGCTGGGCGAGCAGCCCGACGAGGTTCGCGACGAACCCTTGGAAGGCGAGGCCAATCACGAAGAACGCGACGTACGATTGCCCGTCGAGCGCTTGAATCGACGTTCCCGCCGCGCCGAGGAAGACGGCGATCAGGAAGAAGACGAACACGGGAACGAGCCATCCGACGACCGTGAGGATGACCTGCGCTCGGTAGCTCGACCAGACGAGCCATCCCCGCAGATAGGTGAAGAGGAACGCCTTGCGGGCGACCGCGCGGACACCGGATCGGCCGAGCCGCCCCGAGAACCCCTCGCTTCGTTCCGCTTCCATCGATCAGTTCAGCGGCTCCTCTTCGGCTTCCGCCCCGGTGTCGACGCGTCGGAGGAACTCCTCTTCGAGGACAAACGGCCGCAGGTCGATCTGATCGACGACCAGCCCGTGCTCCCAGAGCGCGGTCAGCAGCGGTTCGAGCGTCGCCTTCGGGTCGTCGACGTACAGGCGAACGAAGACGCCCCCCGCCCGCGCCGCGACGTCGAACGGCCCGACCCCCGGTGTCGTTTCCGCCCACGCCTCGAGAACCCGGGCCACCTCGTCCGGGGGCGCTCGCAAAAAGAGGCGAAGCGGCACCCGGCCGCCGGTCGAGGGGACCTCGTCGAGCGTCTCGAGATGGCCTTGGTGGATGAACGCGACCCGGTCCGACAGGCGTTCGACGTCGATGAGGTTGTTCGCGCTCATCACGACGGTCTGGTGCCGGTCCCGGCACTCGGTCGCGATCACGCGGCGGATCTCCTCCGCGGACACCGGGTCGAGGCTGGAGGTCGGTTCGTCGAGGAACAGCACCGGGGTCTCCAGCACGAACGCCCGAAGGAATTGCAGCTTGCGTTGGGTCCCGGTGCTGTACGTTCGGTAGTCGCGAGCGAGTATTTCGTCGGTGAGGCCGAGGTTCTTCGCGGTCGGCTGAAGCCGGCGCTCGAGCTCCGACCGGCCCAAGTTGTACAAGCCGCAGAAGAACCGCAAGTTCTCCCAGCCGCTCAGCCGGTAGTAAAAGCTCCGCTCCGAATTCGTCACCAACGCCACCCGCGAGCGCACTTCGGCCTCGTCGCGCAACAGGTCAAACCCGAGGATCGTCGCCGTCCCCTCCGAGGGGATCAAGAGCGTCGAGAGGATCTTCAAGAGGGTCGTCTTGCCCGCGCCGTTCGGCCCGATCAGGCTGAAGATCTCTCCCGGCCGGACCTCGAAGGTCGCGTGTTCGAGCGCGACGGTGTCCGGAGCGCGGGGGGCCCACGGATACGGCCGAACGCCCGGGAATCGTTTGCCCAAGTTCCGAACGTCCAAGGCGGGGTTCATGGACGACCGCACGTCCGCGTCCGATAAACCGTCCGCGGTGGCGTTCGGCCCCCGGCCTCGGGTCCACGCACCGGTTCAATTCCGCCAGGGTACCTCGACCTGGTCCGTCCGTTGCCGGGGAAGAACGACCGACTCCTCGACGGGGATCGTTCGGCCGTGCCGGACGGCGAGCAGCCCGGTCCAGGCGATCATCGCCCCGTTGTCGACGCACAGGGAGCGCGGCGGAGCAAACATCGTGGCCCCGCGGCCCTCGGCCATCGTCCGGACCATCGTGCGCAACCGCTCGTTGCACGCGACCCCGCCGCCGAGGACGACGGAACCGTGGCCGCGATGCGCGAGCGCGCGTTCGGTCACTTCGGTGAGCATCGAGTACGCGGTCGTCTCGACCGACAAGGCGACGTCGGGGCGGGGCACGCCCTGCCGGTGAAGCTGGATCGCGGCGGTGAGTAAGCCGGAGAACGCTACGTCCATCCCGTGGACCGAGTACGGCAGCGGATGCAGGGTAGTTCCTTGCCGAGCGTCGGCTTCGAGCGCCGGTCCGCCCGGGAAACTGCCGCCGAGTTCGATCCAAAGCTTGTCGAGGAAGTTGCCGACTCCGATGTCGAGCGTCTCCCCGAGGACCCGGTACCGTCCGTGGCCGTACGCGACGATCTGGGTGTTGCCCCCGCTCGCATAGAGCAGCAGCGGATCGCCTAAACCGCTCAGCGCCCGGGCGATCTCGATGTGGGCGATGCAGTGGTTGACCGGGACTAGCGGTCGCTCCCACTCCAGGCTGAGCGTCCGCGCCACGGTCGCCCCGGCTCGAAGGCACGGTCCGAGCCCGGGCCCCTGAGAGAACGCGATGGCGTCGATCGCGTCGGGTCCGACTCGGGCGGTACGCAGCGCGTTGGCGACGAGGTCGGGGAACAGTTCCACATGGTGGTTGGCGGCCTCGCGGGGATGGATCCCGCCTCGAGCGGGGCGGTACATGTCGGTGACGTTGGCGAGGACCGCCGCCGTTTCGTCGACGACGCCGACCGAGGCGGTGTGCGCCGTGGACTCGATCCCGAGCACGCGCATGCGAAGGCGGAACGGCCGGGTTGTTTAGCGGTTGCTCCGGAGCGGGAGGCCCCGCTCCGTCTTTCCGCCGATCGACGGGGCCGTTAGCCTTCGGAGGTCTCGATCCGGAAACCGACGTTGAGGCCGCTCAGCGAGCGATGGATGTGATCGGCGAGGCGGAGCGTGTCGGAGATCGTCGGGTCGCGCGGCCAGTCGTAGACGAAGTCGTACCCCTGTCCGTGCGGACGAAAGCCGATCGATTCGAGCACGTCGGCGACCTCCGAGTACGGAGCCCCTTCGCTGGAGAGGTACAGCAAGAGATAGGTGAACGTCGGCATAGCGCGGGTCCGTCGGGAGAGGCGTTGGGCCGTCATTAACCCGTCGGCCCGGGCTCCGCGCTGGAGTGGGCGGGCGGGGTCTCGGGCCGGCGGAGGCTAATCCGCCCCCGACTCTTCCGGTCGGCGAGCGTGCGCGGTGATCACGGCCGCTACTCCCCGTCGAAATCGGCCGAGCTCATGGGGCGTGAGCATTAGGCGTCCGACCGCGAGGAGCTGGTCGTCTTCATCGACCAGGAGCGCCGACGATCCCGGCCGGAGCGACGAGTCCTCCGCTCGAGCGAAACGGGAGAAGAGGGTCTTCCCCTCCCGCACGAACGGGACGGCGTCAGGCTCGACTCGCACGCGGGCGGCGGGAGAGCAGGTGGCCGCGTGGAGCATCTTCGCTCCGCGCCACGTCGGTCGGGGTATCCCCTCGTCGCCGACGACGAACGCCGGCGATCCGTCGACTCGAAGGGTTCGAAGGCGACCGGTCCGTCGCGATCGTTGGACCGTGAGATTCTCTCGCTCGAGATCTTCGGCCACGGTCTCGCCCCAGTTCCACGCGAGCAGCGCATGCCGTTGCCGGGCGTCCCAGGCCGGTCCCCAGTCGCGGTCGAGGTCGCACACGCTCCGGAGCTGTTCCCGGGCCGTGGCAACGGCCTGGCGAACCCGTCCAGCGACCGGGCTCGAGAACTCTTCGACACTGAGGTACGGCCCGACCGGGTACACCTCGCTGAGGGCCAACGGGACGGGCCCGACCGGGGTCGTCGCCCGATAGTCGATCGGTTCCCCGGTCGTCGTCTCGGTGGGTAAGGCCGACAGCACGTCCGGGATCAGCGGGACCTTGGGTAGTTCAACGGTCCGGGCCGTCGGGACGGGATTGGCCCGGCGGCCGAGGCGCTCGTGGAAGAGAGCGATCGCGGGCCGCCGCCGGCTTTCGGGAACGACCTCGCGGAATGCGCGTCGGCTGACCGGTTCTACGGGCAGAAACACCGGTGCGTGGTCGGCGATCGAGCGAAGCGCGGCGTAGAGGCTCGGATGTCCCACCGCTCGGCGCTCGACGAGCTCCCAGAGCGTTCCCTCCCGGATCGCTCGTCGCACCCGGTGGATCTCTTCCACCGAAGTCAAAAGGTTGTGACGAGCGAGCGCCCGCTCGCGCTCCTTCTCCGGAAGGCCGGCGACTTCGGGAAGCGGGGTCTCTTCGCACAGCCGACAGAAACAGATCGGCTCCTTCACCGAATCGATCGGCACCGTTCCATCGGGGAGCAAGAGGTCGCCCCGTCGGGCGAACTTCGCGTACGCCGACGAGTCGAACAGGTCGACTCCCCAAAGGGCGCCGAAGGCGAACAACATCGGATGACCGGTGCCGAACAGGTGCACCGCGGCCGGCGGTTCGAGTCCGCGCCGGACCGCGGCGAGAACCGGCACGAGCTCCGCGAACCGGTAGGTCTCGAACCACGGAACGACCCCGCCGATGGCGGCGATCTCTCCGAGCTCGCTCGCGGCGCGGGCGGCTTCCCGGCGGAGGTCGGGATACGACCCTCCCTGCACCGGCACGGCGAGCAACCCCGGCGATCTCCTCCGGGCCGCGGCGGCTCGCTCCCGCGTCGTTTCGGCGGCCGCGCGCGCCTCCTCCCAGGACGCCGTCGGTTCGGTGAAGATGTCGAGCACCGTGGCGATGTCGGAGCCTCCGGCCTGCTGAAAATCGATCGAAGCGTCCGGTGTCAGTTCGATCTGACCGTAGACGTGTTGTTGGAAGGCACCGGAGTCGGTCATGATCGCTCCGGGAAAGCCGAGGAGCCGGTGGAACCCCTCCGCGCGGACGCGCGCTTGAAGTTCGGGCTGCTTCCAGCTGATGTAGGCCGAGGTGATCACCGCCCGGATCCCCAGGGCCTCGTACATCCAGCGGGGCGAGACCGGTTGGCGATCCGGCGCCGGATGGACGACTGGGAGGAGCGCCGGAGTCTCGATCGGCCCGTGCGGGGTCTCGATCCGTCCGAGGCGAGCCCAGCCGTCCCGTTCCAGAAGCTCGATGCCGCTGTCCATCGGATCGGGCAAACAACGACCGCTAAGGGTCTTTGGACCTGGGGACGGTCGTCGGTCGATCCGGGGAATCGGTGCCTTCCACGAGCGGCTCGCGCCGGAAGCGCCGCCACAATAGGGCGTCGTACACTACCTTCAGCGAGCCGGCCAAGACGAGCGGGGCGCCGAGCCAACCCGCTCCGAGGAGAGCGGCGCCGGGGAACGGGCCCGCGCTCTGCGCGACGGACCGCGTGCCGGAAAGGACGGCCGACGCGCGGGCCCGGTCGACCGGGGCCACCACGTGCATGGCGTACGCCTGCCGCGTGGGGACGTCCATTTGGCTCAGTCCGTAGCGCGCGAGGAGGACGCCGAACGCCCAACCGAAGCTGGGCATGAACGGCACCGCGATCAACAGGACGTTCGATGGAAGGTGGGTAAACACCATCGTCGGCAACAGGCCGATCCGGTCGGCCAGATATTGGGCGGCGAACAGGCTCAACGCCGACACCGCTCCCACGGCGAAGAGCACCCCGCCGACCATCGCGGCGGTGGCGCCCCAAGCGAGCACAAAGTAGGCGGCGATGATCGGGTTGATCGTGAACCCGCCGGCGAAGGCGTCCAGCCCGAATAGCGCCGTGAGGTCCCGCACCGTGCGGCGAGCCCGCGGCGGCAGGGGCCGGGCCTCCTCTGCGGGAGGGCCGCCGACCTCGATCGCGGAGGAGAGCCCGCGGACCGCGGCGTAGCTCCCGAGGGCGAAGACGAGGTACGCGAGGAGGATCCACGGCCGAGGGCCGAGCCCGAGGCTGCTCACGCCGGGGATCGGAGCGAAGATCCCGGGAACGGCGACGAGGAGCGCCCCGCCGGCGGCGGAGAAGTTGGCGAGCACGTTGTACTGCGCGAACGGAGCGGTCCGGGATCGACCGCGGGCGAGCTGGGGGAGGATCGCGGCATCGAGGCTTGCGAGCGGTCCATTGTCCGCCGAGCTCGCGGCGACGCCCCCCAAGAGGACGGAAGCGAGGATTGTCACCGGGCCCGTCGCGACGAAGAAGAGTCCGGCCGACAGAGCGAATAGGCCGGCGAAGAGCTGGACCGCGCGCCGGCGGCCGGCTCGTCGTACCACGAGGGGGAGAACGACCAGCGACCAAACCGCCGTTCCGACCAGCGTGAGTGCGGTCACGAAGAGGCTCTCCCCGGGGGGAACTCCGAGGGCGGTCAGGTAGAGGAACAGGAACGCGCTCAACGATCCGTAGCCGAGGGCTCGGAGGGCCTTCGCGCCGAAGAGCAGCGTCCGGTCGCGCGACGCCGAACCAGCCGTTCTCGCTCGCCGGCTCTCCCGCTCGGTCGGATCGATCATTCCCGGGTCGGATCAGCTGGTCTCCGTCGTCCAGCTGTTTCGGATCGTTTGCAGCAGATCCGCTAACATCGGCTCGGTCAGTCGGCCGGTCTGGGTGTTCTGGGGGCTCGGATGGTACGAGCCGTAGCAGGTCGGCCGTCCCGGCCCGAGCGTCAGCACCGCGCCGTGGGCAAATCGGACCGGCGGAGGCGGCACGCCGTAGACGGAGCCCACGGCGCGGCGGACCGCTTCCCAGGCGAAGCCCCCGAGGCAGAGGATCGAGCGGAGGCGAGGGAGGGCCCGAATCTCGGCTTCCAGGTACTCGCGGCAGTTTTCCCGCTCCGCCCCCGTCGGGCGATTGTCGGGCGGTACGCACCGAACGGCCGCGGTCAGATACAGGTCTCGGTAGGCCAGGCCGTCGTCCCGGTGCTCCGACGTCGGTTGGTTCGCGAACCCCGCGCGATGAAGCACCCGGACGAGAAAAGCGGCGGAACGGTCTCCGGTAAACATCCTACCGGTCCGATGCGACCCCTGGATACCGGGGGCGAGACCGACCACGAGCAACCGCGGATCGGGGTCGCCCACGCCCGGCACCGGGCGGCCCCAGAACAGACCGGTATCGTGCCGTCGCCGGCGCTCGGCCGCCAGCTCCCGTCGGAAGGCGACCAACCTGGGACAGCGTCGGCATCGGATGATCGACTCGCGGAGTCGGTTGAGCTCGGTGGATCTCATCCTCGGATCGTCCCGTCGGCTTGAACGTCCTCGAGTCGTCGAGTGCTATCCGTCTAACGGGTCCCGCGCGCCTCGGCGAGGCCGCGGGGGACGGGGCCCACTACGGGCCCGATAGGTCGAGGTGCTCCGCGGGAGCGATCCGCGTGCGGCGATCCCTCGTTGGCCGCACCTCACGCCGCCGTGGCCCCGGGTCACGCCCCAGAGGGAGACTCGCGATCCTCGGTGGGAGGCGGCCGACGGGCGGCCATCGAAGGGCGGTTCAGTACCGGGGCAGCGAGGGGTCAATGCGCGCCGACCAATCGTCGATTCCGCCGAGGAGGTTCACGGCCGGGATCCCCTTCGATCGCAGGAACCCGCAGACCAGGGCGGACCGTCCGCCCGTGTGACAATAGACCACGACCGGCCGATCCCGGGGAAGCTCGGGCCATCGTTGGGCTACCTCCCGCATCGGGATGTGCACGCTACCGGCCAGGCAGCAGTAGGCGCGTTCGTGCGGCTCGCGGACGTCCAGCACGAAGACGGATGACGGGTCTTCGGTCAATCGAGCGCGCAGCTCCTCGACGGTCATCGACGCCGGGACCGCCTCCGGCTCGGTCACGGGGACCCCACCCCCGAGGAGCCGGTGCGGCTCCTTCCGGCCCCGCCCTCGGCGGGCGCGGCGGCGTTCGCTCGACCGAGCCAGCCGTCGTACGTCGCGACCGCGACGGGGTCGGCCGAATCGGCCCGCTCGAGACGGAGCTTCGAAACCGGGGCGGCGCCGACCTCGGCGTCGACGTGGGTGAGCCATCCTCGACGAAAGACCGTGAATCGGATCGGGCTCCCGGGCGCGTACTCTTCGACAACCGCGGGGAAATCGGTGAAGAGAACCCGCCGGCCGTCGATCGCGACGATCTCGTCCTGGGGGGAGAGCCCGGCGCGGTGGGCCGGAGAGCCGTCGCGGACGAACGCGATGCGGGCGCGGCCCATCGCGTCCTCGACATCGACGCCGACGTCGCCCGCGGGCTGGGGCGCCGACGGGTCCGCGGGTGCCGGTCGCA
>JAKAWP010000070.1 GCA_021816955.1 Thermoplasmata archaeon
CATGGCTCCCCGGCCCAGTAGACCGGCACCGGCTATAAAGGGGCTTGGTCGCAGCGAGACGGGGGAGATGCCGGGGGAACCGTGGAGCCGCTACCAATACTGTGGTGGGCCGGCGCGGTCGATGAGTGCCCAAACGAAGATAGACCCGGGCGACGGTGGCCCGCGCGGTGGCGCCGACGATGACCCGCTCTTCGAGTCCGTCGGGGGTCCACCTTCCCCGGTCCGGGAACCGGCCGACCAGCGAGCGATTCCGGACGCTCGACCGATATCGAGCCGAGCGAGAGTGGCGGCGATACGAAGGAAACGCTCTGCGCGACCTGTTCCGGGAGCTGCGCCGACGTTTCTTGGTCCGGAACTTCGTCGCCCGCGGCTGGGTGATCGATGCCGGATGCGGCCCCGGGCGATTCACGGCGTTCGATCGGTCCGAAGGAGTGCGGTGGGCCGCGTTCGATGTCTCCTCCGAGATGCTCCGGACGGCGAGGCGGTTCGGAAGGGGCCATGGCGGGTCCGGTGAGGTCGACTGGATCCGCGCGGACGCCCGCTTCCCCCCATTTCGAACCGACGCGGCGAGCACGGTCATCGCGCTCGGAAACCTGATCGGCTTCTTGGAAGGGTCGGGCCGTTCGGCCCTGGTCGAGCTCGCTCGACTCGTCGAGCCGCACGGCCGGCTCCTCCTCGAAATCGCGCCGGGTCCGGGGACGTATTCCGTCTACCTGCATCGCCTGCCCGACGGGGTCCTCGCGCGGCGGCTGCGGGGCTCGGCCGACTACGTCGTCGAGCGGGCGGTTCGGGAAGGATTCGTTCCGGCCCCGTTCCGTCGGAGCCGTCCGTCGTCGTTCGTTCGGTACTCGCTCGACGAGCTTAGGGCGATCGTTGAGCCGCTCGGCTTCGAGCTCCTCGAGGCGCTCTCGGTGGCGCCGGCGCTCGGGAGGTCCGCCGAGCGGCTGGAACGGCTCCGGAACGACGACGCCGTCTGGAATCGCCTTGTATCGGTCGAAGAGGTGCTCGGTCGCGAACCGGGGACGTGGCCGAACGCCGCCGCGGTGCTAGCCGCGTTCGAACGACATCCGAACGCCGATCGACCGGTCGAGGGCACAATTAAAGGGGGATGACCGCCCTCGTTCCCTTGTGCCCGGCGCTTCCCCCGAGGTCCCGCCCGCTCCCCCCGCTCCGGCTCCCCCGCCCGTCCCGCCCCCCCGCGTGGCGGTGCCGGAGCGCGAAGACCTTCGGCTGGCCCGGGAGGATGCCCTTCTGCAACTGCGGATCGGCCGGGCGTCGCACATCCATTCCGTGGTTGTTTCGAGCGCCCTTCTATTGGATGCGATCATCGCCCTCGCCCTTCTGTACGAGGGGTTCGGGTCGACGCCCCGATCCGAGCTCCTGCTCCTCCTCCTGCCGACCGCGGCGGCCGTGTACCTGGGCGCGGGCGGCGTCCGGGCGAAGTGGAACCCGTTTCAGCTGTGGCCGTGGGAACGGCACTTCACCCTCTCGGTCATCGCCGCCGGGTTCGCGGGGATTCTCGGAGCGATCTACGTCGTCGCGCTCGCTCAATCGTTCTCGCTGCTTCCCGGTGGGTGGGTCCTCGGACCGACGTTCTATCTGCTCACTCTCTTCGCCATCACGTTGGCGTTGGTCGCCCTCGTGCTGACCTGGCGAGGACGAAGCCGGCGGCAATGGACCGGCCTCATCGCCTCGTCGCTACCGGTGCCGCTCGCGCTGATCGTCTATCTGCCGAACGGGTCGGCCGCTCCGATCAGCATTCCGTTCGTGATCAGCCTGTTTCTCGGCGCGGCGTTGTACCAGATGGGCGGGTCAATGCTCCATCTGATCGCCTCCGGGACCGATCCGCACGAGCGGGAGCTGATCACGTCCGGCCAGAGCCGACTGTTCCGCTACGCGAACGAGGTCCGGGCGCGGGAGGAACGGGTCCGGCAGCGCGAGGACGTCGCCGGTCGACGGGAGGCGATCGTCGCGTACCGCGGGCTCGATATCGGCCGAGAGGCCCAATCCCTCGCCGAGGCGCGCAGCCAAATCGACCGGATGGAAGCGGACGTCCGTCTTCGGAGCGAGGCGCTTTCCCGGGAAGAAGCGGAATGGGTGCGCCGCGCCGCGGAAGTGCACTCGAAGGAGCTTTCGATCGTCCAACGGGAGGAGACGCTGCGGGAGCGGGAAGCGGCGCTCGCGGAAGCGCTCGACCGACTGACGGCTCGGGAACAGGCGGCCGTGGCGAAGGAGGGGGAGCTCGCCCGTCGGGAGGTCGCGCTCACCCAGCGGGGGCTAGAGCTCGAGGCCCGAGCCAAGTCCCTCGGGAGCGAGCCCGCCCCCGCCCCATCGGCCGACGCAACGACCGTCGCGGCTCCCGGTCCGGGCTCGGGCCCGGGACCGACGGCCGATCCCGCACTTTCCGAACGGGTGGCGGAGGTTGCCCGCCGGGAGGCGGCGGTCCAGCTCCGGGAAGAGCGCCTGGCCACCCGGGAGGCCGAAGTCGAGCGACTGCGGACGCAGTTCGAACGCGCGCTCGCCGAACGCGCGAAGGCAGACGCGGATCTCGAGCGATTGCGCGCGGAGACCGAATCGGCCCGAACCGAGGCGGCGCGGACCCTCGCGAAAGCCCAAGAGGAGCGGGCCGAGCTCCAGGCCCAGCTCAAAACGCTCGCGCGCCAGAACGGGCCCGACTCGGCCGAGAGCTCGGAAGCAAACCCGCCTTCGGCGTCCGCCGACGGCGAGCCCGATCGATCGTCAGAGTAGCTTCAAACGCTCGCGCGGCTCCCCTCCGACCGAGCGATGCGCCGCCTTCACCACGTGCAGATTTCGATTCCCGCCGGAGGAGAGTCGGACGCCCGGTCGTTCTACGCGACGACCGTGGGCCTCGCCGAGATTCCGAAACCCGAGCACCTACGGTCGCGAGGGGGGCTATGGTTTAGACTCGACTCCGGGCTGGAGCTGCACTTGGGATCCGATATCGGATTCCGCCCCAGCGCGAAGGCCCATGTGGCGATCGAGGTGGACGACCTCGGTGCCCTACGGGGCCGACTCGAAGCGGCGGGGGTCCGGGTTTGGGAGGACCAGCCGCTGCCGGGGTTCGACCGGTTCTACGCGGCCGACCCGTTCGGCAATCGGCTCGAGTTCCTGGCCCGGCCGCGGGGAGAAAGAACCACCGCGGGAACCGACCCACGGTAGCGGCGTCGTCACTCCTCTCCCATTGCGCGTGGACGCGGCAGCGCCTTGGGTTGTTCCGCATCCGTCGGCATGCCAATCTTATCAGGGACGATCTCGCAGTCGCGCCAGCTGACCCCTACCGTTACCCGGGGAAAGGCGACCTTGAGCGTGTAGTTCGCCAGCTTTCCGATCACGAGTCCTTGGGCGCCCGGAACGAGGTTCGGATTCATCGTCGAAAGGTCCCGGGTGAGAACGACCCGGGTCTCGTTAAACCGGATCCTGTCGAGCTCTTGACGGTCTTTCATCCGGACGGACGTAGCGGCCCTCGCGCTTAAATCCCGCGACGGCCGGCGCAGCGGGCGATGGCGAGGGAGCCGGGTGTTCCCGACTAGCGAAAGTATATTAGGGGTGGACCGCGGTGCGCGTTAGCATGGCAGCGCAGGGGGGTCCGGCTAATCCGGACTACTACAAGCCGCCGGTGCAGGTAAGTGCGGATTGGGCGAATCCCGCCGTGGTCGGGTTGATGGGGTTCGGCACGACCACGATGGTCGCGGGGATGGCGATTGCGTCTAACGGTGGTTGGAACTACGTCGGTAACGACCCTGTGTTCGGCATGGCGACGTTCTTCGGGGGCGCCGCTCAGCTGATCGCGGGAATCATCGCGATGCGAAAGGGGGAGATTTTCGCCGGCTCCGCGTTCATGGGATACGGTTCGTTCTGGCTTGCCTTTACCGCCTTTTTGCTCTGGTATCCGAGCGCGACGAATACCCTTCACATGTATGACGTCGCGATGTTCATGATCGTCTGGACGTTGTTCACACTGGCGTTCTTGGTCAACGCACCGAAACACGGTGTCGGCATATTCGTCGTCTTCCTGTTGTTGTTCATCGCCTTCGTGCTGTTGTCGTACGACTTCTGGTACTTGGGCGGCGGGAACACGGTGTCGAACGGCCTCTGGCAGGCGACGGGGATCGAGACGTTCATTGACGGCCTCGTTGCGTGGTTCGTCGCCACCGGCATCTTGACCAACGCGAACTACGGTCGCCGGGTGATCCCGATTTAGGGTGCCCGGACGACCTCGCGGCTAACCCTTTCCCACACCCTCTTTTTTCTCTTTGAAGGCGTCGTAACCTCGTTCAGTTAGGGTATCGCGACGTTCGTTTGAACGGCGGGAAGCCGGCCCGGCTACAGCCGTCCCGGTTTGGGTCGTCATCACCGAAAGGTCCGGGGGGTTGTGAAATCGTTAATACCGTGACAGACCTGCGCATGGTCGAGGACCGATCTATGGCGGAAAGCAAGCATCCTACGCGC
>JAKAWP010000071.1 GCA_021816955.1 Thermoplasmata archaeon
GATCTCATCATGTGGCGCTTTTGCGTCGCGGCCTTCTTGGCGACCTCCACGGCCTCGTCCTGTCCGATCACTTGATCGAGGAGCCGGGGCGGTACCTCGATCTGCGCGGTCGTGGTGTACGGAAGGCTCCGCACCCACGCATCGATATCGTTGGACGCCGATCCCGCCTCCGGCGTCGGGGCGGTCGGGGACTCTGATTCCGTACGTTCTCCCGAGGTGGCTCGACGCCGCTCGGGCGTCAGGCCGAACTCGTTTTTCTATGGGGAGGCGCCTATAAGACCTTTAGCGCGCGCCGTCGAACTCTTCGAGGAAGAGCCGCCTTCCTCGGGCGACGAAGCGCGCCTCGGCCGCCCGGCGTCGTCCAGGGGGTACGAGTTCGCCGCCCGGCCGATCCGGACCCCATTCCGGGCCCGTGACCGGCCGTTCGGTCGACGGTCGGAGCAGGAGCCGGGGACGTCCGGATGACTCCCCGGATGGCCGTTATCTACGCGGCGAGGTTCGATCCCGTCCGTGGCCGAGACGGTTCGACTCGAAGGGAAGCCGGTCGCTGAGGCGATCCGGCAAGCCGCGCGACGAGCCGCCGAACGGCTCGCGGCTCGGGATCACCGACCTTCCCTCGTCAGCGTTCACCGAGGAGCCGCCACGCCGTACGCCTTCTATGTCCGTCAGCAGGCGAGAGCGGCGGAGACCGTGGGCGTGCGCTTTGCCAGCGAGGCGACCCTCGCCTCCGGGAGCGCCGACGAGGCTGAGCGTCGGCTCCGGGCGCTCGACGCCGATCCGTCCGTCGATGCGGTGATCGTCGAGCACCCCCTGCCGCCCCCGCTCGACTTCCGCCGATTGGTCGACCAGCTCCGTCCCGAAAAGGACGTCGACGGCGTCGGGACGGACAGCTTGGGACGGCTCGTCACCCGTCGGCCGGGTCATGCGCCGGCCGTCGCCCGCGCGGCGATCGATGTCGCGCGCCACTACCGGCTGCCGCTCTCGGGCGAGCGCGTCGTCGTCATCGGCCGGTCCGAGACCGTCGGACTGCCCCTCGCGATTCTGTTGCTCGGCCGCGGAGAAGGCGCGGACGCAACGGTCACGGTAGCGCACGCGAAGAGCCGGTCGCTGCGGGAGGCGCTCCTCGGCGCCCGGGTAGTCTTCAGCTGTGTCGGCCGACCGAACCTGCTCGACCGGACCAACGTGCCCGAGGGCGCGGCCGTCATCGACGTGGGGCTCTCGAGCGTGGCGGACCCGTCCCGGCCGGGCGGCCAACGCGCGGTCGGCGACGCGAATGCCGAGGCGCTCGACGGTTGGGCGAGCGCGCTCACGCCGGTCCCCGGAGGCGTCGGAGCGGTCACGGTCGCCGAGCTGCTGGCGGCGACCGTCCGGGCCGCGGAGTGGGCGGTCGACGGAGGCCTTCGGTGACGCGGCGACCGTCGGCCCGTCGGCCGCCGCCGCTCTACTGCCGGGACTGCCCGATGTGGTACGGCGCCGAGGACGAAGGGTGGGGTCCGTGCTCGATCAAGCACCGTCGGGGCGATCGGCGGTACCTGACGTTCGGGGGCCACCGTTGTGACGAAGGCTACCGGCCGCCCGTGACCCTCCGCCCCGAGAACGCCCAGCGGTTGAGCGGCTCCCGCTCGACCTCGAGCGCGTCGGCGGTGGGGTATTCTTCGACCACGAACGCCGAGCGATCGATCCGCGCGGCGACGCGTCGGGCGTCCCGGGCGCCGAGTTCGACGCGCCGACGGGCGAGATTGACCCGGTAGCCGTCCGGTCCGATCCCGGCCGCCCGAGCGATCCGCGCTCCGAGCCGGGCGAGGTCGTCGGTCGTTCGGCCCTCGACGATCCCGAAGACGACGGTTCCGTCGTCGGTCCGGTCCGCGAACGGCGGTGCGGTGCGGGCGGCCCGGCGCCGCAGGCGGGCCCTCAGTTGGACCCCATCCTTGAACCGGGAGGAGCAGTAATGCACGGGGACCGAGAAACGCCCCTCTCGGATGACCCGCTCGGCGACGGCGCGGCTGCCGGTGACGCCCCAACCGGCTCGGATGTCCCTCGAGTAGCCTCGGCGGCGAAGCTCGGCCTCGTTCGTCTCGGAGCATTCGAGCTCGTTGAGGTTGACGAAGTCGACGCCGATCCGTTCGAGCGACCGGAGAAGGCGGACGAGCTCGCGCTCCTTGTCGGGGAGGACCGGGATCTCCACGCCGCGTCGCAGCCCCCAGGCCGGGGCGCGCTCGAGCACCTCGCGGTACGCGACGCCCCGGTACTCGAGCGATCCCCAGAGATAATGCGGGATGTGGAGCCGGACCTCGTCGAGCCCCGCGGCCGCGAGCCGCTCGATCTTCGCGGGATGGGGTTCGTGGGTGTAGAGGTGAATGTCGTGGCCCGGGCCGAACGTTCCCTTGAGGAGGCGGACGAACCGTTCGACGCGGTCGACGCAGCCGAGCGGATCGCCGCCCGTGATGCCGGTGCCCGTCGCGTCCATCGCGCGCGCCTCTTCCACGATCTCGCGGTCGTCGAAGATGCGGCGTTCGTTCGCGTAGACGACGTCCTTCTGGTTGCGGGTCGGGGAGACGGGACAGTAAAAGCAACGGAACCGGCAGACGCCCGTGACGAACAGGACCATCTTGCGGCCTTCGGCGCACGCCACGCACGCCGGCGAGAGGGCGCCGGTGTGGCCCGAGGCGAGCGGGAGCGGGATGAAATCGGCCGACGCGAGCACGGTCTCTCGGTCCGAGACCGACGCCGGGCGCCGCATAGCGTTGGTGGCCCGTCCCTCGCACGGCCCCGGCGCCACTTGGTGGCTCGACCGTCACAGCCCGGGTGAACCCTAAATCCCCCGTCGGCTCCCGTCGACCGGTTCGAGGGATGAGCATGGAGATGCAACCCGGCCAGATGGCGTACGACCGGGCGAGCACCGTCTTCTCCCCCGACGGGCGGCTGTTCCAGGTCGAGTATGCGCTCCAAGCGATCCAGATGGGCGGCACCGCGGTCGCCGTGACGTACGACGGCGGCATTGTCTTCGTGGCGTTCCGCAACCTTCCCTCGAGCAGCCTCGCCGACGCGTCGTCGATCGAGAAGTCGTTCGCGATCGACACCGGCCTCGGCTGCGTGACCGCGGGGCTCATCGCCGACTCCCGGGTGCTCGTCGAGTTCCTGCGCCTCGAAGCCCAGCGCCACCGGGTCACGTTCGGGGAGGTCGCGCCGTACACCGTCCTCGGCCACGCGCTCGGCACGCTCCTCCAGCAGTACACCCAGTACGGCGGGACGCGCCCGTTCGCGGTCTCGCTGCTGCTCGGCGGATTCGCCGACGGCCGCCCCGGCTTGGTCGAGCTCGACCCGAGCGGGGCGACGATCGGCTGGCGCGCGTACGCCATCGGGCGCAACCGACGGGCCGTGGCGGATTATTTGGAAGAGAAGATCCCCGAGGAGCGGAACGAATCCTCGGCCTTCCAGCTCGCCGTCCAGGCGGTCGCCGAGGGAGCGCCCACCCCGTTCTTGCCCGAGGCGCTCGACGTGTCGATCCTCGAGCCCGGCCGCGAGCTCCGCCGCCTCGCGACGGACGACGTCGCGCGCCGGGTCCAGGGCCTCCCGTTCATCGGCCCCCCGGAGCGCAAAGGCGCGGGACGCTAGGGCGTCGGCCGGGCCCGGGCCGCCTCGACCTCCGCCCGCAGTCGGATCCGACGGCGAACCCGGTGGTACGTGACGGCGAAGCGGTGGGCTTCGTCCCGGACCGCCCGCAGCAGCAAGATCGCTGGGCTGTTCGGGTGGGCCGAAAGCGGCTCCGACCGCCCTGGGAGGTAGACCTCCTCGTGGCGCTTCGCGAGGCCGATCGCCGGGATCCGGTCGGAGAGCCCGAGCTCCGCGAGCGCGGCTTCGGCCGCCGCGAGCTGCCCGGCTCCCCCGTCGACGAGGAGGAGGTCCGGTAACCGCTCCCCTTCGGCGAGCCGGCGGGCGTACCGGCGGCGAACGACCTCCCGAACCATCGCGAAGTCGTTCGTTCCGGCGACGCCGCGGATGCGAAAGCGACGGTATTCCGATCGAAGCGGGGCCCCCGAATCGAAGACGACGACGCTGCCGACCGCCTCGGAACCCTGGAAGATCGAGATGTCGACCGCCTCGATCCAGCGCGGGAGCGTCGGAAGGCCGAGCAGGCGCTCGAGCGCCTCGAGCACCTCGCGCGGGGCAGGTCCGGCGACGACCTGGCCGACGGTCGCCCGGGCGAGCCGGGCGGCGAGCGAAGCGAGCGCCGCGAACCGTCCGGTCGGCCGGAACCGGACCTCGATGCCGCGCGACTCGAACAGTTCGTCGATCGTCGCGTCGAGTCCTTCCGGACGCGCGCCCTAGCCGTAGATCCGCCGCGGAAGTTCGAGCCGCTCGCCGTAGTACTGCGAGAGGAACTGGCGCCACGCTTAACACGGC
>JAKAWP010000072.1 GCA_021816955.1 Thermoplasmata archaeon
GCGGCCGCGGCGCACCACGACCCCGTCGACGACGAGCGCGGGGGTGACGATCGGCGGGCGACCGCGGTACGGACTTGATCGGTAGGGCACCGTCTCTCCCCGGACCCGCCGACGGCTCGACGGCAACCGACGCGCGCGCACCATCCCGTTCGGCTAGGCTCCGGGACGGAAAACGAAGCGCGGGGGCTCCCGACGGCGACAACGAGCCTCCCACCGGCCGCGCGTCGCGGCCGCGCCACCGTTCGACCGGTCGTCGCCCCCCTCCGTCGCCGTCCTCGGCCCCGGGACGGACCGATCGCGGTCCCGCGGTCCGTGCCGGGCCGGCCCGATCCTTTCGCCGAGGGCATCCGGGGCCGGCGGGGAGCGTCGAGCCGGCGCCGGCCGACTCGTCCCTTACGCGGTGGCGAGAAGGTAGATCGCGAGCGCGACGCCGACGGCGACCATCGCCCCAGTGACGAGCCAGAGGAGCCGATCGGAGTCGATGAACGTCCCCGCCTTTAGCGCTGCCCGCACGTTCCGTTGACGCAGCTGGGCGAGAACGACGACGATGACACCGAGCAGGACGAGCGCGATCCCGAACGCGTTCGCGTACGGCGACGACGCGCCGTTCCCGCCGAGTTCCCGAATCAAGAGGTTGAACCTCGCGACCACGAACCCGAGGGCGACCAAGGTGATGCCGGTCCGTACCCACGCCAAGAACGTCCGTTCGTTGGCGAGGTAATCGGTCGGCGCTCCGGGCACACCCCTCCATCGGTCCCCGGCCTTACCCGTTTTCGGTTCGTTTCGGCCGGAGATTCCGGTCCCGGTGTCCTTCGGGCTTGAAAGTGTCCTCCGTCGGTCGCCGGCTAAGAACGTATCCGAAACCCGATGGTTGCTCGACTCCTTCGAAGCGACCCCAAGGAAGAGCCCTCGGCCCAAGTCCCGTGAGAGCGGCCCGCTCCCAACGAGCGGTTCGGACACGGGGTGTACGGAGGAGACGGCCTTCCTCTTCCCCGATACGATCCCCTACCAACAAGGCGTGGGCTCGAGAACGATGGGCCGGTGTTCAATCCCCTCCAATATCCGAGCGCCTTCGTCCTCTCTTCCAAGGGCCGCGAATGCGGCCAGCACTCGAGACCGCTGTAGTACAAAAGTTCCCGTCATTCGGCGAGATGAGGTATCCGAACTTGCTCTATCCTTGCCGATCGATCGGGGGAGGAGCCTCGGGAGGCCCGCCCGGCAGTGAATGACCGGGATCCTCCGAGGAGGCGGTGTCGGATCCGTGGGCCGAGGTGGGAGCCGCCGGGGGCTCGGCACCGCTGGACCTTCCCAGCTCCATCGGTCCGATCGACGCTCGGGCGGCGGCTTGGGCGTCGGCCGCCCTCCGCGCCGCCTCGGCCTTCCGGCGAGAGCGGCGGCGCGAGACGGCCGCCCCGCCCACCACCACGGCCAGAAGGAGGACCACGAGGAGAAAGACGACGGCGCCCGGGATTCCCCCAACCGTGAGGAACGCGAAATACCCCGCGATCTGGGTGAGGAAGTTGCTCCCGCCGCTGCCCGTGGTAGTGAAATTGATCCAGATGGTTGTCGGAGTCGCGGCGCCGTGGGCGACCACGATCGGGCCCGTCAACGAAACGCTGGCGACCTGGTAGCCGGACGGGGCGTTCACGCGGAACGTGTAAGTGCCGTTGGGCAGGCCGACCCGAAGGAGGGCGGCGGTCGACGACGGCGAGACGACCGCGGTCCCGGTCGAGTTGACGATCGTCACGCCCCAAGGGGCGGTCGTGCCGTTTTCGTGAAAGGTGACGGGATAGCTCATCGGGAAGTTGAGAGCGAGCGCCGTGGCGTTCAAGGAGCCCCAGCCGGTGACGAGGTCCCAGCCGGGGAGGGCGGAGTAGAGATGGTTGCGTCCGACGGTGACATCGTAGAACGGCGGATGGGAGAGCGAGCCGTTCTGCTGGGCATCGCCGAGCGAGTAGAGGAGCGGATTGAGATAGCCGAGCGGTCGGCCATAGTTCCTCCCCGTCGCCGCGAACCAGGCATCGACGCTGGCGACAAGACCGGCCACGACGGGGCTTGCGACCGACGTCCCCGCCATTGCGGCGTTGTAGTAACCGCGGCTGAAGGTGATGCCGATCAACGTGTTGTTGGCGACGGCGGCGATATCCGGGACCCCGCGCCCGGGACCCTCGCCCGCGGCGAGAATCACCTTGTTCGCCGAGCTGCGGACCTGCCAGTTCGGTTCGGAGAAGATCCGGCTGACGCCGCCGATTGTGCCCACGGGGCCAGCGGCTGTTTCTTCGTACCAGGTCACCTCGCTCTGGATCTGCAGGTAGGTGCTGGACGCGTTGTTCGGGTTTACGACGAGGGTCGTTCCGCCCACCGCGGTCAGGCCGGAACCGTTGTAGGCCATCGTCGAAAGGAGGCCGACGCCGTCGGGGCTCGGGTTGTTCGGATACCACTTGGAGCTAGCCGGGTTGTCCCCCGAATCGCCTGTCGCCGCGAGGATCGTGATCCCGCGTGCTGTCGCCTCTTCTAAGTACGGAACCAAGAATGGAAGATCGGCATCAATCGTGCCCCAAGAGTTCGAGATCACGTTGGGCGTCACGCCGTTCGGAAGGGAGAAGGCGGCGACGAATGCCGCGAAGACGTCCGGGAGCTTCGGGCCGTAGATGCTGTAGATGGTAGCGCCCGGCGCCACCGTCCCGGCCATCTCGATGTCCAACGTGTTTTCCTCGACAGCCCCTGTAGTATCGTTGGCGGCTGATGGCCCCGGGGGAACTGCGCCGTTCACCGGGAGGCCGATCACCACCGAATGCGGCTCCCCGGGCGGGAGCGTTTGATTGAAGTAGGTCGAGATGTCGGCGGGGTTCCACGGCGCCGTGGGCGAACCGCTATAGTTGGCGACCGTGTTCCCGGCCCACAACACCGTGACGATCGTGGCCGAGGTCGGATAGCCGGCACTAAACAGCGGGAGCGCGCCGTACGTCACCTGGAAGTCGGACCCCCAGAGCCTCTGAACCCCGTTCTTCAACGTGACGGGAGCGGGGAATTGCGAAGGCTGGGGAACCGTAAGTGGGCCGCTCGCGGCGTCGGCCGCGGCTCGAGGCATCACCGGGCCCCGAACGACCGACGACCCCGACACCTCCCCGGGGCTCGGCAGCGTCGCCCAGGCGTAATCGTCCAAGCCGACAATGTCGGCAACCGTCCGGGCCAAGGCCGCCGGCAAAGTGGGTACTCCCACGGGCGCGTAGAACGATTCAGTCGGGGTCGCAAACCGCTGGATCGATACGCCGAACAACGTCCCCACGGTCGAGGCCCTTCCCGTCACCTTGAGCGAGATGTGGTCGGGATACGTCGTCACGTGCACGCCGACAAACGAGGAGAAGTAGGTGACGGCCGCCGCGTACGTCGGGCCCGGGGCGCCGAACCGCTTGGCGAACTGCGCCTCGGTGAGATACTGGCCGTATAGGGGATTCGACGGGGTCGACACGGCGGAATCGAACGCGGCCAACGCGGAGGTGTTCGCAAGGTGGAACTCGACGAGCACATTCAAGGTGCCCGTGTAAGCGCCGCGGGCGGCGGCGGTGGACGGCCAGTCATGGGCGGCGGGGACCGGGGCGGGCGGGCTTCCTTCGATGGCGGCGAGGGTGAGCGGAGGCGGGCCGGTCGGTACGGAAGGCGCGGCCGAAGGAGTCGGGCTCGCCGCGGGGACCGCGATCGCGGAGAAGAGGAGCGACAGCAGAATGGCGACAGCAAGGCCGGCCGTGAGGCCGGGCTCCGCCCGTCCGAGTGTTGGCGAGTGCGTTCGTTTTGCAGAGTTCAGGGTAGGCACGGGAACGGGACGGTCGAGCGGTCCTCGACACGACTCGATGGTCTTAATGTTTGTGAGAAACCGGTCGGGAGACCGGCGCTCCGTTGCTGCCCGCATCGAAGCGCGGCCGAAGGCGGCCGGGTTTGTTGGGCCGAAGCGACTTGCTCGGTCCCAAGCGGTATCGGGCGCGGGGTGTCGTGTCGGAAGGTCGTCTCCGAACGACGGGACGATGGGGTGGACGGATCCGCCGGCCCCCGGGAAATTGAGCCGTCGTGGGAGAGGAGCGACAGTTCGATCAAGAGCTGGCTCCGGTGGATCGATTTCCCGACAGTAGACTTCTCCTCTCTGCGGGGCTCGAGCCATCCACCAATCCGCTTGGGCAGCATTGCGCGAGTCCTTAGAGCGCATCCGAAACCCAATGGTTGCTCGACTCCTTCGAAGCGACCCCAAGGAAGAGCCCTCGGCCCAAGTCCCGTGAGAGCGGCCCGCTCCCAACGAGCGGTTCGGACACGGGGTGTACGGAGGAGACGGCCTTCCTCTTCCCC
>JAKAWP010000073.1 GCA_021816955.1 Thermoplasmata archaeon
ACAATGGGATCCGACCCCGAAAGGGGCAGGCAATCCTCAAACCCCATCGTAGTCTGGATCGAGGGCTGTAACTCGCCCTCGTGAAAATGGATTCCGTAGTAATCGCGGGTCAACATCCCGCGGTGAATGTGCCCCTGCTCTTTGCACACACCGCCTGTCAAGTCATCCGAGTTGGGTCGGAGTGAGGGTGACCCCTTCGGGTCGCTCGAACTTCGGTTCAGCAAGGGGGACTAAGTCATAACAAGGTATCTGTAGGGGAACCTGCAGATGGATCACCTCCTACTGCTGCCCGCTTGCGGGCGGCAGATGATGGTCGGATCCGCTTCGCGCTCGAGTCGCCTTTTGTCGCCACGCACCGAGCCATCAACCCATTCAACCCATTATAGAGTAGCTACCAACCTCTTATTAGCCACTGGCAGCTGCTCGGTACCGTGTCCGCGCTGTTGTCGGTCAAGGTGGAGGATCTGATTCGCCGCGCGGGATCGGCTCTGGCCCGAGGGGAGCCCGTCTTGATATTCGACGCCCCCGAACGGGAGGGAGAGACCGACCTCGTCTTCCACTCCGAGATGGCGACGCCCGAACTCGTCCGGCTCGCCCGCCGCGACGCGGGCGGACTGATCTGCTGCGCGCTGTCGGCGGAGCTGACCCGCCGGCTCGGTCTCCCGTTCGCCTCCGACCTCCTCGACGTCGGCCGATCGGCCTATCCGATCTTGGGTTCGCTCGTGGACCGTCCTCGCTACGACGCGCGCAGCGCGTTCGGGATCTCGGTCAATCACCGGCGGACGTATACGGGCGTGCCCGATGCCGACCGGGCGCTGACCCTTCGCGCGCTTGGCGAGATCGCGCGCGACGCCCGCGCGCTCTCCGACGACCAGCTCATCCGCCGGTTCGCCTCGTCGTTCGTCTCCCCCGGCCACGTCCCGTTGATCCACGCGGCGCCGGGGCTCCTTCGCGAGCGAAAGGGCCATACGGAACTCTCCATCTCGCTCGCCCGGATGGCGGGGCTCTCCGAATCGATGACCGTCTGCGAGATGCTCGGCGATTCGGGCGGCGCGCGTTCTCCCGAAGCGGCCCGACGGTACGCGGCGGTGCACGGCTGGATCTTTCTGGACGGAGCGGAGATTCGTGAGGCGTGGGAACGATGGTCCGCGTGATGGCGACGGGGGTCTTCGACCTCCTGCATCCGGGCCATCTGCACTTTCTCCTAGAGGCCCGTAAGCTCGGCGACGAGCTGATCGTCGTGGTCGCCCGCGACCAGACCGCGCGCCGGTTGAAGGGGGAGCCGTACGTCGCCGAGCACCTCCGACGGACGATGGTCGAGGCGCTGAAGCCGGTCGACCGGGCGGTCCTCGGCTCGACGACCGACATCTACCAGACGGTGGTCGACCTGCGGCCGGATGTGATCGCCCTCGGCTACAACCAGCTGTGGAACGAAGCGGAGGTGGCGCGCGAGTGCGAGCGCCGGGGCGTTCCGGTCCGCGTCGTGCGGATCGGGCCGATGCCGCACGACGAGATCGCGACGCGCAAGATCGTCGAACGGATTCTCGAGCGAGCCCGCCGCTCGAAGGAGGTTCCGTGAAGCGCATCGGTCTCGCCGACACCACGTTCGCGCGGGTCGACATGGCCCGCTACGCGCGGCGGGCACTCCAGGCGGCGGGCACCGGCTTCCGCCTCGTGACCCGCACGGTGCCGGGGATCAAAGACCTCCCGGCCGCGTGCCGGGCGCTGTTCGATTCGGAGGGCGCCGATCTCTGCCTCGCGCTCGGCATGCCCGGACGGGCCGCGTACGACCAGACGTGCGCGCACGAGGCCTCCCTCGGGCTGCAGTGGGCGCAGCAGGTGACGGGAAAGCCGATCGTCGAGTGCTTCGTCTTCGAAGGCGAGGCCGACACGCCGGCGGCGCTCGAGGCGCTCGCCCGGCGGCGCGCCGAGGAGCACGCGTTGAACGCGTATCGCCTGCTCTTCCGGCCGCACGAGCTTTCGCGGCGCGCGGGCGAGGGCCTCCGGCAAGGATTTCCCGACGTCGGCCCGGTTCGGAGGGTGATCTGATGCCGCCCTCCCGCCCGCGGTTGGACCGAACGGCTTCACGGGTGACCCCAATGCAAGGCAGTGGATCGGAGGGTGCCGGTATCCGGATCGCCCTCGTGGCGAGCGAGTACAACTACGACGTGACGATGGCGATGCTGGAGCGGGCCCGGGACGAGGCGACGTTCCTCGGCGCCACCGTCGGGCCGATCGTGCGGACTCCGGGCGTTTTCGACATGCCGATCGCCGTGAAGGCGCTGATGGCGCGGCGCGATGTCGACGCGGTCGTGGCGCTCGGGGCGGTGATCGAGGGGGAGACGCAGCACGACGAGCTCGTGGCGAACCAGGCCGCCCGCAAGCTGACCGATCTCGCGGTCGAGTACTCGAAGCCGCTCGGGCTCGGGATCACGGGGCCGGGCGAGACCCGCCTTCAGGCCCAGGATCGGATCGAGAACGCCGCGAACGCCGTGCGCGCGGTCGTGAAGATGGTCCGGCGCCTTCGGGAGATCGGCTGAGTCCCGGCCCGTCCGAACGGACCGGCGCCTCCGAGTCCGTCGGGAGTCGGCGGCCGAACCACCGGCGCGCCTCGATCCAGGCGATCCGGCCCTTCGCCGTGATCGGCCGGACGGCGATGCGGGATTCGGCGGTCGCGTCGATCCGATCCGGTGTCGCCCACTCCACGAGGCTCCCGTTCGCGGAGAGCGTGAGCGTCCCATCGGCTCGCGAGGCGCGGCCGGGCCGAACCGTTACGGAAAGGTCGGGGGCGACCGTCACCGAAACGGCCTCGTCGCCCGCGACGATCACCCACGTCTGGGGAAGGTACGCGCGGGCGATCGCCGCCTTCAGACCGGTCCATCGCGCCCGGAGCTCGCGCTCCCAGGCGGATCGGGCGCGTTCGACCTCGTGCCAGAGCCCGGTCGCCATCCGCCCCTCCTCCCCGGCGTATCCCCCGAAGGCTAAGGGATTGCCGCCGGCCGGGCTCCGGCCGTCCAAATCGTTAAACTGCCGCGCCGCTCCCCGACGCGCAGGGAGCCGTGGCGACCATTCTCCGGTACGACACCCTCGCCTCAACGCAAGACGTCGCCCTCGAGCGGGCGCGTCGGGGCGAGCCGAGCGGCACCGTCGTGATCGCGCGGTCGCAGACGGCCGGCCGGGGCCGCCTCGACCGCCGGTGGGCGTCGCCGCCGGGCGGGCTGTACGCTTCGGTCATAGTCGACCCGCCCGCGAACGGCCAGGCGCTGCTCTCCGTGGCGATCGGCACCGTGCTCTCGCGTCGGTTCGAGAGCGACTACGGGGTTCCCACCGAGATCAAATGGCCGAACGACCTGCTCGTCGTCCGCCGGGGGTGGCCCCCGCGCAAGCTCGCCGGGATCTTGGTCGACGGCTTCGACGACGGGGCGGGCCGGCGGCGGTACGTCGTCGGCATCGGGGTGAACGTGTCGACTCGTCGGGACGATTTTCCGTCCGAGCTACAGGGTCGCGCGGTGTCGATCGCCGAGCTCGTCGGAAGCGCCCCCGAACTCGGGCGAGTCGAGCGCAGCGTGATCGAATCGGTCGACGAAGCGTGGCGGACGCTCGACGGCGGCGGGTCGGCGGCGCTCCTCGCCGACCTCGCCGAACGGCTGTATGGCCGGGGCCGGCCGGTCCGCCTCGATGGGCGTCCCGCGGGCGTTCTCCGAGCGATCAGCGCCGACGGCGCGCTCGTCCTGGAATCGCGCGGCCGGACCGAGGAAGTGCGCGCCGGGGAGATCACGGTCGAGGAGGACGGTCGATGATGACGGCGTACGACCGGTTCGAAGCGCTCAAGCGAGCGGCGCTCGAAGCCGGCGGGCGGGAGCGCCAAGCGAGGCACCGGGAGTCGGGTCGCCTGCTCGCTCGCGAGCGTCTCGAGGCGCTGTTCGACCCCGGGACGTTCCAGGAGATCGACCTGTTCGTGTCGCACCGGGCGAGCACGTTCGGCATGGCCGAGCGCCGGATCCCGGGCGACGGGGTCGTCACCGG
>JAKAWP010000021.1 GCA_021816955.1 Thermoplasmata archaeon
CACTCGATCGCGATGACGAACCGGGCGTTCGTTCCGACCAGCTCGATCTTCTCCTTCTCCACGTTGAACGGAAGCGCGTAGCCGCCGTCCCCGACGTCGTCCCGGCAATTGATCGTCTTGACCTGTCCCTTGCGGTTGCGCTCCCGGATCGTCAGGTCGCCGAGGACGCTCGCGCCGTTCTCCTCCGGGTGGAGCCGGAAATCCTCCCGCAGCCGCTCACACAGCACCTCGAGGTCCTCCACGAGGAGGTTCGACTCGTCCTCGCTGTGGAACTTCGCGTCCTTCCAGCCCTCGCTGATGTAGTACAGCTCCCGCAGGGTCGACGTCTTCTTCTCGCGGGCCATCTCGTTGATGAAGTCGACCAAGTAGAACGTTCGGAGCAGCATGAGCGCGCCGTCGAGCTTCCGGGCGCTGCGCGTGCCCTGCGCCCGGCCCAGCTTCCAGACGCCGTCGCGCATCTGGAAGGTGATGTTCTGCTTGGTGCGCAGCGGAAGCCGCATGCGCGGGATCTCGCCCCGCTCGAGCTGCGCGTAGATCGACTCGGCGAGGGCCCAGGTCGGGGCGAGCGCCTCGGGGCGGGATTCGGGCTCGTCAGTCGTCGTCGGCGACGCGAGCGGACGCTTCCGCGGCATCGTAATCCACCTCCTCCTCGCCGGCGTCGGTCTTCGGTGGCTCGGCGGCCGCCTCCGCCGCCTCCACGATCGCGCGGGGCAGGCGGACATCCCAGTCGCCCGGAAGCGGGTCCGCGCCCAACAGGTGGGATTCGTCGACCCCCGCCACGTAGAGGTCGAATTCGCCCGGGTCGATCTCGGCGGGTTTGGCCGCGGCGATCGCGATCGCCGTCCGGCCGTTTGGCGGGAGGCGGTCGAGCGTCCACCACGCGCGACCGAGATCGGGATCGGTGCCGGTAGGGGCGGGGGAGAACGTGAGCTGCGGGAATGTCGCCGGCGGAAGCTCGAGGAACAGCTCGAGCGGACGAGCGCGGGGCGTGTAGTTCGTGACCTCGATGCGGCCCTGGCCCGGCGCGGCGTCGGACGGGCCCGTGAGCTCGACCGTGACCACGTCCATGATGCGCGTGATCACGGGGGTGAGGTCCGGAACCGGCTTTCCGACGAGTCGGCTCGTCTTCTCCGCGAGCTGCGGCAGGATCCGCTGGATGATCTCGAACTTCTCGCTCGCGAACGCGCGCCGCGATTTGCGCGAGAGGTGGGTCTTGAGGTGGCGCGCCGCGGCCTGGAGCGCGAGCGTCACTTCCCGGTCGATCTCGGGGTCCTCCGCGATCGCCTCTTTGGCTTCGCTCGTGAACGGGATCTTCGTGGAGGCGATGTGGACGAGTAGGAGCGCCGGCCCGACGGGTAGGCCGCTACCCCCCTTCTGGTCGAGACCGTAGCGCCGCCAGTCGATCTGGGCGACCGCGTTCGTGATCGCGCACGCGCCCTGCTGGAAGAGCAGCGGCACGCGGTTCGCGAACCGCAACAGCTGGATCGGTTGGTCGACCGGCAACCCCCCGCCGTAGACCAGCCCGACCTCGACCACGAACGGAAATCCCGCCCGCACGCGCGGCGGCCGGCTGACCGGCGGGGCGAAGAACTCGGGCCGGATCTCTCCGAGCACGTTCCGCAACCCCCGCTTGATCAGGACCGGGCCGATCGGCGAGAGGCAGTCGGCGGACGGCGACGGGAGGCTGTCGGCCTGCAGGGCCGCGAGCAGCCGTTCGACGGCCGGCCCGGCGATCGCCTTCGGGGGCGTCGTCGGGGGCGTTCCGCTCGCCTCGAGGGCGGCCCGGGCGGCCCGAACGCTCACGCAGGCGAGGTCGCGGGTCAGCATCTCGAGGACGCTCGGGCGTCGGGATTGGGACAATAGACCCGCGAACTCCCCGAGCTCGAGCCCGTACGGGTGCGGGAGCGTCTCCTTCGGCACCGGGGGGAGTTCCTCGGTCGCCCGCTCGAAGGTGATCCGGGTCCCGTCCGGCTCCACAAAGACGATGCGGGCGTGCGGGTTGACGATCGCCGTCCCCCGCAAGTACTCGAGGGGCGACTGCCGACCCCGCACGTAGCGCGCCTTGAGGGTCAGCTCGACCCGCGTGCCGTGCGGGCGGTCCCACAGCAGGACCTCCTCGCGGACGACCGTCGGGGCGTTCTTGTGCACGTCGATCAATAGGT
Organism: Thermoplasmata archaeon; assembly: GCA_021816955.1. Classification (GTDB taxonomy): domain Archaea; phylum Thermoplasmatota; class Thermoplasmata; order Lutacidiplasmatales; family UBA184; genus Lutacidiplasma. The sequence goes on from JAKAWP010000021.1 coordinate 2,163, forward strand.
CGAGCCGGTGGGCCCCCTCTTCTTCCGCGACCTTGCTCGTGATGGTCGCCGGGCGAGCCGTCGTGAGCGCCGCATACAGCACGGCGGCCGAGATGCCGATCCCTTGCTGGCCTCGCGCTTGTCGGTGGGCGTGGAACCGAGAGCCGTACAACAACCGGGCGAAGACGTTCGGGATCTCGCGCCGGAGGATCCCGGGGCCGTTGTCGTCGACGGTGACCCGGAGCCGGTCGTTGTCGTCCTTCGCGATCTCGACCCGGATCTCGGGCAGGATCCGCGCCTCCTCGGCGGCATCGAGGCTGTTGTCGACCGCCTCCTTGACGGTGGTGAGGAGCGCCCGGGACGGGTTGTCGAAGCCGAGGATCTGACGGTTCCGTTCGAAGAACTCCGCGACACTGATCTCGCGTTGCTTGGCCGCGAGCTCCTGCGCGATCGTCAACGGAGGCACAACGAGCCGACGGACCGCTCGTTTAGATAAACACGACGCTCGATGGGCGACGGCTAGACGAAGTAGCGGCGCACGGCGAGCAGGTAGACCGACAGCACGATGAGGAGCGCCACGAAGATCGTGACCGAGCCGGAGAACACGAAGTAGATCGCCGTCCCGAGTGCGAGGAGCGTGGTCGTGTAGAGCGACCATTCCTCTTGTCGCCACAGCCCGTCCGCGACGACCAGAAGCGCCACCCCGACTCCCAACAGGACGACGTTGACGGACAGCGTCGTCGACCCGAAGATCCAGTACGACGGGGGGATCAGGGGGCCCCCGACGTCGACCAGCATGGCGAGCACGGCCGCGACGATCAAGACGCCGCCTCCGAGACCGAAGAGAACGGCCGCCACGGCCACGCCCAGCGGCCGGTGCGGGACGTACCCCGGCGGCAGCTCGAGCTCGGGAAGGTGGTCGAACGTGACCGGCGAGCGTTCGACCACGGCGGATTCCACCTGCGTGCTCGGCATCTCGCCCCTCGGGAACGACAACGGGGCGGCTCATCGGCTATGTAGCTTTCGTTGCAGTCGCGAGCCCGGCCCGATCGGCCGACCCCGGCACCTCGTCGGCGATAGTGGGCTCCCCAAACGCCGGCGCCTCAGAATCGCCGGTCGACGGCGCCCCGGGCGAGCCAGACGAGCAGCTCCCGGTACGGCCCGGCGGGGAACGGATCGAGCGAGCGCACAGCGTTCTCGGCCCATTGGCGGGCCTCGTTCGTGAGTTCGGCGGCGACGTCGGTCGACCGGATCAGCTCGGAGAGGCGGATCAGGTGCTTGGTCTTCTTGCGCCGAAGCGAGAACAACCGCTCGAACTCGGCCTGCGCGCGGGACGGCAGGGCGCGGAACGCCTCGATCGAGACGAGGGTTGGGGTCCCTTCGCGCAGGTCGGTATAGAGCGGCTTTCCGATGAGGTCCGGGTCGCCGAAGACGTCGAGCAGGTCGTCCCGCAGCTGGAACGCCAGTCCGAGCGCTCGCCCGTACGCCGCGGCGGCGCGGACGACTTCGTCCGAGGCGCCCCGGGCCTCGGCGACGCTCGCGAGCGCCGCGCTGATCAGGGCCGCCGTCTTGCGATCGATGATGCGGTAGTACTGCTCCCGGGTCATCGAGAGGTCGAACCGTCCCGCTTCCTGGAGCACCTCCCCTTCGACCAGGTCGGCACACGCGGCCGCGCTCCTTAGGATGATCGAGCGGGGGTACTCCGCGGCGAGCTCGAACGCCCGGACGAACAGGTAGTCGCCCGTCACGATCGCGAGCGGGGTCCCGTACGCCCGAGGCATCGAGGGTCGCCCCCGGCGCAGGTCGGCGTGGTCGATCACGTCATCGTGGACGAGCGTCGCCGTGTGGATCAACTGAGAAGCCGCCGCGAGCGAGCGGATCGGCCGGACCTCCTCGGCGCCGAGCGCGCGGTGGACGACCGCCATCAATAGCGGCCGGATCCGCTTCCCTCCGGTCGAGCAGGCGTAGCGGGCCGCTTCCGAGAGTCGGGTGTACTGGGCGCCGAGGGCTTCATCGAGCCGCCAATCGATCTCGGTGAGGTCACGGACCAGGATCGGAAGGAGCGGCGCCACTTCGGGGGCGGCGGGGGTGCCCAAGGCCTCGTGGACGATCGCTTCGAGCCCCAGTTCGGCGGCCGCGGGGGCCGGACTCGTCACGGGGCGCTCCCCCAATGGCGGGTCGGCCAGCGCAGCCGCATCATGCGATCGAGACCCTCCGAGCCGATATAGCGCATCGCCAGGGCGAGCAGCGGGTCTCGGGCCGCCCACCGGTCGCCTCGCCGCTTCACCGCGTACGCCCGGGCGAGCGGGAGCTCGAGGGCGCGCTTCCAGCGCTCGTCGTAGGCGCTCAGGGGTTCTCCCTCCCGTACGTGGGCCGCGGCGGCTTCACCGGCCAGCCAACCGCTCAGAACGGCGGTGGGAATCCCTCCCCCGTTCGTCGCCATCACGAGGTTCGCCGCGTCGCCGCAAAAGAGCGCCCGGCCGACCACGAGGGAAGCGGGAGGCGGGCCGAGCGGCACCCACCAACGGGTCCGCTCCACGGCCGCACCGAGCCCGAACCGTTGCACGAACCGGTCGAGGAGGCTGTCCAAGCTCGCCCCTCGGGGAACGGAACGGACCCCGAGGCCGACGTTCGTGTCGTCGGCCCGCGGGAACGCCCACGCGTACCCGCCGGGCGCTCCTTGGCCGAAGAACAAGTCGATCTCCTCGCCGGACGCTCCCGGCACCGTCGCGGTGATCATTCGGTACATCTCCCGCTCGGGAGCGAATCCGACGGACCGCCCGACGGTCGAGATCGGCCCGTCCGCGCCGATGACGACCCGGCCCGAGATCGTCGAGCCGTCCGCGAGCTCGACGAGATCGTCGCGGACCCGCGTCGCCGCGGCCGGGTGGCGGAGCTCCGCCCCCTCCCCTTCCGCCAGCAGCGCGAGGGCTTTGTCATACGCTCGGCGGGAGACCGTGTACCCGCGAAGCGGCAGCGAGTAGCGTCGGCCGAACGGCGAATAGACGACCATCCGCTGGGTCGCGCGAAGGATCGAGTTCGTCGGGATGGCGTAGGCCCGTCCGATGAGCTCGCGGTCGTCGAACAGGTCGGCCAGCTCCTCCGCGGTCGGAAGAAACTCCCCGCATTGGACCGGATGGCCGATCTCCCGCCGTCGATCGAGGAGCAGCGTGCGAGCCCCGCCCCGGGCGGCGGCTCGCGCGGCGGAGCTCCCGGCCGGCCCCGCTCCGATCACCACGACGTCGAACCGCTCCATCGCCTCGGCCCGCTCCTCCCGGCCTACGGACCGAGGAGTACAAAGTGTTGCGCGGCGCTCTGCATCACGCTGAGAAGCGGTCCGGGATAGATCCCGAGGAGCACCACCACGACCGCGATGATCGCGATCGCGGCCGCTCGCCCGTAGCCGAGCCCGTTCGCGCCGAGCCTGCCGGCGTTCGACGGCGCCGCGGGTCGGTCGGAGCGCTCGAAGAACATCGCTTTGAGCACGCGCGCGTAGTAGAAGACCGACGCCGCGCTATTGAGCACCCCGGCGACCGCGAGCCACACGAAGTACCCTTCCGCCTGGATCGCTGCGCTGAACAGCACGAACTTCGAAACAAAGCCGACCGTGAGGGGGATCCCCGCCAGGCCGAGCAGCATGAGGGCGAACGCCACGCCCAGGTACGGTCGTTCTTGGCCGAGCCCCCGCCAGTCGTCGACCAGCGGTCCGATGCCGAGCGCCGCGACGGCGCCCACCACGAGGAACGCCCCGGTCTTCATCAGGACATGGGCGAAGATCTGGAGGGTGGCGCCGGCGATCGCGGGCGACGTGCCGATCGCGATGCCGATCAGCATGTAGCCGGCCTGGCTGATCGAGGAGTAGGCGAGCATCCGCTTGATCTCCTTCTGCCAGAGGGCGAGTAGGTTCCCGAACGTCATCGTGAGGACCGCGAGCGCTCCGAGCACGAGCTGGAAGACCGGGTGGGCGTTGAACGGCCCGAGGCCGAACGGCGAGAAGCTCGTCGCCCACCGAGCGAGGAGGACCGGCCCGAGGAAGACGAGGAAGAAAGCGAAGAGTCCGATCTTCTTGGTGCCGCCCGCGAGGAACGCCGAGACGTCATCGGGGGCGCCGTCGTACACGTCCACGGCCCAGGCGTGGAACGGGACGACGGTCACCTTGAACGCCAAGCCCGCGAGCAGGAAGGCGTAGCCGACGAGCACGAGCGCGGCCGACGGCGTCGCCGGGGCGAGCGCGATTGCGTAGAGGTTCGTGGTGCCGAAGGCCCCGAAGAGCAGCGAGGCGCCGAAGAACGACAGCACCGTCGAGAGCGCGCCGATGATGTAGAACTTCATCGCCGCCTCGATGGTCCGGCGATCCCGGCGGCGGTAGGCGACGAGGAGGTACGTCGAGACGCTCGTGATCTCGATGGCGAGCAGCAGGAAGATGAGGTCCGCCGCCACGGCGACGAACAGCATGCCGACGCTCGCGAGGAGGAGCAGGCCGAAGAACGTCGGGGCGCCGGGCTCGGCGCTCGGCCGGCTCGCGGAGGCGAGCGAGACGAGGAACGTCGCCGAAAGGAAGATCATCTGGAAGACGAGCCCGAGCGAGGTGAACGCGTACAGCGACGTCGACGCGCTCGCCGGGCTGCTATCGAGGAGTCCGGACGGAAGCGTGGCGACGGCCGAGAACGGGGCGATCCCGAGGTCCGCGACGACGAAGAGGAGCGCGAGGAGGCTTGCCGCGGCGCTCACGCCGGCCGTCACTTCGGTCCGACGGACGCCGAGGACGTCCAGGAGGAAGACGAGCAAGGCGGCGGCGGCGATCACGACCTCGGGCAGGAACGTGGAGAGAAGGGCGACGAAATCGACCATGCGTTCCGCCTCCTACGGGTAGCCCCGGATCGGCGAGTTCGCGATCACCGTGACGAGGAGACCCGGCAGGATCCCGAACAGGACGATCGGCACGACGAGGACCGCCATGCCGGCCCGCTCGAAGAACGGGAGGTCGTGCGCGCCTTCCGCCGGGAGCCCGCGCGGAGGTCCGAACAGTAGCCGCTGCATCATCCACAGGTAGAACGCCGCGGTGACGACGAGGATCAGCAGCGGGATCAGCACCCAGTAGCTCACCGCGACGTACGTGGCCAAGAGCGCCCCGAACTCGGCTGGGAAGCTCACGAGGGCCGGAAGGCCGAGCGACGCGAGCGAGCCGATCATGATCATCGTCGCCAGGAACGGGGTGCCGGGCGTGATCCCGCCCAGGCTCGCCAGGTCCCGGGTCCCGAACGTGTGGTGCACGCTTCCCGAGACCATGAACAATAGGCCGCTCACGACGCCGTGCGCGAACATCAGCAGCACGGCCGCGAGCAAGCCGAGCGAGGAGTGGACCGCGATCGCCAAGAGGACAATGCCCATGTGGTTGATCGAGGAGTACGCCACGAGGCGCTTCATGTCCCGTTGGGCGAGCGCGACGACGGAACCCCACGCGATCGAGAGGAACGCGAGGACGTAGACGATCGGATCGAGGTGCAAAAACCCGCCGGGCACGAGGAGGATCCCCCAGCGGATCAGTCCGTACCCCCCGAGCTTGAGCAGTAGCCCGGCGAGCAGCACCGAGCCGCCGGTCGGCGCTTCGACGTGCGCGTCGGGCAACCACGTGTGGAACGGCACGACCGGGAACTTGACGCCGAAGCCGAACAAGAGGGCCAGGAAGACCACCGATTGCGTGACGATCGGCAGGGCCGGCGCCCGGGCGACGAGCGCGCTGTAATCGAGCGACGTGGAACCGGAGTAGAAGACGAGGACGAGGAGGCCGACGAGCATGACGACGCTCGCGACGTGGGTGTAGATGAAGAACTTCAGCGCCGCGTAGCGCCGGCGGGGGCCGCCCCAATAGCCGATGATGAAGAACATCGGGACGAGGACGGCCTCCCAGAACAGGAAGAACAGCAGGACGTCCAACGCTGAGAAGACGCCGACCGATCCGAGCAGCGTCAACAAGATCAAGCCGAACCACGGACCGGGGCGGTGCGACTCGTTCCAGGAGTAGACGATTGTCGCGAGTCCGAGGAACGCCGTGAGCAGGATCAGGACGAGCGAGATCCCGTCCACGCCGAGCGCGTAGTTGACCTGGAGCCACGGCAGGCTGATCCAGCGGTACGTTTCGGCGTCGCCGACGGGCACTTGGCCGGGGGCGAGGGCGGGACCCCACGCCCCGAGAAACATCGCGGCCGTCTCCGCGACGAAGACGAGCGCCGTGGCGAGCGCCACCCAGCGGGCGCGGGACCCGGCCACAAACGAGGCGGCCGCTCCGACGGCGAGGCTCGCCAGCGTGATCGACAGGATCGGGATCCCCATCGGACTATCCGCCTCCCCAGGCGTTCACGACGTACGGGCCGACGAGCAAGAGGACGACAAAGACGAACAGCAGGCCGGCGACGACGTACGCCGCGTAGTCGCTCACGACCCCGGTCTGCGCGCGACGCAGCCGGTCCGACACGGCCCCCATCGCCCGCTCGAGACCGTGCACGGTGCCGTCAATGACGTACCGGTCGACGAAGTCCGCGACGCGGGCGAGCGTGTAGATGCCCCGACGGCCGATCGCGTCGTAGGCGGCCTTGAAGTAATAGCGCTCGAGCAACAGCTGGCGGATCGGCCGAGCCGCCGAGCGCGGTGCCAGCTCGTAGACGCGGCCGCCGCCCCACAGCGCGTACGCCGTCGCGATCCCGGCGCCCGCGAGGACGACGCTGATCGCGGAGAGGGCGAGGTCGGTCGAGGTGTACGTCGGGGGGATGCCGGCGACCGCCACGCCGAACGGTTGGAGCAGCGTCTGGAACGACGGGACAAATACGAAGAGGCCGGCCACGACAGCGAAGACGCTCAGCGCGATCAGCGGGACCTGCATGACCCAGCCGCCTTCGTGGGCCGCCGGGAGCGAGGGATCGCGGACGGCGTCGCCGCTGAACGTAAGGAACCAGACGCGGAAGATGTAGTACGCCGTCAGATAGACCGCGGCGAACGCGAGAACCACGAACGGCCAGTACGCCGCGTGCGCTTCGGCCGCTTGAACCGCGGCCGACAGGATATCGTCCTTGCTCCAGAAGCCACCGAACGGCGGAATGCCGGCGAGGGCCAACCCACCGACCAAGAACGCCGCCGAGGTGAGGCGCATCGTCTTGCGGAGCCCCCCCATCTTGAACAGGTCCTGCGTTCCGATGGCGTGGATCACCGACCCCGCCGCGAGGAACAAGAGCGCCTTGAAGAACGCGTGGGTGAACAGGTGGAAGAGCCCCAGCATCGCTCCGCCGACGCCGATGGCGAGCACCATGTAGCCGAGCTGGCTGATCGTCGAGTAAGCAATCACGCGCTTGATGTCGGGGTTCACCACCGCCATCGTGGCCGCGAAGAACGTCGTGAAGCCGCCGATCGCGACGATGACCAAGAGGTCGAGCGACGTGAACCCGAGGAACAAGCTCGTGACGGCGAGCAGGTAGACGCCGGCCGCGACCATCGTCGCGGCGTGAATCAGCGCGGAAACCGTCGTCGGACCTTCCATGGCATCGGGAAGCCAGACGTGGAGCGGGAACTGGGCGCTCTTGCCGGCCGCCCCCGCGACGATGAAGAGCCCCGCGACCGTGAGGAGGAAGCTGTTCCCCCCCAGGACCCCCGCGAGGAACGGGGCGTTGCCGTACGCGAAGAGGAAGCCGTTCGCGGCCCACCCTCCCGCCGGCCCGCTCGTCGCGTAGGTGGCGAAGTACACGAAGATCCCGGCGAGGAACAGCACGTCCCCCACCCGGGTGACGATGAACGCCTCCTTCGCGGCGCTCGCCGCGCTCGGCTTCTCGTAGTAGAACCCGATCAAGAAGTACGAGCAGACCCCGACCAGCTCCCAGAACAGGAAGAACTCGAGCAGGTTGTCCGAGAGCACGAGGCCGATCATCGCGGTCAGGAACAGCGACAGCTCGGCGTAGTACCGGGGCAAGCCCCGGTCGTGGTGCATGTACCCGATCGAGTAGAGCATCACGAGAAAGCCGACGACGGTCACGACAAGCAGCATGAGCGCGCTGATCGGGTCGACGAGCGTGCCGATGACGAGCCGGAAGCCGTTCGGGAACGCGCCCGGGCTACCCGGAAGGTTGAACCAGGTGTACGAGACGTCGGTGTAGGTGCCGGGCGCCCCCATCTCTCCGAGCGCGATCAGGACGGAGACGACCATCGAGAAGCCGGCCGCGACGACGGCGATCCAGCCGCCCCACTCCCCCTTCGGCCAGCGGCGACCGACGAACGAGATGCTCACGAACGCGAGGGCGGGCGCGAGCGGGACCAAGAACGCCCACCCGAACAGCGCGTCGAGCCCCGTGCCGCCTCCCCCCTACAGCTTGAGCTCCGTGGATTCGGCGACGTTCGTCGTGCCCTTGAGGCGGTTCAACGCGAGAACGATGGCCAGCCCGACGGCGACTTCCGTCGCCGCGAACCCGATGGTGACGACCGCGATCGCCTGGCCGCTCAACGCGGAGTGACCGGCGCAGAGAGGAAACGCCGCGAAGTAGATGAAGTTCAGGATGGCCGCGTTCATCCCGATCTCGATCGCGATGAGCAGCAGGATGAAGTTCCGACGGGTCAAGACGCCGAAGATCGAGAGGGCGAGCAGGGCCGACGCGAGCGCGAGAAACTCGGGAATGGTGAGGCCGCTCATTCCCGCCCCTCCCGGACCAGGTAGATCGCCCCGGCGAGCGCCGCGAGCATCACGAGCGACAGCAACAGCACCCACGGTCCCCCCGCCCCGAACAGGTACGTCGACAGGGCGCTCACGTCGTACGTCGTGAACGTCGGGGTCGTCGACGACAGCGAGGTGACGGCGATCAGCAGAAAGACAAAGGCGACGACCGACAAGAGGGTCGGGACGGCTCCGATCCCGGTCGCCGCCTCCCGCGAGAAGATCCGCTTGCGCGTGACCATGATGCCGAAGAGCAATAGGATCGTGACGGCGCCCGCATAGACGCCGAGCTGCAGCACGCCGAGGAACGGAGCGGAGAGCAAGAAGTAGATCGCGGAGAGGTCGACGAAGAAGATGCCGATCCACAGGATCGTGTGGACGAGCTCCCGGACGAGGAGCGCCGACAGGCCCGTGATGAAGGCGATCGCCGCGAGGGCGAGGAACGCCAGTTCCTCCGGACTCACGTGTGAGTCCCCCAGAACAAGCATTCCTTCGGGCAGACGCTGATGCACGTCCCGCAGCGCACGCAGTCGGAGTCGTTCACGACCGGCTCCTTCCAGATCCGACGGGGGAGCTTCTCGCCCGGCTTCGGCGTGGGCTTCGGGATGTCGAGCATCGTGATGCACTGTGTCGGGCAGTCGCGGGCGCACGCGTTGCATCCGATGCACAGCGGGGCGTCCAGCAAGATGGCGTCCTCGTTCTTCGGGCGTTCCAGGCGGATCGGGTTCATCGGCAGCTTCCGCTGGAACACCTCGTAGAGCTTCTCGGGCGAGTAGATCATGTCGGCCCGCTTCGTCGCCGAGAGCTCGTAGCGGGTCGTCATCGTGAGGCAGCCCTCCGGGCAGGCATCGCTGCAGAACCCGCAGTAACTGCACTTCCCGTAGTCGATCTCCGGGCACTTCTTCAGCCGCTTCGTCTGCGCGTCGGGCACGGCGACCATCTGGATGCAGACGTCCGGGCAGGAGAACGCGCAGAGGTTGCACGAGATGCAGGTCGCGATGTTCAGGGCGTGGACGCCCCGGTAGTTGTCCCAGACGGCCCCGACGCCGAGGGGCTTACCGGCGGCGACTGCGACCTCCTCCCGGAACTTCGGGTCCTCGAGTCGCTCGAACGGATAGACGATCGTCGACGGGCGGATCAGGCTCTTCGCGAACTGCCGAGCCGCCGTCGCCATCGGGCGCGCGACCCAGAGGATCGGATTGGTCGACGGCTTTTCCTTCGGTGCGGCCGCGCTCATCGATCTTTGCCTCCCCTCCTCTCGTTCATCCCCCGAGCCCCGGCACGCAGCCGAAGACCGGCAAGCACTTGGCGTAGACGACCCCCGCCGCCAGGACGACAGACAACAGGGCGAGCGGGATCATGCGGTTCCACCCGACGCGCAGGAGCTGGTCGGTGCGGACCCGGGGCAGCGCGGCGCGCACCCATACGAAGACGCCGAAGACGATGTACGTCTTGATCATGAACCAGACGATGCCCGCGAGGGGGAAGGAGGTCAGCGTGGACGGGACCCACGTCGGCATCGTCCATCCCCCGAGGAACAGCAAGACCACGAGGTAGCTGCCCACGAGGGCCCGGACGTAGTCGCTGAGCATGAAGAAGGCGAACAGCATTCCTCCGTACTCGGTGTTCCATCCTTCGACGAGCTCCGCCTCCGCTTCGGGAAGGTCGAACGGGATGCGCTCCATCTCGGCGAGCATCGCGGCCACGAAGACGATCAGCGCGAGGAGGAGCGGGCCGCCGTACCAGTAGTTCTGCTGCTGCTCGACGATCGTCGTGAGATCGAAGCTGCCCGACACGAGGACGACCGCCACCACCGAAAGGAGGAGAGGGACCTCGTAGGCGATCATCTGGGCGGCGGAGCGCATCCCCCCCATGAGGGAGTACTTGTTGTTGCTCGACCAGGCGCTCACGAAGATGAACAGGGGGGCGAACGAGAAGATCGCGAGCGCGAGCAGCAAGCTGAGCGGGAGGACGCCCGAGTTCCACCCCGAGGAAACCGGCAGGATGCCGAACAAGATGAGCGAGGTGACGAGGTAGGCCGTCGGGCCGGTCCAGAAGCCGAGCGTATCCGCCTCCCGAGGCCGGACAGTATCCTTGCGGGCGAGCTTGAGCCCGTCCGCGAAGTTCTGGAGGATGCCCGCAAACCCCACGTGCATCGCGCCGCGGCGGTCCATGAACCGGCCGAGGAGCTTGCGCTCGAACCAGATGAGCACGATCGTGTTGAGCATGCTCGCCACGAGCAGGATGGCGGCGAACAGGAGCACGGCGAGCCCCGTCACGACCGGTGCGCTCGCGACGCCCCGGCCGGCCGGCGGGAGCACCGAAGCGATCGCGCCCAAGATCGCCTGCGCGATCGACTGCGCCACCGAATAGAGTGTTACCGTCATCGGCCCCTCCGACTACCGATCGCACTCCCCGACACAGATGTCGACGCTCCCCATGATCGGCGGGATGTCGGCGACGTGGTAGCCAACGAGATAGTGCTTCGCCGCGCTCAGGTTCGCGAAGACCGGGGAGCGGAACTTCACTCGGTACGGATGCTCGCCCCCCTCGTTCACGACGTACGCCTGCGCTTCGCCGTGCGGTTCCTCGATTGCCGAAAACCCGACGCCTTTCGGGTAGCGGCGCTTCAATAGGTAGTCTTCCCGGCCGATCGGCGCGTACGGCGCGCCGAGCCACCGCGGGACGCGTTCGGCCATCACCGGGCCCGGGTGCGTATCCAGCCAGTCGAGGATCTGGCGGACGATGCGGACCGATTGCCGCATCTCCTCCATGCGGACCAAGTAGCGGGCGGTCACATCCCCCGCGTCGGCCCGCGCGACGTCGAACTCGAGGCGATCGTACGCCGAGTACGGCCGGTCCTTCCGCAAGTCCCGGGAGGAACCGGCCGACCGGAGCATCGGCCCGGTCACGCCGAGCTCGACACACTGGGCCTGGGAGAGGACGCCGAGGCCGTCGCACCGCTTGCGGAAGATGTCGGACCCGAGGCAGAGGGCGTCGTACTCGCGGAACCGGTCGACGAGCCAGTCCATCACCTTCCGCGCGCGGTCCGTAAAGCCGGGCGGAAGGTCGTTGCGCACGCCCCCGACCCGCATGTACTCGTAGGTCATGCGAGCCCCGGTGAAGCTCTGGAACAGGTCGAGGATCAGGTCGCGGTCGCGCATGCCGTACAAGAACGGGCTCATCAGACCGAGGTCTTGGACGAACGCCGCGTACCACATCAGGTGGGAGCCGAGCCGCTGAAACTCGTCCGCCATCGTGCGGATGTACTCCGCTCGTTCGGGCGGCGCGATCGATAGGGCCTGCTCCGACGCCAGGATGTAGAGGTGCTCCCACGACATCCCCGCGACGTAGCAGCACCGGTCCATCAGCGTCACGACTTCGTTGTAGTGCCGGTCCTCGCTGATCTTCTCGATCCCGCGATGCAGGTAGCCCATCTCGGGGTCCGCGTCGACGATCAGCTCGCCGTCGATCTTCACCCGCAAGTTCCACAGACCGTGGGTCATCGGGTGCTGCGGCCCCATGTTGATCCACATCTCAGACATGGCGCACCTTCACCTCGAGCTCCTCGGGCTCGTGGAGCTTGAACGATCGCAGCAGCGGATGGAAGGCATAGCCGTCCGGCATCAGCAGATGCCGCAGGTCCGGATGCCCCTCGAACTGGATGTCCACCATCTCCCACGCCTCCCGCTCGTGCCAATTGGCGGACGGCCAGACGGAGGTCGCCGACGCGACTCGAGGTTGGTCGGCGGGCACGTCGGTCGACAGGATCGCGTACTCCTTCGCCGCGTCCGACCAGACGACGTAGAAGACCTCCCGGTGGTCGACCCAGTCGATCGCCCCGACCATCGACAGATGCGTGAATCCCGCACCGTGAACCGTTCGGAAGACATCCAGCGCCCGTCCCGCGCGGAATCTCACCCGCCCTCGCGTTCCCGCGAACGGCTCGACGGCCACGACCGCCTCGCCGAGCGACGCACGGAGGGTTCGCTCCCACTCGCCCGGTTCCATCGGCCCACCCCGCGATGCCCCCGGCCTATTGGCCTACTCCTTCCGAGTTCGGATCAGGTCTTCCAGTCGGAGGATGCCGTCGAGCATCGCCTCGGGCCGCGGGGGGCATCCGGCGATGTAGACGTCGACCGGAACGAGTTTGTCGACGCCGGGGACCACCGAGTACGCCGTTCGGAACGGTCCGCCCCCCGTGGCGCAGTTGCCCATCGCGATCACCCACTTCGGTTCGGGCATCTGTTCGTAGAGCGTGATCAGCTTGTGCGCGACCTTCCAGGTCACGGTCCCGTTCACGATCAATAGGTCGCACTGCCGAGGCGACGAGCGGGGCACGACCCCGAACCGTTCGGCATCCCATCGAGCGCCGAACGCCGCGGCGAACTCGATGGCGCAGCACGCAAGCCCCCAGTGCAGCGGGAACAACGAGTTCCGTCCCGCCCAGTTGAAGACGGGCCGGATCAGCTTGGCCTGCCCCTGCTCCTGGATCATCGACGTGAGCGCCTCCTTCGCCGCGGGGATGAACTCCCTCGATCGCAGCGCTTCGATCTCGACGAACGGGACGGCCGGTGCCTGGATCACCGGTAGCTCGATCTCGGAGGCGGTCGCGCCGGCCGCCGGGGCAGCCGTGGGCGAAGGCGGAGTCGACGCGCTCATACCACCCACCGCTTCTCGCCGCTCAACGCGTAGTAGATGCCGGTGACCGCGACCGCCGTGAAGACGGTCGCCACCACGATCGGGAGCGCGGCCGAGTTCGCTCCGCCATACCCCCGGAAGGTCAGCGCCCAGAGCGCTAGGAAAAAGCCGATGACGTCGACGGCGACGAACACGATGGCGAACGTGTAGTGCTGGGTGGGAAAGTCGATCTGGGCCTCCCCCTCGGCCTCCTCTCCGCACTCGTAGGTCGTCCCTTGGAGGTAGCTGCGGCGTCGAGGCGCCGCGAGCCACCGGTTCGCGACCAACGAAACGCCGCCGAACACGGCGGCGATCAGGGCGAAGACCAGGAACGTCAAGATACCCGCTTCCATCGTCCTTCCTACCGCTCGCCGACTCCAGAAATTGCGAGCGAAGCAGCTTATATAACGCCTGCAGGAGTTTTCCGGTGAAAGGCGCGCGGTCGCCCCCGTCCGTGGATCTTCCGCACCGAGCCGAAACTCCCCCGCGATCGTCCGTCGACCCGCGACCGGCGTCCGAGGCGTTCACCTGCCCCGTGACGCTGACCGGACGGTTCGTCATCCTGCGGCCATTGTCGGCTGCGGATGTTCCGGCTCTCGCCCGCGCCGGGGCGCACGACGAGATCTGGACGCACCTCATGAGCGGCCCGGGCCGGACGGAGGAGGAGATGCGTCGACTCGTCACGGAACTTCTCGAGCAGGCGGCGCGACGGGAGACGCTCCCGTTCTCGGTGCAGCGGGCGCCGGACGGCCCGCTCATCGGGATGACGCGCTTTCTGAACATCGAACGCGCGAATCGCGCCGTGGAGATCGGCGGGACCTGGTACGACCCGGCCTATTGGGGCACCGGCGTCAACCCGGAGTCGAAGTGGCTGCTGCTCCGCCACGCGTTCGAGTCCGAGGGGGCCCATCGGGTGCAGCTGATCGCGGACGTGCGCAATCATCGGTCCCAGCGCGCGATCGAGCGGCTCGGCGCCCAACGGGAAGGGGTCCTGCGGGATCACCGAGTCCGCCGCGACGGGACGTACCGCTCATCCGTCTACTACAGCATCCTCGCGAACGAATGGCCCCGAGTCCGGGCCGCGCTCGAACGTCGACTCGAGGGGCTATCGCCCCCGGCGCACGGGGCGCGGCCCGACTCACGCCCCTAGAAATCGGGGGGGCCGTTTCTCGAGGAACGCCCGGATCCCTTCGGCGAGCTCGCCGCGGCTGGCGGCCTCCACCGCCCCGCGGCGCTCCAAGACGAGCTGCGAGTCCAAGCTCTCGGAGAAGGCGGAGACCAGCAATCGCTTGATCCACCCCAGCGCGAAGAGCGGACCGTCGGCGAGCTCCCGCGCCTTCGCTTGGGCGCGAGCGAGCAGCGCCTCGGGCTCCACGACCTCGTGCACCAGGGCGAGCTCCCGAGCCCGCGCGGCGGAGAGGCGGGCCGCGGAGAACAACAGCTCCTGGGCGAGGCCGAGTCCGAGGTAGTGGGGCAGGAGGTAGGTGAGCCCGCCGTCGGGAACGGCTCCCAACTGAGGGAACGCGGGGACGAGCGTGGCCCGGGTCGAGGCGATCCGCCAGTCGGCGGCCAGCGCGAGCGATAGACCCCCTCCCGCGGCTACCCCGGGAAGCGCGGCGACAACCGGCTTCGGCATGTAGAGAATCTCCCGGACCGCGAGCTCCTGTTCCTGCGTCAGCTCATGAAACAGCTGAGGAAGCGCCCCTCGGGCCCGGTATTCGTCCATCGTCCGGACGTCGCCCCCGGCGGAAAACGCCGCACCGGCCCCCGTGAGGATGATCGCTCGAAGCCCGGTGTCCACGGTGGCGGACTGCAGCGTTCGGCGGAGCTCGCCGAGTGTCGGAATGTCGAGGGCGTTCAGGCGGTCGGGTCGGTCGAGCGTGATCGTGAGGATATCTCTGTCCCGCTCGGTGCGGAGGCCGGCGGCGCTCATCGGCCATGCATCGAGGCCTCGCTTATAGGTCCGTCGGAGAGAGGGCGATCGGACCGAACGTATCCCGTCCGGCCGATCACGCGGCGGGGTTCTGGCCGGCGGGCGGCCGACGGGCGGGAGGGTCCCGGCCGGCCGAGCTCGGGCCCGACGCCGCCGGCTTCTCGCCGGGGGACGGCGCGGGGGCGATCACGTCGGCCGGCGGAAGATCGGGGGGTGCGGCCTTCGCCGCCCGGCCTCCGTACGGCCCGACCATCGAGGTCGATTCGTCCGACTCGGCCTTGATCTCGTCCTCGATCGACTTGATCTCGGTCAGGAGTTCGTCTTGCTTGGGAATCGGACCGAGGATGCTGTCGATCGTCCCGATCTGCTGCTCGAGCTCTCCGAGGGTGTTGAGGGTGCGGTCCGGAACGTTCCGCGACGTGCCCAGGTACTCCGCCGCCCCTTCCATCAAGCGAGAGAACTCGAACGGGAAGAGAATCTTGGTCGCCTGCCCGTCGCCCACCTTCTGAACGGTATCGAGGGAAAGGACAGTGAGCGCCTTCGCATCGAGCGTCCCCGCTCCCAGCGCGAGGATGCGCAGGCGCTGCGCCTCTCCCTGCGCCTCGAGGATCGTCGCCATGCGCGCGCCCTCGGCCTCGAGGATCTTCGACTGGCGGACCCCTTCGGCCTGCAGGATTCGAGAACGCTTCTGCCCTTCGGAGACGAGGATCGCGCTCCGCTTTTCCCCGTCCGCCCGCAGCACCGCCGCTCGGCGCTGGCGTTCGGCCGCGGTCTGCTCCTCCATCGCGGCCTTCACCGGTCCGACCGGGTCGACCTCCTTGATCTCGACCGCCTCCACGCGGACGCCCCAGTGATCGGTCGCCTCGTCCAAGATGTCGCGGAGCCGGGTGTTGATCCGCTCGCGGTTGTAGAGCACCTCGTCGAGCTCCATGTCCCCGATGACGCTGCGCAGCGTCGTCTGGGCGAGGGCGACCGTCGCGACGTGGTAGTCTTGGACTTGGAAGATCGCTTTGGGGGAATCGACGACCTTGATGTAGATGATGGCGTCGACGTTCGTCGGCGAGTTGTCCTTCGTGATCACTTCCTGACGAGGTACTTCCAGCACCTGCGTCCGCAGGTCGATCTTGAGCACCGTAGCGATCGGGCTCACCATGTTGAAGCCGGGATTCAAGATCCGCTTGTACGAGCCGAGCAGGGTGACGATCCCCTGCTGGTACGGTTGGATCGTGTAGATCATCCGAGCGAGGAGGATGAAGACCACCAGGGCCGCGAAAACGACGACAACGACCACGGTGGTAACGTCGACCACGCTGAAAACCCCCAATGGCCCAAGTCAGGTCGGGCTATCTCCCTTTGCCTCGGTCGACCGGCCCTCCGTCGCGACGGAGATCGGCTCCACCTCGAGCGATACCCCGGCGCCGCTCACCACCCGGACGGGAGTGCCCGCGGGGATCGGACGCGGGGCCCGAGCCGACCAGATCTCCGACCGGATCCGAACTTTTCCTTGGAGCGTGTTCGGCACCACCGCGACGGTCACGACGCCTTCCGCTCCGACCAGACTCGACACCGTGGTCGATATCGGCGGGTGTCGCGGGGCGACCCAGCGGTAGTACGGAATCTCCGCCAAGCCCGCGCCCAAGGCGACGACCACGACGACCAGCGCGCCCTCGTAGCTGCCGAGAAGGACATCGGGCAGGAACAGGTAGAGCAGCCCTGCCGCGAGGAGGATCGACCCGGGAATCAGGAGGATCGCTCCGGGGTGGATGAACTCGAACGAAATGACGATCGCCCCGACGACGACCAAGGTGATTCCGATCGCTTCGTTGACGACGACCACGGTGAGGCGAGGGGGCGACCCCCTTTAAGCTCGCCTCGAGACGTCCGTCAACCCGAACCGGCCGGTCAGCGGATGTACGACTGCGTCTCGTCGCGGTCAAAGCCGCGAACGATGGTCAGCTGCCGCCCGTCGCCGGCGCCGGCCCACGCGAGGAACGGAAACAACCTCCAGAGATCCCCTTCGGCCATCTGAGTCGCCGGATGATCCGGGCCGAAGCACCGGCGGGTCACCTCGGCCGCGGTCGCTCGGGCGGCTCGCTCGTCGAGATACCCGAGCGCGTGGAGGTACTCGTGGGTGAGCACGACGAACACGAACGAGTTGAACTCGGTCCGACTCCGCGCCCGCGCCCTCATCGCCTCGACCAAGTTCTGGTTGAGCACGATCAGGTTGCCGGACACCGGCCAGTAGGCCCCGAGGTGAGGCGGCAGGCGGGCGAGCGCGAGGCCGAGGCCCGCCCGTTCGCGACCGAGGATCGCCCGGACCGCCGATCGAACCACCCGAAAGATGCCGTCGTAGTCGAGCGCCGAATCGAGCGTGACCTGCGCGGGGGGCGGGAAAGCATCCACCCTCGGGCCCGTCGGCTTTGGGGCCGTCGGAACCGGTCGCTCGCGTCGTAGCGGAAGCATCACCGGCGTTCTACGGCCGGCGGCGCCGATAAGGGCGCCGTTACTCCCACGCTACCGACCTACCCGCCGATCAGGCCGTCCCCGGCGTTTGCCGTCAACGTCTAAGAGATGGCCCCCGTTGTACGGACGAGATGCCGAAGCCGATCGAGATCGTCTATCCTCGGCAGCGAGAGCGGTTCGAGCGCCGGCGGAAGGAGCGAGAAGACCGAAAGCTGCTCGACCAATTCTTCGACCATCCGACCCTCCTCGCGGTCGGCCGGCTCATCAACGACGGGGCGTTCGACCAGCTGGACTTTCCGATCGCGACGGGCAAGGAGGGAGGGGTCTTTCGGGCGACCAAGGGGTCGGAGCGGCGGGCGGTCAAGATCTATCGGATCGACAACAGCAGCTACCGCCGGCTCCCCCCGTACGCGCTGAGCGAGCTGACCGCGGTGGCGAGCATTCGGAACTTCCAAGGCTTGATCGTGGCGTGGACTCGTCGCGAGCACACCCTCCTCGGCCGTCTCACCGACGCGGGGGTCCGGGTCCCTCGTCCGTTCGCGCTCCGGCGGAACGTGTTGGTGATGGAGTACATCGGCGACGATCGGGGGCCCGCCCCCCGATTGCGAGATGCCGTGATCGAAGACCCGGACGAGCTGTACGGCGCCCTCGTGCGGGAGTTCCGCCGGATGGTGGTCGGCGCGCGGCTCGTTCACGGCGACCTGTCGCCGTACAACACCTTGTACTTCGACCGACGCCCGGTCGTGATCGACGTCGGCCAGTCGGTTTCGGTCGACCACCCGGAAGCGCCCGCCCTCCTCCGGCGCGACCTCGACCACTTCTCGGCCTTCTTGCGGCGCCAGGGACTGGCTGTCGAAGCGGACGAGTTCTACCGGGCGGTCGGCGGCCCATCGTCCGAAGCGACCGGTGCGCTTTAACGAGCGACTGCACGTACGGAAGGCGCGAATGAGGGCCGGGCCGTTGTTCCGACCGGGGTGGTGATCGATGCCCACGATGTTTGTGCGGATTCCCGAAGACCGAGTCGGAGTGCTCATCGGCCCGAACGGCTCGACCAAGCGCGAGATCGCCCGGTGGACCCGGACGATTGTCGAGATCGATGCGGAAGAAGGGGAGGTCACCGTCACCGGGGCCGACGACGACCCGTCGGGCGTTCTGACCGCCCGGGATATTGTCGCGGCGATTGGCCGCGGTTTCTCGCCCGAGCGGGCTCGGCGGCTCCTGACGCCCGAGACGTACCTCGGAGTCGTCGACCTCAAGCAGGCGACTCCGCATCGCGAGAAATCCGCGCTCCGGCGGATTCGCGCCCGCCTGATCGGCTCCGACGGTCGGGCCCGACGGCGGATCGAGGAGCTCTCCGGTGCCTCCGTGAGCGTCTACGGCTCGACCGTGGCGGTGATCGGGACGGAGCGGCAGATCGAGCACGCCGTGCAGGCGATCGAGATGCTCGTTCGGGGCAGCGAACACTCCACCGTCTTCCACCTGCTCGCGCGCTGGCGTCGCACCGACGCCCTCGCCGACGCCCTCGATAAGTGCGATGAC
>JAKAWP010000022.1 GCA_021816955.1 Thermoplasmata archaeon
TTCCAGGTCTTGATCGGCACGATCCTCTCGCAGCGGACGAAGGACGCCAACACCGACCGGGCGAGCGCCGCGCTGTTCGCGCGCTACCCGACGGCCGAAGCGCTCGCCGCGGCCGATCTGGAAAGCGTCGAGCGGCGGATCCGCGCGACCGGGTTCTACCGGGTGAAGGCGCGGGCGATCGTCGCCTGCGCCCAGGAGCTATTGCGCCGGCACGGCGGGGTTGTTCCGTCGACGTTCGACGAGCTCGTCACGCTGCCCGGCGTCGGGCCGAAGACCGCGAACTGCGTCCTCGTCTTCGGCCACCGGATCCCGGCGGTGCCGGTCGACACCCACGTCCACCGGATCGCGAACCGCCTCGGCGTCGTCCGCACCCGCACCCCCGAGGCGACCGAGGCCGAGCTTCGACGGCGCGTGCCCCGCCGGTTCTGGATCCCGCTCAATCCGCTGTTGGTCCAGCACGGCCAGAACCTCTGCCGGCCGCGCCGGCCGCTCTGCCCGCGCTGCCCGATCCAGCCGTTCTGCCGCACCGGGGTCGCGCTCGCGCACGGCCGGCGCCCGCCGCGGCCGGCCGACGCACCGATCACGGGGCGGCGACCGAGGCGGTCGGGTACGCCCGCGACCCGGTCCTCGGCGTCCAGCGGAGGATCGCGAGCGGGGCGACGCTGATCGCGGCGAGCGCCATCCAGCTGATCGAGTAGCCGACGAGCGCGACCAAGACGCCGAAGGCGAGGGAGATCGCCCCCCCGCCCGCGAGTTGGACGCTGTTGAACAGGCCGATCGCGATCGGAACCTCCCGAGGCCCGATTCCCGGCAGATAATGCGGCAGAACGTACATCACGGCGTAGACGAACCCGTAGAAGAACCCGAAGACGGCGGCGATGCCGAGCGCTCCCGCGACGCCGGTCCACGGCAGAAGGGCAAGCGGCACGCTCGCCACGATCGTGGCGACGACCAACAGCGTCCGGCGGCGCACCGACCGCTCGGCGATCGGGCCCCCGACCGGCCCGCCGGCCACGCTCGGCAACAGGAACATCGCGCCGACGGCGCCGGCGAGGGCGGGCGACCAGCCTTGCGTGGTGAGGCCGAACGGCGCGGCGAATTGGCCGGTCGCGAACGAGGCGCCTTCGAGGCCGACGAAGGCGAACCCGATCGCCCAGAGGGCCGGCGAGGTGAGGAGCCGGCGCGTCTCCGGGGGGACCCGCGCTTCCCGCGGCTCCGACGCCGCGGCCGGCGCGACGTCGTCTGTGGGGGGAATGAACCGAACGGCGAGCGCCGTGAGGGCGAGGATGATCGCCCCGCCGAGCCAGAAGGCGGCTTGCCAAGTCGTGGCGGCAATCAACACGGCCGAGCCGAAGACGCCGAGGGCGGCACCGGCGCTGAACGCGGTCGCAAACGTGCCGACGGGCAACCCGCGCTGGCCCTCGGGATAGAGCGAGCCAACGAGCCCGAGCGCGGGGGAGAAGAAGAGCGCGGCGCCGACCCCCGTCGCCGCCCGCACCGCGACCAGCGCGGCGAACGACGGGGCGAAGCCGCTCGCGATCGCGCCCGCGCCGATCAGGGTCGTTCCCCACAGCGAAACGGCCCGGGCGCCCCACCGCCGGGCCGCGAGCCCGCTCGGCACCTGCATCGCACCGGCGGCGACGAAGAACGCGGCGAGCAGCACCCCCCATTCCGCCGGCCCGACGGAGAACGCCGCGCCGATCCCCGGGAACGCCGGGCCGATATTGAACCAATTGTACGCGTAGCCGATCCGCAGCGCGATCAAGAGCGCGAGCGCCCGGGAGCGTTCCGCCGGCGAAAGGACGCGCGCGGTCCGCCTCATCGCCGTCCGGTCGCCAACGAGGGTCGGGGCGTCACGCGACCGATTTGGATTCGCCCGCAGGTCTTAAGCCCGGCCCGGGGTGCTCGCTGCCGATGGACGCCGCCGAGTACGACCTGCCGTACTTCCATCGAACGTCGTTTCGGCGACGGACATGCGAAGCGTGCGGCGCGGCGTTCTGGACGCTCGGGGAGCATCGGCGCTGCCAGGAGGCACCGTGCGTCCCGTACGGGTTCATCGGCCACTCGCCGTTCGACCGGCCGCGTTCCGCGCGGGCGATGCGGGAGACGTTCCTGACGTTCTTCGAGCGGCGGGGCCACGAACGCCTGCGCCGGTATCCGGTCGTCGCCCGGTGGCGCAACGACGTCTTCTTCACGCAAGCGTCGATCTACGACTTTCAGCCGTACGTCACGAGCGGGGCGGTGCCCCCGCCCGCGAACCCGCTCACCTTGTCGCAGCCGTGCCTAAGGTTCGTCGACCTCGATGAGGTCGGCCAGAGCGGGCGGCACTTCACGCTGTTCGAGATGATGGCCCACCACGCCTTCAACCGACCCGACCACGAGGTGTACTTCAAGGACCGCTGCGTCGAGCTCTGCCACGAGCTCCTCACCTCGGAGCTCGGCGCCGACCCGGCGTCGATCACCTACAAGGAAGAGGTCTGGGAGGGCGGCGGGAACCTCGGCCCGTCGATGAGCGTCGGGCTCGCCGGGGTCGAACTCGCGACGCTCGTCTTCATGGAGTACCGACGCCGCGGCGAGACGCTTGAGCCGATGCCCCTGACGGTCGTCGACACCGGCTACGGCCTCGAGCGGTTCACCTGGGTGAGCCAGGGGACGAAGACGGCCTACGAGGCGGTCTTCGCGGGTCCGTACGACGAGCTCCGGCAGACGGCGAGCGCGCCGACCGCGTCGATCCTGATCGACCACGCCCGGGCGCTCAACTTTCTGCTGACGGACGGCGTCGTCCCGTCGAACGCCAAGGAGGGGTACTTCGCTCGCCTGTTGATCCGGCGCTCGCTCCGCCTCCTCGAAAAGCTCCCCGAGGCGCCGACCCTGCCGGCGATCCTCGGCCGGGTCGGCCGCGAGCTCGCGGTCGACTTCCCCGAGATCGGCGAGCACCGGGACGACCTCGATCGGGTCGTGAACGCCGAGGTCGAGCGGTACCGGGAATCGATCGGCCGCGCCCGGGACGTCATCCGCCGTCACGAAGAGCGGGTCCGCGCCCGGGGCGGACGCGTCACATCGGACGATCTCGTCGGCTGGTACGACTCGCTCGGGGTGCCTCCGGACGTCGCGGTGGAATCGCTCGTGGATCCGCCGGCGATCCCGCCGAACTTCTACGCGCAGGTCGCCGCTCGCCACGAGTCCGAACCGACCGCCCGCCAGGGCGACCACGAGCCGGGCGGCGCGGCGCCCCCGGTCCCCCCCGAGGTACCGCCGACCCGGGTCCGCTACTACCTCGACCCCTACACCCATTCGTTCGAGGCGCACGTCGTCTGGTCGCACGGTCCGTTCGTCGCGTTGGACGAGACGTACTTCTACCCGACCGGCGGCGGCCAAGTGACGGACACCGGGGAGCTCGGCGGAAGCCGGGTCGTCGAAGTCCTCGGGGTCGGCCCGGTCGTCGTGCACCGGCTCGAAGCGCCGCGCGCCTTCTCGGTCGGCGAACGGGTGCACGGGCGGATCGACGTCGACCGGCGCCGTCAATTGATGCAGCACCACACCGCGACGCACCTGTTGAACGGCGCGCTCCGGCAGGTGCTCGGCCCCCACGTCTGGCAGACCGGCGCCTACAAAGGACCCGAGATCGCGCGGCTCGACGTCACCCACTACGCCCCCCTCACCCGGGACGAGGCGCGCCGGGTCGAGCGGCTCGCCAACCGGATCGTCCGGGAGAACCGGCCGGTCAAGAGCTACTTCGCGCCTCGGACCGAGGCCGAGCGGCGGTTCGGCTTCACCCTGTACCAAGGCGGGGCCGTGCCCGGCCGCGAGCTACGGATCGTCGAGATCGAAGGGTTCGATGTCGAAGCGTGCGGCGGCACGCACTGCACGCACACGAGCGAGGTCGGCGCGATCGCGTTGCTCGACGTCGATCGGATCCAGGACGGGGTGATCCGGCTGTCGTTCGCGAGCGGGGAGCGCGCGCTCGACCTGCGCGACGAGCACGAGACGATCCTGCGCGACTCGGCCCGGAAGATCGGGGTGCCCCCCGAGGAGCTGCCGGCCGGCATCGACCGGCTCCTCGCGCAGCTGAACGAGGCTCGCCACGCCGTCCGCGCCCGGGAACGGGACGACCTCGCCCAAGTCGCGGATCGCCTGCTCGGCGACCCCGCCGCCGCCCGGTCGATCGGCCCGGTCCGCGTCGTGCACGGAACCGTCGACGCCGACCGCGACGCGCTCGTCGAGCTCTCCCGACGGCTCACGAAGCCGGCGCCGGCCGTCGCGATCCTGGCGAGCGAGCGCGACGGCCGCGGCCTACTGTTCATCGGTTCTACGGCGCCCGGCGTATCGGCGGAACGGGTGATCGCCGCGGCGAAGCCGATCTTCCAAGCGAAGGGCGGCGGAAGCCCGGCCGCCGCGACCGCGGTCGGGGAGCCGGGCGAGCCGCTGCGGGCGGCGCTTCGGGCGGCGGTGGCGGAGGCCGAGGCCGCCGCCGGCCGCGCCCCGTAACGATCGTCGCGCGGGCGAGGGCGGTCCCCGGGACGAGCGGCCGACGCTCAGATCGTCACCCCGGGCACGACGGTCGCGATAAGCCAGAGCGCGACGGCGGGAACGAGCGTCATCGCCAGGTCGTCGTCGACCCAACGGTATTTCGGCCGCTCGACCGCCACAGCGATCGCGGCGGCCAGGACGCCGAGCCCGACGGCGATCGGCCACGGGGATCGGCCGAGGCCGGCGAGCGCGACCACGGCGATCGCGGCGTACACGAGAAGCGGGAGCGCCGGATAGAGGCGCCCGAAGCGGACCGAGCCCCGGCACTCTCCTGCGAGGGGATCGACGACCGCCACGCCGACCACGGCCATCGCGGCGAGCGGGACTGGAAAGACGACGAGGGCGACCGTCAGCGCGATCGCATAGAAGGCAAAGCTCGCGACCCGGCGCGCCTCGTACGCCCGGACCGTGGGAAGCTCGACGCCGGCGAGGTGGCGGAGCGCCTCGAGCACGAGCACGGCCGCGAGGGCGGCGAACAGCACGTCGCGCTTCGGCGCGATGACGAACGCATCGTCCGGAAGGAACAGGTAGACGACCCCGAACGCTCCGGCGCCGTGCAACAGCCGGCGCCAGAGTCGATCCCCCGTCTCGAAGTCCCCTCCGACGGCCCGTCCGAGGCGGCGGCGAAACCTACCTCCGGTGTGCAAGCGGGGCATCCGCGGTCCCCGGGTCGGCACGGGAGCCGGCTAGTTGAACTAGCGGGGACGAACCGGTCGGCGGGGGACCGTCGCGGCGGGCCGCCGCCCGAGGAATGAACCGCTCCGGGTCCCGAGCGGGAGAGCATCCTTTTTCTCCTTCGGTTCGTCCCGGGCGGCGATGAAAGTAACGGTGCTCGTCGGAAGCAAGAGCGACCTGGAGATCGCGGAGAAGGTGCGGAGCCGGCTCGCCGAGTTCGGGGTGCCGTGCGTGGTCGAGGTGGCGAGCGCGCACCGCAATCCGGAGAAGGTCGATCGGCTCGCGAACGACCCGGCGACCGACGTCTTCGTCTGCATGGCCGGCATGAGCGCGGCGCTCCCGGGCGTCGTCGCGGCCCGGACCTTGCGGCCGGTGATCGGGGTCCCGCTCCACCGCGGCCTCGGGTTCGACAGCCTGCTCTCCGTGGTCCAGATGCCGCCCGGCATCCCCGTCGCGTCCGTCGGCCTGGACGCCGCGGAGAATGCCGCCCTCCTCGCGACGGAGATCCTCGCGATGAAGTACCCCGAGCTGACCGCGGCGCTCGAGCGCTACCGCGCGCGGTGGCGCGACGAATCGGCCCCCGCGGGCCGGAGCAGCGGGTGATCGACCCGGCCGCGTTCACGCGGGACGCCATCGAGCGGCTGCGTCGCGACGTCCCGACGACCGCGATCGTCGCGGCGTCCGGCGGGATCGACAGCACGGCCGCCGCGCTCCTCGCCCAGCGGGCGCTCGGGGACCGGGCGCGGGCGATCTTCGTGGACACGGGGCTGTTGCGGGCGGGCGAGGTGGAGCGGACGCGGGCGTACTTCGCCCGGGCCGGTCTCGCGCACCGGGTCGTCGACGCCGCGCCCCGGTTCTTCGCGGCCCTCGCCGGCGTCGCCGACCCCGAAGAGAAGCGGCGGCGGATCGGGGAGGCGTTCATCCGGCTCTTCGAGGACGAGGCCGCGGCGTTCCAGACCGACCGCCTGATCCAAGGAACGATCGCGCCGGACTGGATCGAGAGCGGCGGCGGGAGCCGCGACACGATCAAGACGCACCACAACGTGGGGGGGGTGCCGGCCGATAGCCGCCTCGTGCTCGTCGAGCCGCTCCGCGACCTCTACAAGGACGAGGTGCGGACGCTGGCGCGCTACCTCGGCATCCCGGACTCGGACCGCCAGCCGTTTCCCGGCCCGGGGCTCGCGGTGCGGGTCCAGGGCCCGGTCACCCCGGAGCGCGTCGCGTGGGCCCGCGAAGCGAACGCGATCGTCGAAGCGGAGGTCGAGGCCGCCGTGGCGCGCGGGGAGGTCGAGCGGCCGTGGCAGTACTTCGCCGTCCTGCTGCCGGTGCGGGCGGTCGGCGTCACCGGGGACAATCGGGTCTACGGGGACGTCGTGGTCGTTCGCGCCGTCCGGTCGACGGACGCGATGACCGCCTCCGTCGTTCCGCTCTCCTTCGACCTGCTCGGCCGCATCGCCCAGCGAATCACCCGGCAGCTCTCGCCCCACGTGGTGCGGGTGCTCTACGACGTCACCGACAAGCCGCCCGCGACGATCGAGTGGGAGTGACGACCGGCGGCGTTAAGCCGCCGGCGCGCCTATGGTCGCCGATGCAGACGTGCCCGTTCTGCGGCCAAGCCGAATCCGAACGGCTCACGGTCCTCGGCGCTCGCCTGTTGATCTTCCCGTGCATGTTCACGGCGTCCGTCGACCCCACGTGGACCGAGGCGGAGATCGCCGCGCACCTCGCGACCGACTACGGCGCCGGCGGCGATCGGTACTTCCGGGGCGTCTGCGACCGGCTGCACCTCCACGTGACCCGGGGACCGGCGGCCGAAGCGCTCGGCGCGCGCGCGTCCGCCCAGATCGAGCAAGGCCCCGGGGGCCGGACCGCAACGGCCCCGGATTCCACTGCGAAGTGAGGGAGGCAGCGCGCGACGGCGAGCGCCCCGTCGCCTCGGCGACGACGACGCTCACGATCGGCACCATCGTCGCGACGACGATGACCAGCCCGACTATGACCGAACGGTTGGCCCGGTAGCGGGACGGCCAGCCAGTTCGTCGCCCTCGCTACGCCCGCGTCGGGCTTCGGTTTCTGCTCGGCCGCTTGCCGGCGGCTCGTCGTCCCGCCCGGGGCGCAAAGCGGCCCCGCTCTCGGGGGAGTAGCCGGCGCTCAGACTACGGCCGCCGTCCCGATCTTGGCGAGCGCGGGGCCGGTCGGCACGAGATGCCGGCCGAGACCGAGCTCCTCCGGTTCGGCCCCGAGGGCGAGGCCGACCAGCTGGGGAAGGTGGAAGACGGGCATGCTCAGCTTCCGGCCGATCACCCGTTCGGCCTGGTTCTGGTAGCCGTCGAGCGAGATGTGGCAGAGCGGGCAGGGCGTCGCCATCGCGTCGGCCCCGTGCGCCTTCGCGTCGGCGATCTGGCGGCCGGCGATGCGGCTCCCCGTCTCGGGCTTGACGAACTGGATCGGGAAGCCGCAGCACATCACCCGGCCCCGGTAGAGCACCGGGGTCGCGCCGAGCGCCGTGAGCAACGCCTCGAACGATTGGGGCTCCTCGGCGCTCTCCGAGCCGAGCTCGTCGGCCGGCCGAAGCAGGTGACAACCGTAGAACGCCCCGACCTTGAGCCCGGTGAGCGGCCGCTTCACGCGCGCCTGGAGCGCCGCCGCTCCGATGTCGTTCACGAGGATGTCGAGCAGGTGGCGGACTTTGGTCGTCCCTCGGTACGCCACGTGGATCTGCGCCAAGGCCGGTTCGACCTTCGCGCGGACCGCAGGATCGCGCCACCGCACGTTCGCGAGCGTGAGCATCCCCTGGCACGTCGAGCAGATCGTGAGGATATCGAGCCCGGCCGCCTCGGCCAAGGCGAGGTTGCGGGCGTTCAACGCGATGTTGAGCGTCTCGTTCGCCTCGTCCACGAATCCCGAGCCGCAGCAGCTGAAGCGGGGGTTCGGCACGAGTTCGATGTCGAGCGCTCGGCAGACCCAGCGGGTCGCCAAGTCGAGCTCGCGCCCGCTTTCTTGGGCGACGCAGCCCGGGTAGTACGCGAACTTCATCGGCTCTCCTCCGACGGCTCTTCGAGCGCGTCGTACAGCTGTCGGAGCTCGTCCAGCCCCTCGATCGGGTGCGGTCGCTTCATCAGCTCGGGCTTCTTCCGCCAGATCCGAAGCCCTTGGCCGACCTGGCCGAGCAGCGCGACCGGGCCGAACGTCTGTCGGGCGAGCCGGAACTCGTTGAGCATTCCCGCGCGACGGATGTTCTCGGCGAACGCGACGGCGTGGCGGGAGCCCGGCTCGGTGACGCCGACCGCCTGGACCGCCATCTCCTTGAGGTCGCGGATCCGCTCGCTCGGACGCACGTCCTTCGGGCACGCCTCGGTGCAGAGGTGGCAGCGCAGGCAGAGCCAGAGCCCTTCGCGCTGGATGCGCAGGAGCCGATCCTGCCGGGCCCCGTCGCGCGGATCGACGACGAACCGGTAGAGCTTCGCGAGCGCCATCGGTCCGGGGAACTGCGGATCGGCCTCGACGGCGGGACAGGCGGAGTAGCAGGCCGCGCACGCGATGCACCGCGGGGTCTCCTTGAACCGGTCGACCTCGGCCGGGGTCATCGGGTTCTCCCGTCCCACGGGCATCGGGCGGGACGGGTCGGAGACGAGGTGGGGCCGGATCGACGCGTACCGCGCCCAGAACGGCGACTGGTCGACCACGAGGTCCCGGAGGACGGGCTGATTGCGCATCGGCTCGATCACGATCCGGCCGTGTCGCTCGATCTCGGGGCCGATCGGCGTCTCGCAGGCGAGCCGGCTCTTCGAGTTCACCTGCATGGCGCACGAGCCGCAGATCGCACTGCGGCAGGAGTAGCGCAGCGTGAGCGACGGATCGATCTCGTCCCGGATCTTGAGGAGGGCCGTCAGCACCGGGGTGTGCGGCGCCAGCTCGAGGGTGTAGCGCGCGTAGTGCGGCCGAGCGTCGTGGGCCGGGTCGAACCGGTACACCTCGAACGGGGCGACGACCGGCGTGCGGGGGGCAGCCGCCGCGGCCATCAGTACACCCGCTCCTTCGGTTCCCAGCGCGTGTAAGCGACCGGGGCGTACGACAGTTGGGGCCCTTCGGGCGATCGGATGGCGATCGTGTGCTTCATCCAGTTCGCGTCGTCGCGGCGGGGGTAATCGGTCCGCGCGTGGGCGCCCCGGCTCTCGGTGCGCGCGTACGCCCCGACGACGATCACCTCGGCGAGCTCGAGCATGTGCCCGGTCTCCAAGGTATCGGTCACGTTAAGGTTGTAGACCCGGGACTGGTCGACGATCCGGACCCGGGCGAACCGCGCCTTGAGCGCGCGGATCCGCTTCACGCCTTCGAGGAGATCGGCTTCGTTCCGGTAGATCCCGACGTACCGGTCCATCGTCGCTTGCATCTCGGCCCGCAACTTTTGCGGCTCTTCTCCGTCGGCCCGCGCCGCGCTCGCCCGGAGCGGCGCCTCGGCCTCCTCGAGGTCCGACTGGACCAGCTCGGGCGCCGGCGCCTTCGCCGCGTACTCGGCCGCGGCGAGACCGGCCTGCTTGCCGAAGACGAGCGTCTCCAAGAGCGAGTTCCCGCCGAGCCGGTTCGCCCCGTGGATCGACACGCACGCCGCCTCCCCGGCGGCGAACAGCCCCGCGATGTTGGTCGCGCCGCGACGGTCCGTTCCGATCCCGCCCATCATGTAATGCTGCGCCGGCAGGACCGGGATCGGCTCCACGACCGGGTCGATCCCGGCGAACCGGCGGGAATAGTCGCAGATCTCCTGAAGCCGGGACTCGATCTTCTCGCGGCCGAGATGCATCAGCTCGAGGTGGACGTACCCTCCCGGGAACCCCCGCCCTTCTTGGATCTCGGTCACGATCGCCCGCGAGACGACGTCCCGGCTCGCGAGCTCGAGCACGTGCGGGGCGTACCGGCTCATGAACCGCTCGCCGTTCTTGTTCTTCAGGATGCCGCCTTCGCCCCGGGCGCCTTCGGTGATCAGGATCCCCGACTCGACGAGCGCCGTGGGGTGGAACTGCACGAACTCCATGTCCTTGAGCTGCGCCCCCGCCTCGTATGCGATGGCGACCCCGTCGCCCGTGCAGCTGTGGGCGTTCGTCGTGCGGGCATAGATCCGCCCGGCCGGCCCGGTGGCGATCACCACCGCCTGGGCGGCGAAGAGATCGAACGACCCCGTCTTCCGGTCGAACGCGACGACCCCCTGCACCCGGCCCCCGCGGACGATCAGTCGGGTGACGTCCCACTCCTCGTACAAGGTGAAGCGGCGCGTCGCGAGGTGCTCCCACAGCGCCTGCAGCAACGCGAGGCCGGTCCGGTCCGCGGCGTAGATCGTGCGGGGAAAGCCGGCGCCGCCGAACGGCCGACGCGCCAGCGAGCCGTCCGGGGCCCGGCTGAAGATCGTGCCGAAATGCTCCATCTCGACGACCGTCGGGCCGGCTTCCTGGCAGAAGAACTCGATCGCGTCCTGGTCGCCGAGGTAGTCGGACCCCTTCACGGTGTCGTAGATGTGCGTGTCGACGGAGTCCTCCGGCCCGACGGCGGCGTTGATCCCTCCCTGCGCCGCGCCGGAGTGCGAGCGCAACGGGTGAAGCTTCGAGAGGATCGCCACGTCGCGACCGGCCTCCACCGCGGCGAGGGCGGCGCGCTGTCCCGCGAGTCCCGCACCCACTACGACGACATCGTGCCGATGCATGGTCGAGCGGGTCCAGTCCGGCGCCCCTTTAATCGATGGCGTTCGTGGCCCGGCCTCGGAGTCGGTCGGGGGAGAACCGACGCTTCCCTCGGTGACTCGAACGTAATTCGCCGGTGAGCCGTTATATAGCCCCCCCGGGTCCCTCGGCCGTTTCCCCGGAGGAACTCAGTCGATGCAGAACGGATGGTCGCTCGATGTGGAGCAGCGGCTCAAGACCGGAACGACGACGATCGGCTTGGTCTGCAAGGACGGGGTCGTGCTCGCCACCGAGCGGCGCGCAACGGCCGGTTCGTTCATCGCCAACAAGGCGACCCAGAAGCTGTTCAAGCTCGACCAGAACCTCGGCGTGACGATCGCGGGGTACGTCGGGGACGCTCAGGCGCTGGTCCGCTACCTCACCGCGGAGGTAACGCTCTACCGTCTCCGCCGCAACGGTCCGCTCACGGCCGAGGGAGCGGCGACGCTGCTCGCCAACATCCTGAACGGGAACCGGATGTTCCCGTACCTCGCCTGGCTGATCTTGGGCGGGGTCGATGCGGCGGGCGGCCACGTGTTCAGCGTCGACGCGGGCGGCGGCTGCATCGAGGACAAATACGTCTCCGTCGGCAGCGGCTCGACGTTCGCCTACGGCGTGCTGGAAGAGAACTACTCCCGGGACCTCTCAGTCAGCGACGGCGTTGACCTCGCGCTCCGCGGGCTCACGGTGGCGATGAAGCGCGACTCGGCGAGCGGCGACGGCTATCTCGTGAACACGATCACGTCGAAGGAGTACCACGAGTTCACGGAGGACGAAATCATTAAACGCCTCAAGGCGCTCAAGATTCCGCTTCCGCCGACCCTACCGTAGCGCGACGGGTCGTCCGGACCCAACCCTTTCCGCCGAACCTTTTCCATCGGTCGATGAGTTTCGATTCGCTGATTAACGACGCGCGGCAGGCGCTGCGCGAGGTGCTACCGGAATCGATCGAGGTCACGGACATCGAGGTCGAGGGGCCCCACCTCGTCGTCTACACGAAGCAGCTCGACGCGTTCCTCTCGGGCGGCGACTACCTCCGCCAGGTCGCTCAGCGGCTCCATCGCCGGGTGCTCGTGCGGACCGACCCCGCCGCGCTCATCGATCCGAAGGAGGCGGAAAAGCAGATCCGCGAGCGGATCCCCGGCGAGGCCGAGATCACGCAGCTGTTCTTCGAGCCCGAAACCGGCGAAGTGACGATCGAGGCGGCGAACCCCGGCGCGGCGATCGGCCGAGGGGGTTCGACGCTCAACGACCTCAAACGGCGGATCGGCTGGGTTCCGACGGTCGTCCGGGCCCCTCCGATCCCGTCGAAGACCGTCGAGGAAGTTCGCACCCACCTGAGGAACGTCTTCGACGAGCGCCGGTCGTTCCTCAAGAAGGTCGGGGTACGGATCGCGCGAGACCCGCTCCCCGAACGAATCTGGGCCCGCTCGACCGCGCTGGGCGGCTATCGCGAGGTCGGACGCAGCGCTCACCTGCTCACGACGCAGAACTCCAAGGTCCTCATCGATTGCGGGATCGACCCCGGGTCGGACCGCACGCCGTTCTTCAACGCCCCCGAGCTGTTGCCCCTCGACTCGTTGGACGCCGTGGTCGTCACGCACGCCCACCTCGACCACTGCGGGCTCGTGCCCGTGCTGCTCAAGTACGGCTACAAAGGGCCGATCTACGCGACGGCCCCGACGCGCGACCTGATGACGCTCATGCTGCTCGACGCGATCAAGGTCGTGAACGCCGAGGCGCGCAAGGCGCTCTACGACTCGGGCAACGTCCGCGACCTCGTCGCGCGGACGATCCCGCTCCGGTGGGGCGAAACGACCGACATCGCCCCGGATATCCGGCTCACGCTGCACAACGCCGGCCACATCCTCGGCTCGTCGATCTGCCACTTCCACCTCGGCGACGGCGACCACAATCTCGCGTACTCGGGGGACATCAAGTTCGAACGGAGCTGGCTGTTCAATCCGGCGACGAACCGATTTCCGCGGCTCGAGACGCTCGTGCTCGAGTCGACGTACGGCGGCTTCCGCGACGTGACGGCCGGCCGCGGCGCGGCGACCGAAGATTTCACGCATCTGGCGCAGAAGATCCTCGGCCGCGGCGGCAAGCTGATCGTCCCGGTCTTCGCGGTCGGCCGCTCGCAGGAGGTCATGCTGGTGATCGAAGAGCGGATGCGCCTCGGCCAGATCCCCCGGGTCCCGGTCTACCTGGACGGGATGATCTTCGAGGCGACGGCGATCCACACGGCGTACCCGGAGTTTCTGAACAGCCAGCTGCGAACGCAGATCTTCCAGCAGGGCGACAACCCGTTCCTCTCCGACATCTTCCATCGGGTCGACTCGCCCCAGATGCGCTACTCGCTCCTCGACTCGAAGGAACCGTGCATCGTCCTCGCGACGTCGGGGATGATGAGCGGCGGGCCGGTCATGGAGTACTTCCGGGCCTGGGCGCCCGACGAGAAGAACGGCCTCGTGTTCGTCGGCTACCAGGCCGAAGGGACGTTCGGACGCCGCCTGCAGCGCGGGCTCACCGAAGCGACGTTCCTCGACGGGTCGCGGAACGTGACCGTCCCGGTCCGCCTCGAGCTCGCCCGGATCGAGGGGTTCTCCGGTCACAGCGACCGGGTCCAGTTGATGAACTACGTCGCGTCGCTCGAGCCGCGCCCCGAGCGGATCCTGTTGAACCACGGCGAGGAGTCGAAGTCGCTCGACCTCGCGGCGGCGCTCCACAAGCGCTACAATCTCGAGACCCGGGTCCCGTTCAATCTCGAGACGATCCGGATGGTCTGACCGCGGGCTCGCTCGCGGGCCGCTCGTCGAACTCCTCCAGCCGCCACTCGGAGAACCGACGGCCGTGGGACGCCCGTCGGATCGACCGGCCCAGGCCCGTCCAACGGACGGCGCGCGCCGACGGGGTGCGGAGCCACTCGTCGATCCGCCGCGCGAACCGCTCGCGCAGCGCGCGGAACGGGTCGGCTTCGCCGGGCCGGACGAGCGGGGTCGGCGCTCGGACGACCGTGACGGTGCCGTCCCTCACGAGCCAGACCCCGAGCCGGTCGGCCGGTCCGGCGCCGCGGGGACGGGCGATCGCGGCCGCGGCCCGGGGCGACGACGTCGCCACGGCGAGCCAGCGCGCCCACGCCCGGCGCTCCCACGCCTGCGCCCGCACCCGTCGGTCGGCGCTCGCCTTGAGCTCGACGAGCCCGACCTCGCCGGTCCGGATCGCCACGAGATCGAAGTAATCGGTGGCGTCCGGGTTGACGACGACGCGATACCCTTGGGCCTCGAGCCAGCCGGCGACGACCCGACCCAATCGGGCCTCGGGTCTCGATCCGAGCGCCCGCGTCACGCGCCCCGCCGGAGAAACCAGCGGTCGATCTCGCTCCGCCGGATCGTGTGGACGATCGGCCGGCCGTGGGGGCAGGCGTACGGCGGCTCGGGAAGGCGGTCGAGGGCGACGAGGATCCGTTCGATCTCCCGGCCCTCGACCGAGTCGCCGGCCCGCAGCGCGCTGTGGCAGGCGAGCGTGGCGGCCGTGCGCTCCCGCGCGCCGTCGGGAACGGTCGGCCGGCCGCCGTCGGCGAGCTCTCCCAAGAGCGCCTTCAGGTCGACCGGCCGCGCCCGCTCGCCGAACCACGCCGGCAGCGCGCGCAGCCGCACGGTCGTCGGTCCGAACGCCGTCACCTCGAAGCCCGCGTCGCGGACCCGTTCGTCGGCCGCGGCTAAGACCGCCCGCTCCCGGACAGAGAGTTCGATCGTGAGCGGAACGAGGAGCTCCTGGCGGGCGGGAAGCTCATGGCGGAGGAGGCGTTCGTAGATGAGCCGCTCGGAGGCGGCGTGCTGGTCGACCAAGCAGAGGCGGTCGTCGGCCTCGCCGATCCAATAGAGCGAGCCGAACGAGCCGATCAAGCGGATCGTCGGTCGGCCGGGGCCGGCCGGAACGATCGCGCCGGGAGCGCCCGAATCGAGCGGGCGCAGCCCCCGCGTCCGCATCGAGCCGAGCGGAGCGGCGGCGGATCGGGACGGGGCCGCGTTCGTAGGCCGATCGGTCCGCCAAGACGCCCCGGGAGCGGACCGGGCGGGTGGCGGCCGGAGTGGGGATGGGGCCGGCGAAACGGTGGGTCGGCGAGGCGCCTCGGCGGTTCGAGGGGCGGAAGTGAGACCGTCCCGGACGACCCGCCGGACCGTTTCCGCGACGTCGCGATCGCGCTCGATGCGGACTTCGCGCTTCGTCGGGTGGACGTTGACGTCGACCCGGTCGGCGGGGAGCTCTATCGAGAGCGCCCCGACCGGGTATCGAGTGCGCGGAAGGTACCCCTCGTAGGCGAGACGGACCGCCTGCTGCAGCGACCGGGAAACGATCGGACGGCCGTTCAACGTGACGAGCAGCCGGCGGGCGGACGATGCGTGGACGGCCGGCTCGCCGACGACCGCGTCGACCCGACCGCCCGTCGGGAGCGCGGCCCGAACGGCCAGCCGGTGCCGCGCGAAGTCGCTGCCGAACAAGCGGTCGGCGGCCTCCGCGAGCGTCGAGACCGCCGGATAGACGCCGACCGGGTTTCCGTCGACCTCGACCTCGAAGGTAACCCCGAAACGGGCGAGATACGCCCGTTCGATCGTCGCGCTCACTTCGACCAGCTCGGCCGCGGGGGAGCGCAAGAATTTGCGGCGCGCCGGTGTGTTGAAGAACAGGTCGCGAACGACGACCGTCGTGCCGACCGCGCGCGACGCTTCGTGCCGCCCCACGCGGCGGCCGCCCTCGTACGCCACGACCGTGGCGCGATCCGCCCCCTCGGCGCGGGACGCGAGTTCGAGACGGGCCACGGCGGCGACGGAAGCGAGCGCCTCCCCCCGGAAGCCGAGCGTCGCGATCGACGAGAGGTCTCCGTTCGGGTCGAGCTTGCTCGTCGCATGACGCTCGAGCGCGAGCTCGATCTCCTCGGCCGGGATCCCGACGCCATCGTCCGCGACCTCGATCCGGTCGAGCCCGCCCCGCTCGAGGCGAACGGAGATGTGCCGGGCGCCGGCGTCGAGCGAGTTCTCGATCAGCTCCTTCACGACCGACGACGGCCGTTCGACTACCTCGCCGGCCGCGATCCGCTCCACGACCGACGGGTCGAGACGACGGATCGGGCGGCGGCCGGGCGCGACGCGATCGGTCACGGCGCCTCGGGGGGCCGGCCGGGCTCGAGCGCTCGCCACCGCCGGATCAACTTGAGCGCCTCCGCCGGGTCGAGCGTCGCCGGGTCAAGGGCGGCGAGTTCCCGGAGCCACGGGGGCTCCCGCCGGTCATCGCTGCCGAGGAGGATCGCCTGCGTGTACCGGGTCGGCCCGGTGCGCCCGCGGCGGGGAGCGGCGAGGGGAATCCCGTCGGACTCCAGCCGGGCGAGGAGCCGGCGCGCTTCCTCGATCACGTCCGAAGGGACGCCCGCGAGGCGGGCGACGTGCAGGCCGTAGCTGCGGTCCGTGCTCCCGGGGACGAGCCGGTGGAGGAAGACGATCTCGCCCCGACGGTCTTGCGCGGCGAGGTGCGCGTTGCGCGCTCCGTCGAGCTGTTCGATGAGTTGGGTGAGTTGGTGGTAGTGCGTCGCGACGATCGTCCGGCACCGCGTCTCTTCGGCGAGGTGCCGGATCGTCGCCCAGGCGAGAGCGA
The DNA here is from genome assembly GCA_021816955.1 of Thermoplasmata archaeon. GTDB lineage: Archaea > Thermoplasmatota > Thermoplasmata > Lutacidiplasmatales > UBA184 > Lutacidiplasma. Next base: position 16,569 of record JAKAWP010000022.1, read on the forward strand.
GCCCATCGAAGGTGCTCGTGCCCCGGCCGACCTCGTCGAGCAGGACGAGCGAGCCGGCGTCCGCCTGCCGGAGGATGTCCGCGACCTCGGACATCTCGACCATGAAGCTCGACTTGCCCCGGCCGATCTCGTCGGTGAACCCCATCCGCGTGTAGAGGGAGGTGACGACGCCGATCCGGGCGTAGCGCGCGGGGACGAACGAGCCGGCCTGGGCCAGGACGGTCAAGAGGCCGACCTGCCGCATGTACGTCGACTTGCCCGACATGTTCGGGCCGGTCAGGACGAGGAGTCGCTCGCCCGCGCCGTCGAGGTCGGTGTCGTTCGGCACGAACCGCTCCCGCAGCGCCCGGTCGAGGACCGGATGCCGGCCGTCCCGCACCGACAGTTGCACCGACCGATCGATGACGGGTCGGACGTACCCTCGGGTGAGCGCGAGGTGGGCGAACGTCGAGATCGCGTCGAGCTCGCCGACGGTGCGGCCGAGGCGATAGAGCGTCGGCACGTCGGATTCCAAGGTGGTCAAGAACCTCTCCCAGAGCCGCTCGCGCGCCTGGAGCGCCTCGTCGCGCGCCGCGAGCAGACGAGCTTCGAGCCCGGCGAGCTCGTCGGAGGTGAACCGCTCCCCTTGGGCGAGGGTCTGCTTGCGCCGATAATCGGCCGGGACCTTGGCCAGGTTCGGTCGGCTGACGTCGAAGTAGTAGCCGAAGACCTGGTTGTACCCGATCTTCAGCGTCTTGATCCCGGTGCGGAGCTGCTCGCGGCGTTCGAGCGCGGCGAGGTCGGCGAGCGCGGTCCGCTCGTGCTCCAGCGCCGCGTCGAGCTCGGCCGAAAAACCGGCTCGGAACGTCGGGGCATCGGTCCCCGTCTCGTCCAGCCCGTCGGGCAGAGCGTTCGCGAGCGTGGCCAAAAGGTCCGCCGGCGGTCGGACCCCCGCGAGGAGTTCGCGGTTGAGCCCGGAAGGAGCCGGCTCGCTTCGAACGACCGCGACGCGGTCCTGGAGCTGACGGAGGCTATCGCGGAGCTGGAAGACCTCGCGGACGGTCGCTCGGCGGCCGGCGATGCGCGTCGCGATCCGGGCAAGGTCGCCGACACCCGCGAGCGAGCGGCGGAGCTCGGCGAGCTCCGACGGGTGGGAGCGCCAATCGTCCACGGCATCGAGCCGCGCGTCGATGGCGGCGGGATCGACGAGCGGATTCGCCAGCCAGAAGCTGAGCGTCCTCCGACCGGCCGAGGTGACGGTCTCGTCCCAGGTGTCCAACAGGGTCGGACCGGACGGGTCGTCGGGGTTCATCGGCCGGACGATCTCGAGGTGGCGCAGCGTCTTCGCATCCAGGCGAAGGCGCTCGATCGGACGGCTCTCTCGCGGAGGGGCGAGGTGACGAACGAGGCGGGGCTGCGTAGCCGCCACGTAAGCGATCAACCGGCGATCGGCATCGGTCGCGCCGGTGATCGGGCCCGCCGGGCGGCCGTCCTCCGGACCGGTGGCCACGGCTTCCAGCGGAGGCGGCGACGCTTCGATCCGCGCGGTCGGGTACTCGCGCGTGAGCAGCTCGACGAGCTGCCGCGCCCGAGCCTCTTCCCCTGCCGACCAGAGGATCTCCCGCGGACGAAACGGAGCGAGCGCGCTCGCGAGCGGCTCCAACCCCGCGGCCGGGGCGTTCCCGTGGAACCAGTCGCCCGTCGTCACGTCGACGCACGCGTACTCGCCGGGCGCCGTTCCGCCGTCGACGACGACGGCCAGGTAGCTGTGGTCCGGTCCTCCGAGCAGACGGTCTTCGACGACGGTCCCGGGGGTGACCACGCGCGTGACCATCCGCTTCACGAGCCCTTTCGCGAACCGGGCGTCCTCGACCTGGTCGCAGAGGGCGACCTTGTACCCCTTGCGAACTAACCGGCCCAAGTAGGCGTCCACCGCGTGGTACGGCACCCCGGCCATCGGGGTACGGTGTCCGCTCGCGTCCGGGGATCGGGCGGTCAGAGTGATGTCGAGCTCGCGGGCCAAGAGCGCGGCGTCATCCCCGAACGTCTCGTAGAAATCCCCGACCCGGAACAGCACGAGGTGCCCCGGGTACTGCGCCCGCACCGCCGCGTACTGCTCGAGCAGCGGAGTCGACGGGGCGTCGGGCATCGGCCCCGGCGGGACCGGCCGCACCCATATAATCCGCCGGCTCGCGCCCGAGCGCTGAGGGGGAGATTTGAACTCCCGAGGCGTTGCCGCCACCAGCTTTCAAGGCTGGCGCCTTACCGGACTAGGCTACCTCAGCGTCGGAGCGCACGGAGGGAAGCCCTTTACCCCTTCGTGCGGCCCGGCTTCGCCCGATCCGACAAGGGGGAAAGCGCCCGAGGCGAAGTGCAGGTGCCGGGAGTTTCGGCCGGGACGGCGCGCCGTCCCCGGCGTTCGAACCCGGGCGGTCAGCTTGGAGGGCTGACATCCTACCACTAGATTACACCTGCACGGCCCCGCGGGCCGGCGCCCAGTCGTTTGGGGCCGCTAAGGCTTTTTCGGCCGACGGGGCGGTCTCGGGAGCACAGAAATTCGTTCACCCACGTCTGAGAGGAACCTGCCCGGGATCCCTACCGTGGAAAGGGGGTCGTAAGGGAAATCCGACCGTCCTTCCGCACGCCGGACCGTCGATGAGGCCCGCCAACAATGACTCTCGTCAGCCGTTCGTCGGCTTCCGTGGCCCGGCCGTAGTGTTCGGAAGACGTACTGGTTCGAGGCAGAACCCGAAGGGGTGCTCATGGCAATCGGGCGACCGAGAGAGCGGGGCCGCGAGCCCGGAGCGCCGAGAGGCCGTGTCCCAACGCCGGCGGGGGTGGTTGGTTCGACGATCTCGCGATCTCGGGTTCGCGAGCGAGGGTTGAGGGGAGCCGTAGGAACCCTAGACGCGGACCATGGGAACCGATGCCGTCTTGACCGATTTCGCCTCCGTGATGCCGGGAGGAGCGGAGATGACATCGACGATGTTGAACGTGAATGTGAAGGCGGCGGTCGATTTCTTGGCGCAGGTCAAGCAGGATCCGTCGCTCGCACGCAAGCACAAGCAGGTGGAAGGCGTCTGGGAGTTTTCCGAGGGGCAACCGCAGTTCCGGTCCGTCCTCGAGTTTCCGAAGGGGAACGTCGAGCTCCGTTGCGAGCTCCCGGCGTTCGCGGGCGGCTGGGGAACCGCACCGGACCCGATCCAGTACTGCCTGTTCGGAATGGCCGCGTGCTACGCCACGACCTTCGCGAGCGCCGCGGCCCAAGAAGGAGTGCGACTCACGACCCTCAAGGTACGGGCGGAGAACGACATCGATCTGCGGAAGCAGCTCGGGTTGACTCACGACCCGATCGTCCAGCGCGTGAAGTTCACCGTGGAAGCGGCGGGAGCTCCCCGGGAGAAGCTCGAGCAGCTCAAGCGGATCGCCGACGAGCGGTGCCCCGGCGTGGAGTGCGTGACGAGGAGCATCCCGCTGGAGACGGTCCTCGCCTAACGCGGGGTCGCGAACGCGCGCGGCGACGAAGCGATCCCGCCTCGGGTGATTCGGGCGAAATCACCGGACAGTCGACAAGCGAAGTGACCGCTCAACGCCCCCGGGCCGTCACTCAGAACTCCCCGCCCGATCGTCTCGAAGGTGGCGGGGCTCCGCAAACCGCCCACTCGTCAGGCAAGCGAGTTACCGGTCGCTAGGTCGACGGGAGGGCGGGGGGGCGCTCAGATCGACCAACGCCACGCGCTCCAACACGAGCCGCTCCCACAATGCCGGAGGGACGGACGAACGCTCGGTCGCATCGATCCCGAGCCGGTCGAGCACTGCCTCCGTGACGGGTCGAGGGTACGCCTCGGGATCGACCACGAGCCCGAGCTCGCCGACGAGGTCGGTCGCGGTCCGTGGCGGTTCGGCCACCGCGACGAACGACTCCGTATCTGCCGCGATGCCGACCCGGGCGAGGGCCCGGGGCAGTTGGGGCTCGCCCGCAACGTACAGGAGGAACTCGGCGGAGCGATCGCGCAAGCGCTCGATGCCGCGCTGACGGGATCGACCGAGATGCGCCCAGGCCGAGAGAAGGTGGCGCTCGCCCGCGACCCCCCGCGCATCGAGCAGGGCGACCAGGCCGTCCGCCGCGCCGCTCACGGCCCGGACCCGGCCGATCAGCTCCTCCGCCGAGGGGGTTCCGGGCGCCGGCCGGCGCGCCCCGATCGCGCTCGGCCGGCGGTCGGGGCTCGACGGAAGCGGCGCCATCGGAGTCCGATCACCCCAGGATGAACGCCCGGAACTCCTCCCGGGTGCGCGGTTGCAGGGTGTAGTTCTCGCGCTTCTCGCGACCGATCGTCGACGTCGGGGTGGGGCCATAATTGTGGCCCGGGAGCACCACGAGCCCGTCGTCGAGGGCGATCACTTGACGGAGGAGCGTGTCGTACATCGCCTCGGGGTCGCTCTCGGGAAGGTCGACGCGGCCGCATTCCCCGACGAACAGCGTGTCGCCGGTGGCGACGTGGCCCTCGAAAAGGTACAGCACGCTATCGCGCGTGTGGCCGGGCGCGTGGAGCACTTCGATGCCCAGGCGGCCCGACTCGATGCGGTCGCCGTGGCGGACCGGTTGATCGACCGGAAACGGGACGCCGGGGTAGGCGACGACCCGCGCGCCGGTCCGGTCTTGCACGTCGGTATTGCCGACGTAGTGGTCGCGGTGGCCGTGGGTGTTGAGGATGTACCGGAAGATCG
>JAKAWP010000023.1 GCA_021816955.1 Thermoplasmata archaeon
GTATCCCGAGATGTCGAGGCGGACCGGGTCGGCCACGAACGACCGTCGCGGGGTGGTCGCGTCGATCAGCGAGCGGTTCTCGGCGTAGAGGGTCTCGGCCGGCACTTCGATGTCGGCGAGCGAGAGGCCGAAGGAGAGGATGAATCGCCGAACTGCCTCCATCCGGATCCCGCGTCGGTCGAGCGATCGCAGCGACCAGGTCCGCGGGTCGGACCACCCGTCGTACGCTCCGCTCTTGACTTCGGCGTACGACTTCGACTTCGAGACTTTGGCCTCGCGGACGCGCAAAAGCCCCCAGTGAAGAAACGGCGGCCCGGTCACGCCCCAGAGGTTCCAGAGGTACGTCTGCATCCGGTCCTCGATCACGAGCTCCTTGCCGCGCAGGACGTGGGTGACGCCGAGCTCGAGATCATCGACCGCCCAAGAGACCTCCAGCATCGGCCACACTCGGTACCGGCGGCCGACGCGCGGATGGTCGAGGTCGCTCAGCCGGAACAGGACCCGGTCGCGGAAGGCGGGGTCGGGGTCGGCGAGGTCGGTGCGAAGCCGGAGGACCGCTTCCCCGGGGGCATACGCGCCGTCCAGCATCCGGTCCCACTCCTCGAGTGTCGTCGCGACGCTCTGGGCGCGCTCGGGGCAGGCCCGGCCGAGCCGTCGGTTCTCGCGGAGGAGATCCGCCGGACACCGGCAGACGTAGGCGCCGTTCCGCTCGATCGTTCGACGGGCCCACGGGTAGAACGCCGGGACCCGATCGGACTTGTAGACGATCTGGTCCGGCGTCACCCCGGCGCGCTCACAATCTTCGAGGATGTAGTCGAAGAACTCGAGCTCCACGCGCTTTTCCTCCGAGCCGATCGTGTCGTCGAAGACGAGGAGGAGCCGGCCGTCGTACCGTTCACGGTAGTACTCGTTCACGAACAACAGCCGCCCGTGGCCGATGTGCAACGCCCCCGAGGGGAACGGAGCGAGCCGGAGGACCACCTTCCCCGGCACCGCGCCGGGTAGTTCGGGAAAGTCGCCCGTCGTCTCCGCGGGCGACGGGCGCTTCGCGGTCGGCGCGGACGGCCCTCCTAACGAGGCGAGGAGGGTCCGTTGGGCGTCGATCTTCGTCGCGTTGACTTCGCGGACGACCTCTTCCACCGCGCGCCGGAGCTCGTCCGCGCGGCTTCGCCACGCGGGGTCGACCGCCAAGAATCGGGCGACGATCGGCTCGGGTCGCGCCTGTCCGCCGTGCGCGAGCGCATTCTCGAGGGCCCAGCGACGCGCGCGCTCCTTCTCCGCCGGCGGGACGGTCACGGCGCCGGCACCTCCGCCGTTGATAAAGCCGTTCGCGACGACCGGCTCAGCGCCGCGATAGGTCGGTCCCGACGGCCGCCGACGATTTCAGCCGGTGGCGGACCGCCTCCGCGAGCGATAGCTCCCCCCGGATCACGCGCGAGGCGTCCTGTCGCGAGATCGTGACGAGGCCGCCGCTTCCCTCGCGGCTGAGCCGCTGGACGTTCGACACCTCGCCCCGGGTGACCGGAACGGGCAGCCGACCGAACACGGCGCGTCCCCGGCTCCGGCCGATTCGTCCGGCGGCGAGCGCGTCGCGCGGCCGACGACCGCGCGGGGTGGTGCCGCCCTCGTTCACGACCTCCACCGTCCGGCGCGCCGTCAGGAGCGCGTTCACGATCCGGTTGCGACAAGGAGGATCCCCCGAACCGACCCGATAGACCACGTCGCGTCCGGCAAAGCGCGCGGATAGTTCGGTGGCGAACCGTCCCACGGCCTCCGGGGAGTCGAGGATGCCGTCGCTCACCACCCGGTCGGAGGAGAGGAGCGCATAGCCGGGCCGCGGGCCGGGGTCGATGCCGACCACGAGCGGGGCACCGCCCGCGTCGCGGGCGAGCGCGTGGCGGACGGCGGCCCACAACGCCGACCGATCGGAGAGATCCCCGACCGCCAATACGCACGGATGAGAGATCCGATTGGCTTCGCGCGTCGTCGTGAGGACCACCGCGGCGTGGGGAGGGATCCGGTCGCCGGGGAGCAGGCTGACCGACGGCAATCCCCGTTCCCGTAGACCGGCCACCAACTCCGCATAGACCACCGGATCGGAGGTGACGAGGGCTACGCAGGGTTGGGTCAACGAGGGAAAGACGGTGATATACGGCATATACTTTGCCGTGGCCGTGCCGGTCTGCCATCACTGCGGAGAGATCGCCGAGTCCGGCGCGCTCTTCTGCGCGAAGTGCGGGTACACCGTGCCTCAGGACGAGCCGTCCGGGGCGCCTCTGATGGTCGAGCGGGGCGGACCCGCGATCTCCTCCGACGCCGGGACGCAAGCGCCCGGGCCGGTCGCTTCGCCGGTCGAGGCCGCCCCCCTTCCCTCGAACGGGAAGGTATGCCCCGGCTGCCGTACCGTCATCGCGAAAGTCGCCGTGTATTGTCCGGTATGCCTCACCCCGCAGACTTTGTGAGGAGGGGTCGTCGCGGCCGCCGGACCCCGGCGATGGTCCGTATCGCCCGCGAGCGGATCGACGAGCTGTTTTCGCTCGCCCGTCGGGAGGCGGTCACGGGCAATCTCGCGCTCGCCGATCGGTACCTCCGGCTCGCGGGCCGGGTAGCGCAGCGATACACGGTCCGCCTCCCGAAGGCGTACCGCGAAATGTACTGTCGGCGGTGTTCGTCGTTCTGGGTCGAGGGCCGGACCGTACGTACCCGACTGCGCCACGGGCATCGGGTCCGATCGTGCCTCGTCTGTGGACGACCCCGAACCGAACCGTATCGACCGAGACGGTCGACGACCGTCGACCCCGGAATCAAAGACCGTCCCGTGCCCCGCCCGGAGGAGGCCCTCGCCGAGCCCCGAACGGAGCCGGACGAAGCCGAGGAAGAGGAAGAAGGTTAAGGAGGTCGAAACCCGTGCAGTCGTTCCGCGCCGGGGTGGCCGAGCGGCCAAAGGCGGCAGACTCAAGATCTGCTCTCGCAGGAGTTCCCAGGTTCGAATCCTGGCCCCGGCAGGTCCTCGACCGGGCGCCCTCCGACCGGTCAACGACCATTTCCGCCGTAGTGTCGAACGTTGGGAAGCCTCCCGAGACGATGCGACCGACCGGCGCGCTCGAGGCGTTGGATCGTCTTTCCGTTTCGCGGGGAGGGATTCCTGCGGCCGCGGAGCTGCGGAGAGAAGGGGGGAGACGGAATCCTCCCGCCTCGGGTTCGCTCTCGTGCTCGGCGCGCCGTTTCGTCCCGCTCCGGTCGAGCTCCTCTCTGCTCGAGCCGCTCCCTCCGGGTTATCCGTCCGCGATGCTCTCCCTCACGGATGTTCGCGGCGGCCCGGGCAGCTCACCGTCAGCGGGTCGGCTTGCTGTTGCTCGGGGTGGTGGTCGCCGTCATCGTCTGGATCGCCGGGTCGGTCTGACCGCCCACGGACGGGCCCGGGAACCGCGGCGTCGCTCGGGCTTCGAGAGGTCAACGGAGAGTCGAGGGGCGGGGCCGGGACCGCCGAGCTCCCTCGAGACGATCGTCCGACCACGTAGATCGCTGTGACGATCGCCGCGACCCCGACGAGCTGCGTTGGGGTGACCGTTTCCCCGAAGATAACGAACGATACGACGAAGGCGACCACGACCACGAGGAACGTTCCGGCGCTCAGCGAGGCGGCGTTGTACTTGGACAGCAGGTCATACCACAGCGCGTAGGCAACCGCGGTCCCCAGCCCGCCGATCCAGAGGACGACGAGCAGGAGCGAACCCGTCCAGTGGATCGCGCCGATCGGTTCGAGCGCCAAGGCGAGCGGCGCGAGGACGAGGAGGCCCCCTACGAGCTGCCAGAGGTTCGCGCTCAGCATCTCCTCGCGGCGGAATCGTTGCTTCGCAAGGACCGTGGAGAGCGCCCACGCCACGGCCGCGGCCAGCAGCTCCGAGAGGGCGACGGCGTTGAAGGTCGGGACGCGACTCGCCACGCCGGCGACGAGCGCGACGCCGATGAATCCGACGACCGCTCCTACGAACTTGAGCGGCGGGGGCCGCTCGTGGAGGAGCGGGATCGACAAGAACAGCACCCAGAGCGGAAACGTGTAGATGTACACGCTCGTCTCTCCCGGGGCCACGAACGGGGAGGCGAGCGCCCAGAGCGCCAGGAACCCGCCGTAGCCGAACGTTCCGAGGCCGAGGGCGATCCACCGCTGGCCGGCCGAGAGGCGGACCGCGCGACCGGTGGCGTACGTCAGCGGCACCGCGAGCGCCAGCCCGACCGTCGCCCGCAACAACATCAACAAGAGGGGGGGCGCGGAGCCGAGCCCGAGCACGAGGAACGGGTAGTTTCCTCCCCAGGCGACGACGACGACCGCAAAGCCGCCGCCGACCACCCCGGCACGCCGCAGGGCCGGCCGCATCGTCGATTCCCCAGGAGAGCGGGGCTACGTTCGCTCTTGACGGTTCGGGGTGGTCTCGGTAACCGGGGCGGCGCGGAATCGCTACCGGAGAGCGACCGGAAAGCGGCGGTCGGTGGCGTACGTCGGCGGAGGATCCCCGACGATCGGGATACGGTGGCCGCACGTCCGGCATCGGTGATCGCGGTCCAAATGCCACCCTCGGATCTCGAAGCCGTACCGCTCGACCACCACCGATCGGCAGCCCGGACAGACGGTGTGCTCGAGCGGGTGGCCCCAGACGTTGCCGAGGTAGACGTACTCGAGTCCCTCGTCGCGCGCGGCCGCGTGCAGCCGCTCGAGCGTCGTGATCGGGGTTTCGGGGAGGTCGAGCATGAGGTAATCCGGATGCCACCGCAAAAGGTGGAACGGCGTATCGGCGCCGAGGGCGTCTCGAACGTAGCACGCGAGGCCCCGAAGCGCCGTCTCGTCGTCGCCGACGGTCGGCACGATCAGGTCCGTCACCTCGACGTGAACCCCGGCCTCCTTGAGCTGGCGCATCGTCGACCAGATCGGCTCGGGTCCCTTCGCGGTGATGTACTTGCGCAAAAAGCCGGGCTCGCCGCTTCCCTTGAAGTCGACGCTGACGGCATCCAAGGCTCCCGCGAGATACGCGGTCGACTCCGGCGTGAGGTAGCCGTTCGTCACGAACGTGGTGAACAGGCCCGCCCGGTGCGCCGCGTCGGCGATGTCGCGGGCATATTCGGCGAAGATCGTCGGCTCGTTGTAGGTGAACGTGATCCCGTCGCAGCCGCGCCGCAGCGCGAGCTCCACGGCTTGGGACGGGGTGAGCGATCGCCCCGTGACCTCCCGCTCTTGGGAGATCTCCGCGTTCTGGCAGTAGCGGCACCTCCAATTGCATCCGACCGTTCCGATCGACAGGACTCGGGTCCCCGGCCGATAGTGGCTCAGCGGCTTCTTTTCGATCGGGTCGATCTGGAGAGCGGCCGCCTTTCCGTAACTCAGGCTGACGAGCCGGCCGTCGACGTTCTGGCGAACGAAGCAGAATCCGTGCGAACCGGCCGGGATCGTACAGTAGCGGGCACAAGCGGTGCATCGCACCTTGCGGTCCCCGAGCGGCTCGTAGAGGTGAGCGGGCCGTCCCTCCATCGGCGCTAACTAGGGTCGGAGGCGCCGATAACGTTGGCCGGCCGCGCGTTCGTCCCAACTTTCATCTCCTCGCCGTCCTCTGCCGCCTTGGCGATGAGCGACGATCGTTCGGCCGCCGACGCGAACCGCATCGAGCGCGCCGTGCTGGAGCGGATCCGGCCGTCCTCGGACCTTCTGGCGCGGGTCGCCCGCGTGCGCGAAGAGCTGGTCCGTCGCTTCGAGGCGGAGGCGGCGCGCCGCGGAGTCCCGCTCGTTCGGGCCGTCGTCGCGGGGAGCGCCGCCCGGGAGACGTTTGTCAACGGCCGGCTCGACATCGACCTCTTTCTCCTTTATCCTCCCGACACCCCCCGCGAGGTCCTCGAGCGGGAGGGACTCGCCCTCGGCGGAGCCGTACTCGAACGCACCGAGCGCCGCTACGCCGAGCACCCGTACGTCCGGGGCGAGTTCTCGGGCTTCCGCGTCGAGGCCGTTCCCGGCTACGCGATCGACGATCCGTCGAAGCCGATCTCCGCGGTCGACCGGACTCCGTTTCACCACGCCTACCTCTCCGTGCGCCAGACGCCCGAGATGAAGGACCAGGTTCGGCTCACGAAGCAATTCTTGCGGACGCTCGGCCTGATGGGCTCGGACGTCCGCACCGGGGGCTTTTCCGGCTACCTCGTCGAGCTGCTCATGCTCGAGTTCGGGACGCTGGACGGGCTCCTGCGAGCGGCCCGGGACTGGCCGATACCGGTCCGGGTCGGCGCCTCGTCCGTCGACCCGCGCCGGCTTCCCGGGGAGGTCGCCTTGGTTTTGATCGACCCGGTCGATCCGGGCCGGAACGTCTCGAGCGCGCTCACGCGCCAGTCGCTCGGCGTCTTCATCCTCGCGGCGCGCGAGTACCTCCGAGCGCCGAGCGCCCGGTGGTTCGAGCCGCCGCCCCCCCGGGAGCTCTCCCCTGACGCGGCCGCCGCTCGCGTCGCCCGACGCGGCACGACGGTCGCCGTCGTTGAGATGTCGCGTCCGGCGAACGTCGTCGACGACACGCTGTACCCTCAGCTGCGCAAGGCCGAGCGAGCGCTGCGGGACGCGCTCGAGCGCGCGGAGTTCACGGTCGTCGGCACGGCCACCGCGGCGGATGCGGACCGACTCGTGATCGCCGTCGAGGTGGCGAGCGCGACGCTCCCGGCGGTCGTGGCGCGCGAGGGGCCGCCCCCGGGCCTCGACCGGTCGAGCGGTTTCCTCGAGCGGTGGGATCAGCGCCGCGACGACGCCGTGCTCCAAGGCCCGTACGTCGCCCCCGACGGGCACCTGCGTGTCGAGACCGTTCGGAAGTATCGCACGCTCGACGATGCGATCGCGGGGCTGTTCGAAGGGATCTCGATCGGCAAGGACCTCATCGCCGCGCGGTCGCGCGGTTGGCGCGCCACGCCTCTTTCCGGAGCGGCCGATACCCCGGCGCTACGCGAGGCGCTCGTCCAGCTGCTCGACAAGCGGTTCCCGTGGCGCGCCGACTAGATTCCGTGCGGGGAGAGGTTCGTGAAGAGGAACCAGAGCGCCAGCCAGCCGAACAACATCACCACGAACAGCCCGGCCCAGTCGCCCTTCGTGAACGACTCCGAGCGCACGTTCAGCCGCTCGAACACGGTCGGTGCCGTTGCGATGAGACCGAGCGATACCACCACCGGGCCGTACCAAGGGATCCCCGCGATGCTGAGCAGCCAGGAAAGTAGGCCGGTCACGAAGGCGTACAGCCCGGCGAACGCCACGCCCCAAGTAAGTTCGAACTCCTTGCGGATGAAGGCGACCTCGTCGAACGTCGGGAACTCGAACGCCGTCTCGACCCGTTCTTGGGCCGGCGGCCGACGGACCTTCTTCGCCATCTCCCGCTAGCCTCCGCGTCCCGCGAGCGCGCGATGGTATAGCTCCTCCGCCCGGTATGAACTCCGCACGAGCGGGCCTGCGGCGACGCCCGCGAACCCGAGCGCTTCGGCCCGGCTGCCGAGTTGTTCGAACGTTTCGGGGGGGACGAAGCGCGCGATGTCGGCGTGCCGGGGCGACGGGCGCAGGTACTGGCCGAGCGTGAGCAGGTCGACGCCCGCCGCTCGCAGGTCGCGAAACGCCTCGATGAGCTCGTCGTCCGTCTCGCCGAGGCCGAGCATCAGGGAACTCTTCGTGACGAGGCGCGGCCCCCCTCGGCGGCGCGCTTCCGCGAGCAGCTCGATCGATGTGTCGTAGCCGGCCCGGCGATCCCGGACATACGGCGAGAGCCGCCGGACCGTTTCGAGGTTGTGCGCGAGGACCTCCGGGCGGGCGTCCAAGACCGTGCCCAACGGGCCGGGACGGCCGCCGAGGTCGCCGATCAACAGCTCGATGAGCGTCCCCGGCGAGCGCTCGCGGATCGACCGGACCGTCGCCGCGAGGTGGCCGGCCCCTCCGTCGTCGAGGTCGTCTCGGCAGACTTGGGTCAGCACGACGTACCGGAGCCCCCACGCCGCGACCGCCTCGGCGACCCGTGCCGGCTCGGTTGGATCGACCCGGCCGTGCGGAAAGCGGGTGGTTACCGCGCAGAAGGCGCACCGGCGGGTGCACTCCGTGCCCAAGAGCATGATCGTCGCCTCGCCGCGCGACCAGCATTCGGACAAGTTCGGGCACCGCGCTTCCCGGCAGACAGTCCCGAGCGCTTGGTCGCTCAGCACCGAGCGGACCCGGTCGTACGACCCGCGGGGGGGCCGGGTCCGGATCCAAGGGGGAAGCCGCGGAAGGAGCGGAGCGTCGGCCGCGCCGGCCGTCCGAAGATCGGACACGCCCAACCGAGCCAGCCGTTCGACTTAAAGACTGTCGGCGGCCACGCCGTGGCCGCTCGGGCGGACCGGGCTCACGACGGTCCGCGGCGGCCGAGCCGCTCCTCGAGAAGCGTCGTGAGGAGGCTCGCCGGCAGCTCGTCCATCTGGACCTTGGACGACGTCCCGGCGCCTCCCGGGGTCAGCCCGACAAGTCCGAGCCGTTCCAGCTCGCGCAGGGTCCGCCAGAACGTGGTGCGGCTGACGGGGCGCTCCCCGAACTCGCTGGCGAGGCGTTCGTACGTCGCTCGGAGCGTCTGGGTCGGAACGCTCTCCTGGCCCCGCAAGGAGCGGGTCGTCGCCAGAAGGACGAGGAGGCCCGGAGCGCTCACGCCTTCGAGCGCGGATTCGGTGACCGTCGGGTAGATCGAGCCCCGGGCGGTCCGGACGTGCTCCGGTTCGATCGCTCGGGCGTGGGCTTGGTCGGCCGCCTGCGCCGCGTTCGCCAGGAGCTCGAGCGCGAACCGCGCATCGCCGCTCGGCGCGGCGATGCGGGCGATCTGCTCGAGCACCGCCTCGTCATAGCTCCCGGGCCGCAAGGCGAGCTCGGCTCGGGCGGCCAAGATCCGTTGGAGGGTCGCCGCATCGTACCGGCGGAGGTCGAGCCGGTGCGTCACGCCGAAGCTCGAGCGGCTGGCCGCGTCGAGGTACGGCAGCACGTCCGTCGGCGCGACGAGGACGAGCGATATCGAACCGAGGCCGACCTCCCGGGAGCGGCTGAGCACGTAGACGAGCTTGGTCCCTTGCCGAACGAGCGCACTGGCCTCGTCGAGGACGACGAGGTAGTGACGGGGCGTGCGCCGCAGTCCCTGCTCGAGGACGTCGAGCATCTCCGAAAGGCTGTACCCGCGGTCCGGCAGGTGAACGCCGACCTCCCGCATCAGTTCCAGGAGGACCGTGCGGTCGCTCGACCGACGCCAGCAGTTGATGTAGAGGCCTCGGACGGTGTGCTCGCCGAGGCGGCCGAGCCGTTCGAGGTCGCCCGCCAGCCGGCGGACGAGCGCCGTCTTGCCGCTGCCGATCGGCCCGGTGATGAGGTGATGGTACGCCACGCCCTTCGCGAGCGACTCTCGATAGCGACGCGCTAGTCGCGCGAGCTCTTCTTCGCGGCCCACGAGCCTTGGCGGGACGAACGAAGGGTCGAGCGTCTCTTCGCGAATCAGGATGCCGGCCACAGCGATCAGGTCCGCCGACGCGCCGGACGCTTATGAAGGGCAAGCCGCGGGGGTCCGCGGATCCCCATCGAGTCGATCCGCGCTTCGGCCGCGCGCACCACTTCGGCGAATGGGCGGCGCGCGTCGAGCGTGTGCCACGAGCGGCCGCGGGCGAGGGCCTGGTAGGCGCGGGCGACGCGCTCTAGGCGTCGGTGACGCTCGAGCGGCCCGAGCCGTGACCGCCGAGCGGCGACCCGGCCGAGGGCGATCGCGACCGGCACGCGGAGCCAAAGCACGAGGTCCGGGGCCGGGACGGCCCGCGCGGACAGTTCGCGAAGACGCTGTCGGGGGCCCTGGGGAAGCTCGCTGCCTTGGTAGGCGATCGTCGACCAGAACGAACGGTCCGTGAGGACGAGGTCGGCTGTTCGGAGGGCCCGCTCGAGGCGCGGACGTGCGAGCCACCGATCGAGGGTGAACAGGATCGCCGACGCGAACGGATCGACGGGCGCCTTCCGCTGCGCGATCGCCCCGAGCGTCGGATCCCACGGTTCGTGGACGAGCCGAACGCGGGCGCCGCGGCGCGTGTAGCGGCGGGCGAGTGCCGCGGCGAGGCGGCTCTTTCCGCTACCGTCGATCCCTTCGAGGGCGACGTACCGGGCGCGGCGTCGGTTCATCCGGCGGGGACCTCCTCCCGGCGGGGCGTGATCCCGTAGACCCGCTCGATCGACTCGACGAACGGCACGGCGAGCCGTTCGAACCGCTCCCGACCTTCCCGGGCGAGCTCCTGCGCGCGGCGGGGCACCGTCGCGAGATCGAGCACGGCCCCGGGGCGGCGAGGGTCGTCGAGAAAATCCGTCTCGAGAAACCACGGCGCGCGGTCGTCGAGCACCGTTCGGACGAGCGGACGTCGCGCCAAGTACGACGGCGCGATTCCGTCTCGCCGGTCCGGGTCGACCCGGCTCCGAGCGTAATGCTTCACGACGCGAGACGGGTCGACTCCGGCCCGGCGCGCCATGCTCGCGAGCGCTTGGTACGCCGGCGCGTCGAGCTCCTCCGTGTGGAGGACCACCGGGGCGTCCGACTCCCGGGCCACGCGGAATGCGTGCCCCAGCGCTTCGTCGATCACGGGCGCCGCTCGCGGGTCGGTCGGAAAGTGCGGACGGCCGACCTCCCCGAGGGCGACCGCGCGACGCTCCCGGATCCACTTCCCCGCGAGCTCGAGCGCCTGTTGGTGCAGCTCGAGCGCCGCCGCGGGTCCGAGTCGGTCGATCGCGCCGAGGAGGTCGACCGGGTACGGCGCGAGCACGACGTAGACCACCACGCCCGTCTCCGCCCGGACCCGCTCGGCGAGACGTTCCGTCGTCACGTACTGCTCGCGGTAGTCATCGAGCCTAAGCGGCACGTCGCCCGCGTAGTTCTGCGTCGTCAGGAATAGGTGGGTCCCTCCCTCGGCGCGGAACCGGGCCGCGGCCTGAACGCCGTCGCCGACGGGGGAGAGGTGGCAGTGATGGTCCACGACCGGAAGGTCGAGACGGGTCGCCAACGCTACCGAAGCAGGCCGGCACCTTGGAGCTCTTGGGTGATCTTCTTCACGGCGAGCTCCACGTCCGACGGCTTGCGGGCGCCCGTGCAGACGAGCTTCCCGCTCCCGAAGAGGAGCACCACGACCCGAGGGTCGGGAATCCGGCAGACGAGCCCGGGAAACTGCTCGGGCTCGTACTCGACGCGGTCGAGCCCGAGCGTCACCGCGATCGCGTTGAGGTTGATCTCGCTCTCGAGGTCGGAACTGGCGACGATGTTTTGCACTTCGATCTTCGGGTGGAGGTTGATCTTCTGGCCGCCCTTCTTGATCTGCTGGGCGACCGTGTGGATCGAATCTTCCACCTCCTTCATGCTCTTCGCGCCGGTGCAGACGACCTTGCCGGAACGGAAGAGCAGGATCGCCGTTCGGGGTTGCTTCAACCGGTAGATCAGGCCCGGGAACTGCTCGGGCTCGTACTCCGCTCCGTCCAGGCCGAGCGCAATCGACTGCAGGTCGAGTTCATCCCCGAGCGACGTCGACGCCACGACGTTCTCGATCCGGATCTTCACACGAATGCCCCCCGCGCGGAGGTATTTAAACTCCTATTTAAAAAGCCTCGGTCGGCCCCGAACGATCCGGCGGTCGAGGTTCGCCCAGAGGACGGCCGGCCGTAGTGGCCCTCCGAGTCTCTCGAACGGTTCCGAGAGCGCGTAGTCCTGCGATCGGGTCGGACGACGGAACGGCTTCGCGGGCTCGCTTCACGGCTCTGACCGGGGGTCGGAAGCGATTCCCGGTTGTCCGGCGCCGGTTCGGCCACGGACCGGGTTCGACTCCTCCCCTCGCGAACGGTCTCGACCGCAACGCCCAGAGTTGGAACGCGAGCACTGCGATAACCCCGGTTGTCCGAGGCGGCTCCGCGCCCATCGAGGACTTACGGAACAACCGAGACCCGACGTACGAGCCGAGCGACCGCCCGGTCAAGCTCCCTGCTGCTCAAGCCGGTCCCGGCGCCGCGCGTGGAGTACGCGGGGCGACCCCCGCCTTCGTCTCGGCCCACGGGCCGCGCGGGCGTCGAGCGAGCGGATCCCTTGCCGGCTACGGGGGCTCGGTGTCTTCGCTCCATCCCTCCGTGGCGGGGGCAGAGGAGTAGGGGTTTCCGCGAGATCGATGGTGCTGTACGCGCAGGCCGAGTCGGGGAAGTGACCGCCCCTGGGACCGAGTCGCGACAGTAGAGGGGGGAAGCGGTCCGTTACCGGGGTGCTCTCGCCGCCAGTAGGACCGCTCCCGTTAGCGAGGAACCCGAACCACAACATGAGACCATCGGGTCGAGCGCGATGTCCGCCGATGGCCCCGGGGGAGGAAGGGGTTCGATCGGCCGCCGGAACGGGGGGACGTTGGGTCGACTCCACCGGGCCGGAGCGCGCTCCGTCGTCCGGAGCATCCGCTGACCGGTCGTGATTCCGGCGTTTCGACCGCCGGCCACTCTTCCGTCGCTTGTGCCGCGCGACCTGAGGGAATGACGCCTCCGGGCGTCCAACCCACGGTCGGCCGCGGAGCGGTTCGCCGGTCGGGTGAATGCTCAATGGAGCGATTGTCGCGCGCCCGTCACCTGAATCAGGATCAAGATGGCGCCGACAATGTTGAGGTACGGAAAGATGAGCAGAATCGTTCCGACCTTCGTGGCGGTCTTTTGATACCGCGCGCCGATCCTCCACAAGCCGAGAAGGATTCCCACGATGTAGCCGACCAAGGCCATGATCACGCCGATAAACGTGAAGGCGACCGCGATCAGCACGGTCAGCGACCCGAGGCAGCTGCTCGGAATCGACGAGGCCCCGTTTGCGCAGTTGACCGCCTGATACAGCATGATCAGCAGCCACTCCACGCCGGCGAGGAACCAGGCCAATCCGGTGATGGCCACGTACGAAAATCGCGAAGGGGTGCGGAAGGCCGAGTTATCGACCGTCGCAAGCCGGACGAATCCCGCCCGGAACACCGCCATCTCGGCGATGGCGGCCCCCGTGCCCACGCCGACCAACACGGCCAGGATCACGAGGTCGGTGAGGCCGACTGAGGTGTTCGTCAGCGACGTCCCGAGGGAGGAGAGCAACGACGTAAAGCCCGGAATGTACTGGACCGTCACCTCCAAGATCGCCGCGATCAGCGCGATCCCGGCGCCCACGGCTATCCAAGTGAGGCCCGCCCGCTCGTTCGCGGTGGTTTCGGAAGCCGCGCTGGTCGGCGCGGCGGTGGGGGCCCCCATCGTCATCGAACCCACTCCCGCGACGACCACGTTCGCGACCCAACCTGCGGCGGCTTCACCGAAATCGTTCGGTCTCGCCTCATGAGGCTTCGAGATCGGCTGCCGTTTTAAGTATTTTTTGCGACGAAGAATCGCTTCGCGCTCGTCTTCCCGACGACGGCGCCGACGGGGGAGAGTCGCGGAACCTCGCGACCGCCGCCGTTCCTGATCGAGCGGCGGGCGTAAAGCGCCAGTTGGCGAAGCAGACGAAGGGTGAACCCCCATACGACGTGGCCGTCATAGACGACCGCGGGGACGGCGCGCCATCCATTCGCCGTCGACCGACGCCGCGTGACCAACGTGCGGATCGCCCCGAGAGGAAGCCAGAAGACTTCCGCCACCTCCGACGGGTCGAGCGGGCGGGCCGAGCGGGCGGTCGGCGCCAAGATTACGGCGAAGACGCTGACGGAAAGCCCGAAGGCGGGCGCGGCTCGGGTCTCGATGTAGCGCGGAGCGATCCGGAAATCGTCCGGCCGGAGACCGACTTCTTCTTCGCACTCGCGCAGCGCGGTCGCTCGCATGGTCGCATCGGCCCGGGCTCGGTGCCCGCCCGGGAGCCCCACCTGGCCCGACCCCGGATCGTTCGGACGAATCGCCCGTTCGAGCAGCAGGACCTCGTCGCTCGCCCCCTCGGTGCGGACCACGGCGAGAACCGCGGCATCGGCCCGGGGCCCGTCCGGTCCCGGGTCGAGCGACTCGATCCACGTCGCGATCGACGACAGGGGACGTTCGGCCCCGTCGGTCATTCTTGCCAGTCGTACGTCACTTTCTCTCGCACCGCCTGGCGATCGGCGGGGTGGTCCGCGCGCGCGGCGAGCGTGCGCTCCAGCGCGGCGATCTTCGAGCGGATCTCGGCGAGCTGACGCTCGAGCTCCGCGACCCGGCGCTCGAGCGGTGGGTCGGTCGTCACGGCGTCCCTGCGCACGAACGGCGTCCGTCTCAGATAAGCCGAACGGGTCGCCCGCTACGGGGCCGGCCCGCGGGGCGGCGCCGTCCGCTCGGCGCGGTCGAGAAAGTCGACGAGGTCCCGGGCGACGTCCGCCGCCCGCTCCACCAGCACCATGTGACCCGTGCGGGGATACAACTTGAGCTCGGTTCCGGGCATCGATTCCCGCAAGAATCGGGCTTGGGCGGGGTCGTTGACCGCGTCGTTCATCCCTTGCATCACCAAGGTCGGCACGCGCAACCGGCCGAGCCGGCCCCGAAGGTCGATTGTTTCGACGGTCCGTGCCCATCGCGCCGCCCCGGGCCACCGCCGCTCGTCCAGGCGACGCTTCGTCTCCTCGACCACGTCGAGGTGTTCGTCCGTCCAGTCTTGGAAGTAGATGTCTTTCACGAGGCGGAGGGCAAGCGCCGCCGAGCCGCCTTCCGCGTACGTCGTCCGCCAGCTGTCAAGCACCGCCTTGAGGCGGGGATGGGCGTAGGCCGCCCCGGCAATCAGGGTCAGGCTGCGGATCCGTTCGGGTCGGTGCACGGCGTACGACAGCGCGAGCAGGGCGCCTCCGCTGAATCCGACCAGATGCATCGATTCCGCCCGCTCCCGGTCTCGGAGCCGGTCAAGGTCGTCTTCAAATTCGCCGACGGAGAACGTCGAGCCGTCCGGCGCCCCCAAGGTTCCGTGCCCCCGAAGGTCGGGCGCGAGGCACCGTCGCCGGTCGGCAAGCGACGGAAAGATCGGGTCCCACACGGAGTGATCCATATGGACCCCGTGGACCAACAGGACGACCGGACCGTCACCCTCGAACCGCCCGGCGAGTTCGTACGGTGGGGCCGAACCGGAGCCCGACGCCGGCATCGCGCCCGCACCGATTGGTCGATATTTAACCCGCGTCCGCGCGCTGCGGCGCACCGGACCGGAACTCGCCGCGCGGAGGGCGCGCGCGCCGCCTTCCCCGACGCGTCGCGGGAGCCGGCGAGAGAGCCGCACGGATAAGTACCCATCGTCTTCTCCTCGACCGGTAGGACGCGGTATGGCCCGGGGAGTGATGCTGATGAGCGGAGGGATCGACTCTCCCGTCGCGCTGCACTATCTTCTGCGGCAGGGCCACGAGATGATCGCGGTCCACATGGATAATCGGCCGTTCACGGACGACTCCCCGCTCGAGAAAGTGATCGACCACCTCGCGCTCCTCCGCGCCCGCTACGGGCAGCCGATCCCGCTCTTTCTCGTGCCGCACGGCTCGACCCAGATCACCCTCATGCGATCGACGGACCGTCACGTCGGCTGTGTTCTCTGCCGCCGGTTCATGTGGCGGGCCGCCGAGCGGATCGCGGAGCGGGAGGGAGCGACGTTCCTCGCGACCGGCGAGGCGCTCGGCCAGGTCGCCTCCCAGACGCTCGCGAACATGCGCAGCGCCACGGCGGCGGTCCGCCTCCCGATCGTCCGACCGTTGATCGGACTCGATAAGCGCGAGATCGAGACCGTGGCCCGGTCGATCGGAACGTACGGGATTTCGACGCGGCCGGGCGTTTGCTGCCAAGCGGTTCCGGATCGACCCGCGACCCGCTCCCACCTCGTGCAGATCGCGAACGAAGAGACCCGGCTCGACGTGAACGCGATCGTCGACGACTGCCTTCGGCGGGCGGTTCAGCTGTGAGCGGCCCGGCGCCGCGCGAAGGCCCATCGGAGTCGACCGACGGGGCCGGTGCGATGCCCATCGGGGATCGGGCGGGCGCTGATTCAGAGCCGGCGACCGCGTCGCCCCGGCTCGCTCCGTCCCCTTCGATTCCGTGGCCCGCGTACCGGACCCTCGAGCTCTGCTCGAGCCGCGGCGGCTTTGAGGCGGTACCCCTGCGCGAGGTCCGGTGGGATCTCGCGCAGGTCCGCCGACGGCTCGAACGGGCCCGGATCCCGGTGGTCGACGCCCGCGTGCTCCTGATCGCGACGCTGCCGCCCGCCGTGACGATCGCGCGCAGCGGCCGCCTCTTGTTCAAGACCCCGGTCGCGGTCGAGGCGACCGCGGCGTTCGACCGCCTGCGCGCGGTGTTGAGCGGCGCCTCGTCGTGACCGTCGCCCGGCCCTTTATGCCCCGCGGTGGTCCTAGGGAACGGCGCGCGGAGAGGCGTTGATGCGGGAAACGTGGGTCGTCGGCGCAGCCTCGAATCGATTCGGCAAGATGACGGAGTCCGCCCGCGAGGCGGCGGCGCGCGTCGCGCTCGAGGCGCTCGACCGGGCTGGTGTCGAGCCGCGTCAGGTCGGCTACACGTTCGTGTCGAACGCGTTCGGGCTCGCCGAACATCAGGGCCACGTCGGACCGCTGATCAATACCGCGCTCGGGATTCCGGACGTTCCGTCGTGCACGATCGAATCGGCCTGCTCCAGCTCGAGTGCCGGGCTCCACGAGGCGTTCGTCCACGTCGCGGGAGGGTTCGCCGACGTAGCGCTCGTCGTCGGCGCCGAGAAGCTAAGCCACCTCGACACGCTGACCGCGACCAGCTACTTTGCGACCGGCGCCGACTACGCGTACGAGACGCGCAACGGGGCGACGTTTCCCGGCCTCTACGCGACGCTCGCGAACGCCTACCAGCATCGGTTCCAGATCCCCGCCGAAGCGTTCGGTTCGGTGGCGGTGAAGAACCACGCCAACGCGGCCCTCAACCCGCACGCCCACTTCCAGAAGCCGATCACGCTCGACACGTACCTGCGCTCGCCGGTGATCGCGAGCCCGTTGCGGCTGTATGACTGCTGTCCGTTCTCCGACGGCGCCGCCGCCGTGGTTGTCGCTGCGAAGGAGGCCGTGCCGTCCCCGTCGGCCGAGCCGCTCGTCATTCGAGCCTCGGCCCGCGCCGGATCAATCGTCGACATGCACGACCGGCCCGACCTCCTCGGCCTCCCCGCGACCCGCGCCGCCGCGGAGAAGGCGTTCCGGCAGGCGAAGCTCGCGCCGTCCCAGATCGACTTCCTCGAGGTCCACGACTGCTTCACCATCGCCGAGCTGCTGGCCCTGGAAGACCTGGGGTTCTACCCTCGGGGCACCGCGGGACGCGCGACGCTCGAAGGCGAGACGGCCCGCGACGGCCGACGGCCGGTGAACCCGTCCGGCGGGCTCAAGGCGAAAGGGCATCCCGTGAGTGCGACGGGGGCGGGTCAGGTCGTCGAAGTCTTCGAGCAGATGAACGGCCTCGCCGGCCGTCGCGCCGTGGCGCGGGCCGAAACCGCGCTGACCCACAACGTCGGCGCGACCGGCGGTTCGTGCTCCGTTCACATCTTCTCGCGCCGCTAACCGGGAGCGACGGACCGTGGCGACGCCTTCCGAGCCCGAACGCCGCCCCCACTCGATCGAGGCGTTCGTCCGCGCCTACGAGGGCGGAGAGGGGCTCCTCGGTTTCGAGTCGTCGTGCGGCTTCAAGACGGCGACCTGGGTGCTCGTCTGCCCGAAGTGCGGCGCCCGGGATCTTCAAGAGACGAAGCTCGCGGACCGGGGCACGATCGCCGCGTTCTCGATCCAGCACGTGCCGAGCGAGGAGTTCCTCAATGAGGCCCCGTACGCCTACGTCGTCGTCGATCTGGACGGCGGAGGCCGCGTCACCGGCTGGATCGCGAAGGTCGCCCGGGACGACGAACTCAAGGTCGGCGACCGGGTCCGCTACGTTCCGACGTACAAGCCCGGTGTCCAATTTGTTCGGGAGGCGCCGTGACGGCCGGCCCAGAACCCCCGTTCGCCGACCGCCACGACGTGCCGATCGGGGACCGGCCGTGGTTCGCTCGCTACCCTCCGGGCGTGCCGACCCATCTCGAGATCCCGTCGATCACGCTCGTGGAGCTGATTCGCCGGTCGGTCGAGCGCTGGCCGGAATCGACGGCCCTCCTCTACTACGGAACCCGCTACACCTATCGGCGGCTCTGGGAGGAGTCGGCGGCGCTCGCCGGCGCGTTCGCCGCCGACGGGATCGGTCCCGGCGACCGCGTCGCGCTGTACCTCCCCAACTGTCCCGCCTATCCGATCGCCTTCCTCGCCGCGCTCCGACGGGGGGCGATCGTCGTGCAGGTGAGCCCCCTCTACCACGGAGTCGACCTCGCGAGGCTGCTCGCCGACGCCGAGCCGAAGGCGATCGTCGCGCTCGAGATCCACTACCCCGAGGTCGAGAAGCTCGACCTCGGGAGTTCGGCGCCGATCGGCTACGTCGCCCCGTTGCGGGCGTTCTACCCGTGGTACGTTCGACCGTTCGTCCGGGCCGTCCTCCGGCGACAGGGACTTCCGACGGCGATGCCGTCCGGCCCGCGGGTCCGCTCGTGGCGAGCGGCGGTGCGCCATCCGCCCCCTCCGACCGAACCGCCTACTGTCGATCCCGCGGTAACCCCCGCGGTCTTCCAGTACACCGGCGGGACGACCGGGACCCCCAAGGCGGCGATGCTGTCGCACCGCAATTTGGTCGCCAACGTCCTCCAGGTGCAGGCCTGGAACACGCGACGCGAGCCCGGTCACGACGTCACCCTCGCGGCGATCCCGTTCTTCCACATCTACGGGCTCACGGTGGCCCTGCTCGCCGCCTTGGCCGACGGCGGAGCGGTCGTGATGGAGACCCGCCCGGAGCCTCGGGAGATCCTCCGGCTGATCCAGAAGTACCGTCCGACCCAGTTTCCCGGGGTCCCGGCGCTTTACCAGGCGATCAACCAGAACCCGGAGCTCGGCCGCTACGACCTCACGTCGATCAAGTTCTGCCTCTCCGGGTCCGCCCCGCTCCACCTCGAGACCGCCCGACGGTTCGAGGCGGTCACGTCGGCCGTCCTGATCGAAGGGTACGGGCTCAGCGAAGCGTCGCCCGTCACCCACGCGAATCCGACGACCGGCGAACGACGGCTCGGGTCGGTCGGCCTGCCGGTCCCCGAGACCGACCAGAAGGTCGTCGACCTGGAGACGGGGCAGCGCACGCTCGGAGTCGGCGAGGTGGGCGAGCTGTGCGTCCGCGGGCCGCAGGTGATGCTCGGCTACTACCGCCAGCCCGACGAAACCGCGCTCGCGCTGCGCGACGGCTGGCTGTATACCGGGGATGTCGCCCGGCTCGACGCCGACGGGTTTTGCTACCTTATCGACCGGAAGAAGGACCTGATCAATGTCGGCGGGTTCAAGGTCTGGCCCCGCGAGGTCGAGGAGGTCCTGCTGCAGCACCCCGCGATCGCCGAAGCGGCCGCGGTCGGCGCCGACGAGCCCGAGCTCGGCGAGGTCGTCCACGCCTACGTCGTCCTGCGGGCCGGGGCTTCCGCGACCGAACGCGAGCTGATCGACTTCGTGCGGGAGCGCCTCGCGCACTACAAGGCGCCGCGCCGGGTGCACTTCCGCGCCTCGCTCCCGAGGAGCGGAGTCCAGAAGGTTCTCCGGCGGCTCCTGCGCGGCGAACCGACACCCGCCGGATCCCCCGGCGAGCCGCCGCGAGCCGCGCCCCCGGCCCCCGATCCGTAGGCGGCGCTACCGCCCGCGGGCCATCACGTCCCGCGAGATGACGAGCCGCTGGATCTCGTTCGTCCCCTCGAAGATCTCCGTGATCCGATGGTCGCGGTACGCCCGCTCGATCGGCGTCCCTCGAATGTAGCCGAGCCCGCCGTGGATCTGGAGCGCCCAGTCGATCACTTCGCCCGCCCACTCCGATCCGAGGCACTTCACGATCGACGCTTCGCGCGTCTTTTCGAGTCGGTCGAGCCGGCTCCACTTCGTCGGGTCGGTCCCCATCCGGTCTTGGTGCTCGGCCGCGTGGTAGACGAGGTAGCGGAGCGCCTGGATGCGCATCGCCATGTCGGCGAAGCGGAACTGGATCACCTCGTACTCGCTGATCGGCAGGCCGAACTGGGTGCGTTGCTGG
>JAKAWP010000074.1 GCA_021816955.1 Thermoplasmata archaeon
CCGATCTCTCATCGACCGCGCCGGCCCACCACAGTATTGGTAGCGGCTCCACGGTTCCCCCGGCATCTCCCCCGTCTCGCTGCGACCAAGCCCCTTTATAGCCGGTGCCGGTCTACTGGGCCGGGGAGCCATGCCGTACTACGAGTGCCCGAAATGTGGCGGCGGGTACGTGATCGATGTCCCGCCGAGCGCCCGACCCGTCTGCGACCGGGACGGCGCCCGACTCAAGCGAACGAGCGACGCGGCCTACGAGCGCAACGCGCGCGAAGAGTAGGCCCAGGGCGGACGGCCCGCCCGAACGCATCGATACGGCGAGCGTTAAGTCCCCGACTTCTTCGACCCGACGATGACCCTGCTCCGGGCGAAGGCGCCGCTACGGGTGAGCTTCGCGGGCGGCGGGACCGATGTGTCGCCGTACCCCGAGGAGCGGGGCGGGGCCGTGCTCAACTGTACGATCGACAAGTACGCCTACGCTTCCCTGATCATCGAGCCGGACGGCCGAAGCCGGACGAAGGTCCACTCGCTCGACTACAGCCTGTCGGTCGACTACCCCGGCGACCGGCAAGCGTGGGCGTACGACGGCAAGCTCGACCTTGTCACCGCCGCGCTCAAGGTGCTGCGGCCGGGCCAACCCCGCAAGGAGCACTCCGACTCCCTCGAGCTGTACCTGCACACCGACGCCCCCCCGGGTACGGGACTCGGGAGCTCCTCGACGATGTGCGTGGCGCTGGTCGGCGTCTTCCAACACTACCTGCGCGAGTGGTGGTCGAACTACGACATCGCCGAACTCGCCTATCGGATCGAGCGCGAAGAACTCGGCGTCCGCGGCGGACGCCAGGATCAGTACGCGGCGACCTTCGGCGGGTTCAACTTCATGGAGTTCGGCCGGGAGCGGACGATCGTCCACCCCTTGCGCGTGCCGGCGCCGGTCCTCAACGAGCTCGCCTACCGGATGCTGCTCTGCTACACCGGCACAAGCCACTTTTCCAACGACATCATCCAACGCCAGCAGGCCGGCTACACGGCCGGCCGGAAGGAGACGGTCGACGCCCTCGATGCCACGAAGCAGCTCGCGATCGACATGAAGAACGCCTTGCTGCGGGGCGACCTCGACACGATGGGCGCGCTGCTCGACGAGGGCTGGCAGCTCAAGAAACGGTTCACCGAGGGGATCTCCAACGAGCTCATCGACGCCTTCTACGACCGCGCCCGGGCGGCCGGAGCGCAGGGCGGCAAGCTCGTCGGGGCGGGGGGCGGCGGCTACCTCTTGTTGTTCTGCGATCCGCGACGGCGGGCCGACGTCCAACGGGCGGTCCAGGCGTCGGGCGGTCGCGTGGTCGACTTCGGCCTGGAGCCGAACGGGCTTCAGACGTGGGCCGCCGGAAAGGCGGAGTAACCGGAGGCCCCGCGTCGGACCGATCGATATGCGGCGCTCATCAGAAGACCACCCGAGCCTCGGAGGCTCGCTCCTCTCCGACTTCATCCTCGGCAGCCAGGACGGCGTCGTCAACGTGCTCGGGATCCTGCTCGGCCTCTTGGCCGCCGACACCTCCTCGCGGGTGATCCTGATCGCCGCGCTCGCCGCTCTCGCGGCGGAGTCGATCTCGATGAGCGCGGTCGCCTACACCTCGACGCTCGCGCGGCGCCGCCTGTACCTGAGCGAGGTCGAACGCGAGCGCCGGGAAATGGCCGAGATGCCGCTCGAGGAGGTCGAGGAGGTCCGGGCGATCCTGCGCGATTGGGGGTACGAAGGCGCCGAGCAGGAAGAGATGCTCGCCCGGATCCGGTCGAAGCCGAAGGCGATGCTCGACCTCATGATGGCGTTCGAGCTCCACCTCGCCCCGGTCGACGCGAGCGCCGCCGGCCGCAGCGCGCTCATCGTCGGGGTCGCCACGGTCGTCGGCTCGTTCGTTCCGTTGATCCCGATCTTCTTCACCTCGAGCCCGCTCACGATCGCGATCGGCTCGGTCGTCCTGAGCGGCGCGATGCTCTTTGCGATCGGATGGTACGAGGCCCGGACGACCTTGGGGTCGCTCTGGTCGAGCGGCGCCCGGATGCTGCTGATCGGGCTCGCGGCCGGGTTCGCGGGCTTTTTGATCGGCCACATCTTGGGATCGCTCCCGGCGGGCTGACGATTCCTTGCCCGTTCGGGCGTCGGGCGAACCGGCCTCGGCTCTCCGCGCGCTATCGATTCGTCCGAACAGCGGCCAATCGGCATCAGCCGACGGCCGGCCGGCCCGTGCGGTTCGCCGCGAGCTCCGCGAGGAACCGTTCGACCGGGGCGAGCGGGGGGTCGAGCGGATCCGGATACGGCGGGAGTCCCAATCGATCCGAGAGCAGCCACTCGACCTCGTACCGGTACAGGAGCGTCGAGCCGAATCGCTCGAGCGCGGCGGCCAGTGCGAGCGAGCTCGAATTCCCGAGCGCGACGTAGCGGGGAGTCCGTCCCGCCGCTTGGAACAGGCGATCGGTGAGCGCCCGATACGGCCAGCGCTGCGGGCCGCCGAACTCGACCGTCCGGCTCGGCCCGTCCGCGAGCGCCGCCGCGACGATCCGGGCAAGGTCGGTCGCGGCGAGCGGGCTCAGGTGATACCGCCCGTCGCCGAACATCGAGCAGATCCCGTACCGCCGGATGAGCCGGAACATCACGGTCAGGAGCCGATCGCGCGGCCCGTAGAGCATCGACGGTCGAAGGATGACGCTCCGGATCCCGCTCGTCCGAACGGCGTCGTCCACCCGCCGCTTTTCGGTGAGGTACGGAAGCGTGGTCTCGAGCGACTCCGGCGCCGGGGGAACGCTGATCTGGACGAACCGCCGCACGCCGGCCCGGCGCGCCGCGTCGACCAGGCCGACCAGCCCGTCGGCGAGATCGGCGAACCGAGCGAGGGGGCCCGGTTCGCGGTACCACGCCACGTTCACGACGGCGTCGACCCCTTCGAGGAGCGGCGCCCAGTCGGTCGTCCCGGTGATCGCCCGCGGAATCCACTCGACCCCCGCCGCCGCTTCGGAGGGAGCCGGGTGCGGATGCACCGACCGGATCGCCCAGCCCTCCCGGAGCGCCGGGAGAAGCGCACGGCCGACCAATCCGCCCGCTCCCCCGGCGAGCAGCAGCCGGGGTCGTCGGTCGGCGGCGGTCATGCCGCCGGGACGATGCGCGGCGGCTCCGCCGACGCGCTCGGCGGCGGCTCAAACCGCTCGGCCCACGCCGCCCGGAGGCGGGGCGCGAC
>JAKAWP010000024.1 GCA_021816955.1 Thermoplasmata archaeon
GGAGTGCGCGCGCCGGACGATGGCGGAAGCGGGGACCGAGCCGAAGTCGTACCGGCACGTCGTCTTCCACCAGCCGAACGGAAAATTCCCCCAACGCGTCGGAAAGCAGCTCGGGTTCACCGACGACCAGATGCGCTACGGGCTCGTCACCCCGTACATCGGCAACACCTACTCGGGGGCGGCGCTGATCGGGCTCGCGAATGTGCTCGACCACGCCGGGCCGGGCGAGCGGATCCTCGTCGTCGGGTACGGATCGGGGGCCGGGTCGGATGCGTTCGACCTCGAGACGACCGACGAGCTCGCACGGTTCGCCCGCGACTACGGCGAGCCGGTCGACGTGGCCCTATCGGGAGGCATTGCGCTGCCGTACGCGGTGTACGCCAAGTTCCGCGGCAAGATCCACATGGGAGGCAGCTAGCGATGCGCGACGTCGCCGTCCTCGGCGTCGGCCAGACGAAGTTCGGCGAGCTGTGGGACCGGTCGTTCCGGGAGATCGGGATCGAGGCCGGCCTGCAAGCGCTCGTCGACGCGAAGCTCTCCAGCAAGGACGTCCAGGCGCTCTACCTCGGCAGCATGGCGTCGGGGTCGTTAGTCGACCAGGAACACATCGCCCCGCTGATTCTCGACTACGCCGGGCTGTCGAGCCGACACCTGCCAGCGCTGCGGGTCGAGGGCGGCGGCGCGTCCGGCTCGCTCGCCGTACACCAAGGGTACCTCGCCGTCGCGAGCGGCCTCTACGACTACGTGGTCGTCGGCGGCGCGGAGAAGCTCACCGACGTTCCCGATACGACCGGCAACCAGATCGCGAGCGCGTCGGCCGACCACGAGTGGGAGGTCGTCTTCGGCGCCACGCTGCCGGCGCTCTGGGCGCTGATCGCCCGACGGCACATGCACGAGTTCGGCACCACCCGTGAAGCGCTCGCGTCCGTCGCGGTGCACGCCCACGCCCAGGGGGCGAAGAACCCCCTCGCGCATTACCGCAACAAGCTCACGATCGACCAGGTCATCGGCGCCACCCCAGTGGCGGAGCCGCTCGGCGTCTTCGACTGCGCCCCGCTTTCGGACGGCGCCGCGGCGATCGTCCTCGGCCCGTGGGAGAAGGCGCGCCAACACACCGACACCCCGATCCGCATCCGCGCGAGCGAGGTCGGGACGGACACGATGGCCGTCCACCACCGGCGATCGGTGACGACCCTTGACTCGACGGTCGCGGCCGCCGAGCGGGCGTTCCGCTCCGCGCGGCGCGCGCCCGCGGACGTGGACGTCGCCGAGATCCACGACGCCTACTCGATCGCGGCGCTCTGCGCCCTCGAAGACCTTGGCTTCGTGGAGAAGGGGGCGAGCGGGCCGGCGTTCGCCCGCGGCGAATTCTCCGGCGGCCGCCTGATGGTCAATCCGTCGGGCGGCCTCAAGGCGCAGGGCCGCCCGTTCGGGGCGGTCGGGGTCGCGCAGATCGTCGAGATCGTCCGGCAGCTTCGGGGGGAGGCGGGCGAACGCCAAGTCGCGGGCGCGACCGTCGGGCTCGCCCACGACGTCGGCGGCACGGGGGCGACGAGCGTCGTTCACCTGCTCGAGCGGGCGAATTAGGAGGGAACGATGTCGATCGCACGATTCTGGCGCGAAACGCCCCAGCGGTACAACCTCGGCGGCTCGCGATGCTCGGTCTGCCAGCACGTCTACTTCCCGCCGCGCACGGTCTGCCCGTCGTGCACGAACCATCGGGCCTCGATCGGCAAGATGGTGCCGTTCCAATTGTCGGGGGACGGCGAGGTGACGTCGTTCACGGTCGTCCACGACGCCGCCGAAGGGTTCGAGATGCAGGTGCCGTACGTCCTCGCCCTCGTGAAGACGGTCGAGGGACCGACCCTCACCGGCCAGGTTGTCGACGTCGACCCGTCGCAGGTCACGATCGGCCTCAAGGTGCGCGCGACGTTCCGCAAGCTTCGCGAGGAAGGCAAGGCCGGGGTGATCCATTACGGCTACAAGTTCGCCCCCCGCACGGACGACCGATCCGCCGCGGAGCGGAGCCGCTCGCGGGCCGGGACCTTCGGAAAATCCGCGTCCGAGCCGGCGTCGGCGTGACCGCGTCATCCGCGCCGGACGAGCGGGACGGCCCGGACGCCTCCGACGACACCGAGTACGCCCGGGCGTACGCGCAAGG
The DNA here is from genome assembly GCA_021816955.1 of Thermoplasmata archaeon. Lineage (GTDB taxonomy): Archaea > Thermoplasmatota > Thermoplasmata > Lutacidiplasmatales > UBA184 > Lutacidiplasma. Next base: position 2,162 of record JAKAWP010000024.1, read on the forward strand.
CTACGGCGACGGCGTCCGCAGCGCGCTCCGAGAGGTCGTCGCTCACGTCACGCGCGGCCACACCACGGCCGAACTCCGGATGCTCATCGAGAGCCGGCTCGCCCGGCTGTCGGAGGAGGTCGAGGCGAAGCGTCGGTCGTTGCTCGCCCCTCCCGAGCGGCCGGCTTGGGGCGCCCTCCTTCGGAGCGCCCCGGTGCGCCCGTGGAGCGCGCCGACCGGCGCCCCGCCGGCCCCGTCGGTTCGTCCGGGCCAATCGTTCTTGGTACGGGAGGATCGGCCTCGCCGGGCCGTCGAGATCGTCCGTCGATCCGCCGCCGGGTTCGCCCGGACGATGATCGTTTCGCTGCATCCGCCGGCGTTCGACGGCCTCGCGCCGTCCGCGCGGGTCGAAGTGCCGCTCGCGCCGGCCGGCCCGGCCCAATCGGCGCCGTCGCTCTCCGAGATCAGCGGCCGGATCACCGAGCGGCTGGCGAACGCGGAGGGCCCTGTGCTCCTCTACGTGGACGCTCTCGAGTACTTCCTCGCCTACGAGTCGCCCGACACCGTCCTTCGGTTTGTCGCGTGGCTTCTCGAGGAGACCCGCCGGCGGGGGGGCGGGCTCGTGGTGAGCGCGGATCCCCAAGCGTTCGATCCCCGGGAGATCGGCCGGCTCCAGCGCCTCTTCCCGTCCGTGCTCTAGGCCCGGGACGGGCCGGCGACCGTCGGACGGCCGATCAGCCCCGAGCCATCTCCGACGGGCACCGGCGCCGCGTCCGGACCCGCGAAGTACAGGCCGTGGTGCGGCCGCCGCGGCAGGGTGAGCCGCCGACGATCGAACAGGAACGGATTGTAGCGGCGATGCGCGATCGCCTCGACGCGCCATCGCGCCCAGCGGAGACGCCGGCGAAACGCTTCGAATCCCCAGTTGACGTCCTCGAAGACGACGTCTTCGTCGAACGGGAAGAACGCGGTGCGTCGCACCGCGGTCATGCTGCCGGCCGTGAACGGAACCCAGTGGATCCGGGTGATCCAGTTGACGAACCCGGTGCCGAGATACGAGTACCAGTCCCGAACCCGGATCCGGTGGATCGGCACCGCGTAGTCGCCCGGCAGCCCCTCGAGCGTTCCGAGGTCGCCGTTCACCTCGATGTCGTCGTCCATGAAGACGAGCCAATCGCCCCGGGTCCGGGCGACGCCCCAGTTGCGGGCGCTCGCGATGTTGCCGCCTTCCACGAGGAGCGTCTCGGCCGGGACGGTGGAGGCGCGCATCGGCCGGAGCACCGATTCTGGGTAGTCCGCGATCGAGCGGACCGGGACGATGATCGAGATCCGGGGGAGCGTTCCCATCGGTGGAACCACCCGAGGGGGCGTATCGGGTCAAGTAGAAAAGGGATCGGCCGCGGCCGCCCCTTTGCCCGGAACGGGTCGGGCCTGTCGGGAATCTCCGTCCCGGTCGGGATCGGCCGGGGCTTTTGAACCCGAGGTCACTGGCTTAGAAGGCCAGGGCTTTCTCCGAGCTAAGCTACAGGCCCGACCGGTCCCTACCGGGGCCCGACCCATAATCCTTGGCTCGCGGGCCGCGCCGGGCGCCCCCCCGATCCGGGCGGGCGTTCGCGGACCCGGCCGCGATCCCGGGCCGGTGTCGGCTGGGCGACCGCGCGGCCGGGGGTTCCGTCCGGTGCGCTCGGACCCGCCGTCGAGGGGCGGCCGGTGGGCGTCGCGGTCCGACGGCGCTCGCGACGAGGTGGGCGAGGCGCAACGGCTCCGGCCAGAAACCGTGCACCATCAAAGCTCGGACCAGGCGGGCCGCGGCGTCCGAAGACGCCCCGACCGACGCCGCATAGATCGGCGCACCGCGCGTCCTCACGGGGCGCAGGGGATACCGGCGCATCGCCCGCCAGCGAAGAAGGCCGTCGCGAGGAAACCACTTCGCGAGCGCGGAACGGATCCGGACAAGGTCGGGAGGCCGGCGGGTCACCGCGATGACGGGCAGCCCGAGGGTCCGGTGAAGGCGGCCCAAGGAGACCACGTTGAACCCGCCGACGACGATCCCGTCGAGCAGCACGGCCCGAGCGTCCCCGAGACGGCCGGTCGACTCGACGAGCCGGGCGATCGCCTCGGTCGCATCGGTCCCGTCGACCCGAACGCGGGAGACCGCCACGGTTTCGACGGTTTCGGGTCGCCGAACGACGACCGCGGCGATCGGCGCGAACCGGTCGTTCCGTCCGAACCGACCGTCGTCCACTCCGATGAACCGGGCATGCGGCTTGGTCCACGCGCGCTCCAACGATAAGACCCGGTGGGGGCGTACGGTCGTCCGAGGGTCGGCGTGGAGCAACGGCGATGCCCCGCGTGCGGCGTCGAGTTTGCCACGACGCCGCCGGGCCGCGGGGCGACGGACTGGACCGCCTGCCCTCGCTGTCGGACTCCGCTGCCGATCGTCGGACGTCGGGATCCTCCTCCGCTGTTCCGTTGGGAGGTCCTTCCGGGGCTATATGCCCCTCCGCTCGCGATCCGGCACCCGCGCCGGAGCTCCCGGCGGCTCGCCGGGTACGTCGTGCTCGTCGCCGCCGCCCTGACGTTCGCCCTGGCGGGCGCGGTCGTCGTCTACGCCGCCCAAGCGCTCAGCCCGGCGAGCTACACGGTCTCGGGAACGGTCTATCGCGCGGCGTCCGCGGGGGGAGGCCCGCTCGCCGGCGCGACCGTCACGCTCACGCTGACCGACACGGGCCAATCCCGAACGGCCGTGAGCGCGGCCAACGGCACGTTCGTCTTTGGGAACGTCCCGTCCGGAGGCCTCGTCGTGAACGTCACCGCCGCCGGATTCGCCCCCGCGGTCCTCGAGACGTTCCTCTCGCCGGTCTACCAGGGGAGCGGAGGGGGGACGAGCTTGACGTTCACCCTCGCACCGGGAGCGCCCGTGAACGCCTCGGTGACCGTCGCCTCCCCGTTCGATACGCTCGAGGATTTCGTGGCGAGCTTCGGGGCCGCGGGCGTTCTCCTCGGGCTCGCGGCGATCGTCATGACGGTCGCCGGGGCCGTTCCCCGACGGGACCGGCGACCGGCGATCGGAGCGGTCGGTGCGGCGGCGGGTTTCCCCGTGCCGATCGTGCTCGGCGTCCTCTACATCGGGGTGGCGGTTCCGTGGATGCTCGCCGCCGCCGCGGTCGTGGCGGCGCTGAGCGCGTTTGCCTTCGCCGCGTGGCTCGTGCCGCTCTGGCGAGACGCAAGACCGCCGTTCCTCGACTCACCGTAGTCGTTCGAGCGTTCCGGCGTCGCTCGGGAGCCACGGCTTCCGCCGCGCGGCCACAGGCTATTCGAACGATTCCGTCGCCGAGACGGGCCGGCCGGGAATCGGCCGACGTCCTCGGTAGCCTTCCCGGAGGCCGTGGAAGTAGCCGACCTCCCCTTCGCCTCGGCGCCAGCAGAGGAAGACCGGACCATCGGGCTGCATCGACCAGAAATCGACGAGGCCCCGATCCAGGTCCTTGATCTCGATCCCTTCGCGCTGGAGGGCACGAACGGCTTCCTCGATCCGACGGGTCAGGTGCCGCCACTCGGCCGCGAGGCGGTCGCTGACGAGACGGTCCGGCTGGTCCGTCGCTTCGAGCTCTTTCCCCCAGAACTCGTGCAGCCGGTGGATCTCCTCTTGGACGCTGCGCAGACGAATCGCCCAGCCCCGGAGCTCGAGCAGCAACGGCCCGAGCGAAGCGATCCGACGGTTCGCTTCCTCGACGGTCCAAAACCGTCGGCCGGCGGTAAGGTCGCCCGGTCCGGACCGAACCTTCGCCATCGCGCCTCCGCCGAGTAGAAGGAGCGGTGGTCTATTTACCCCCTTCAGCACCGGGGGAGGCCGGCCGCGGGCCGGTCACTCCGGCTCGAGGGGGACCCGACGCACCGCCCAGCCCCGCCGCTCGTACGCCGCCGTCACCTCGTCGGCATGGGCGGCGTCGCGCACTTCGAGCTCGACCTCGACGCCGACGCTCGACGGGTCGCGACCCGGGGACTCCCGCTCGTGAAGGATCTGCCGGACGTTGGCGCGCGCTTCGGCCGCGATCGACAAGAAATCGACGAGCCGTCCGGGCACGTCCGCGAGCGGAGCGGAGAGCCGAAGGAGCCGTCCCTCCCCGACCAATCCGACCCAGAGGACCCGATCGAGGACGAACGGGTCGAGGTTCCCGCCGGAGACGACGACCACCACCGGTCCGGGAAGGAGGAGGTCCGGCCGCGCCATCACGCCGGCCAACGCGGCGGCGCCGGCGCCTTCGGCGAGAATCTTCGCCCGCTCAAGCAGCCAGAAGATCGCCCGCGCGATCGACCGGTCGTCGACGTCGATCGCCCGGACTCCGAGTCGCTGGGCGATGGCGAACGGGAGCGCCCCCACGTGCCGAGTGGCAAGCCCGTCCGCGAACGTCCGGGGACGCGGACCGGCGACGATCGACCCTCGCTCGAGCGAGGCCGCGAGCGTGCTCGCACCCGATGGTTGGACGCCGATCACCCGGACCGGCCGATGCAAGGCCGCTTGCATCGCCACCGCGAGGCCGCTCACGAGCCCGCCGCCGCCGACTCCCGCGACGACATTGGCGACGTCCGGGAGGTCCTCGAGGATCTCGAGGCCGACCGTTCCCTGGCCGGCGATCACGTCGGGGTCGTCGAACGGGTGGATGAAGACCCGCCCTTCCGTGCGGGCGATCTCTTGGGCGCGCGATTCCGCCTCCGCGTAGTCGGTCCCGTGCAGGACGACCGTCGCGCCGAGAGCGGCAGTGGCGGAGACCTTCACCGGGGGAGCCGCCGCGGGCATCACGATCGTGGCGGGAAGCCCCGCGGCTCGGGCCGCCCAGGCGACCCCTTGGGCGTGGTTGCCCGCCGACGCCGCCACGACGCCCCGCCGGGTCGGATCGTTCCGGAGCGCGTCGATGCGCACCGTCGCGCCCCGGATCTTGAACGATCCCGTATACTGGAGGTTCTCGAGCTTGAGGTAGACCGGATGGTCTTCGAGTCCGGCGAGCTTCGGCGCCGGAACGAGAGGAGTGCGGGCGACTCGACCCCGGAGCGCAGCGGCCGCCGCGCGAACCCTCTCTAGCGAAACCGGCAGGGGGTCGGACGGTGCGCTCGGGCCCACGCGAGTGGCTACCGGCCATTGCGCCTTAACAGTTCGGTCGTCGGCGTGCCGTCGGGAAAGCCTCCGCGCCGACGCTCCCGCGCGGCGCGGGCCCGCCCGTGGCCGAACGCGCGCGTTCAGGAGGACGGCCGACGTGGCCGGCCAAACCCGCGGATGCGGCGAGCGGACGTGGGAGCCGCTCGCTCTCGGAGGCGCGCTCGCGCGAGCCGTTATATAGAGCACCCTTCTCCCCGACCGCCACTGAGGGCGAACCCCTCTTCGTTCGATGGCGCGACGACACCGGCCCCGCCGGGGCTCCCTTGCGTTCTCGCCCCGATCGCGAGCCGCGAGGCTGTTCCCCCGCCTTCGGCGGCCCGCCACCCACGCCAAGGAGCCGGGGCTCGATGGGTTCGCGGGCTACAAGGTCGGGATGACGCACGCGTTCATCGTCGATTACCGAAAGCGCTCGACGACGGCAGGGCAAGAAGTGCAGGTGCCGGTCACGGTCGTCGAGGTGCCCCCGATTCGGGTCGTCGGCATCCGCCGGTACGAACAGACGCCGTACGGGCGCCGGATCACCGCGGAGGTGTGGGGGGACGGGGCGAGCGACGACCTCTGGCGCCGCCTACCGGTCCATCCTCCCAGCGCACCGTCCGCGCTCGAACAGCTGGCCGCGGCGCCGGGCGATGAGTTGCGGCTGATCGCGCACACCCAGCCGAGGCTCGTGAGCTCCGTCGGCGAGAAGTCCCCGACCGTCTTCGAGATCCCGGTTCGCGGCGATTCGATCGAGTCACGCCTTCGCTACGCCCGGGAGCACCTGGGGAAAGAGGTGGCCGTGGACGAACTCGCCAAGGAAGGGGAGTTCGTGGACGTGATCGGGGTGACGAAAGGGTTCGGCTTCCAGGGCCACATCCAGCGGTGGGGAGTCAAGCTTCAGCCCCGGAAGAATTCGAAGCACCGTCGGATGATCGGAACGCTCGGACCGCACAACCCGAGCTTCGTGACGTATCGTATTCCGCAGGCGGGCCAGCAGGGGTTTCACCGGCGCACGCAATTCAACATGCGGGTGCTCAAGGTCATCAAAGACCCGCGGCACGACCCGGTCACCCCGGCCGGCGGGTTCCCGGGGTACGGCGAGGTCCGCACGGGCTGTCTCGTCCTCCACGGCTCGCTGCCCGGACCCGCCAAACGCCTTCTTCGATTCGCGACTCCCCGGCGCAGCGTCGTCGCGAGCGTCGAGAAAGTCGATCTTCGCTACCTGAGCGTCGCCTCGAAGCAGGGAGCATGAGCCCGTCGCGTCCGTCGGGGGCGCCCGCCCCCTGGGTTGAAACGCCGCCGGTCCACCACCGACTGCCGGTCTACTCGCTGGATGGCCGGGAAGCCGGGCACTTGACGCTCCCCGAGGCGTGGTCGGAGCCGATCCGCCCCGATCTCATCCGACGGGCCGTGGTGGCGGCCCAGTCGCACCGGCGGCAGCCGTACGGGACGAGCCCGACGGCCGGGCTGCGCCACTCGGTCGAGTGGTCCGGCAAAGGCCGCGGCGTCGCTCGAACGCCCCGGCTGATGAACTCGATGCGGGGCGCGCAGGCGCCGAACACCGTCGGGGGGAGACCCGCTCACCCTCCGAAGGTCGACCGGATCTGGGCGAAGAAGATCAACGACCGGGAGCGGCGCAAGGCGTTCCGGAGCGCGCTCGCCGCGACCCGAGACGCGAAGCGCTGCGCGGACCGGGGCCACCGGGTTCCGCCGAACGTCCACCTGCCGATCGTCCTCGACGACGCCCTCGAGGCGATCGACTCGACCCAAGAGGCGCGCGCGCTGCTCGAACGGCTCAAGCTGTGGGACGACGTCGCCCGGGCCCGCGACCATGGCCAGTACCGATCCGGACGCGCCCGGCGCCGCGGGCGGGTGCGCCGGACGCCGAAAAGCGTGCTCGTCGTCACCACGGCGGACGGCCGGGCGCGCGGATTCGCCAACCTCCCCGGTGTCGAGGTCGTGAGCGCGACCCGGCTCTCGACGGAAGACCTGGCGCCGGGGGGCGACGCCGGCCGCCTCACGCTGTTTTCGCAAAGTTCCCTGCGGGCCGTGAACGAGCGGGTGGAGCCGCGAGATTCATGAGCGACCTGCGTCACCGGATCTTGCTCCACGCCTACGTGACCGAGAAGGCGATGGACGAGATGGAGCGGCAGAACAAGCTCGAGTTCCTGGTCGATCGCCGGGCGACGCGCCAGGAGGTCCGGCGGGCCGTCGAGTCGATCTACCAGTGCAAGGTCGACAAGATCACGATCAAGATCGTTCGAGTCGGAAAGGTCGCCACCGTCCGACTCGCGAAGGAGCACAGCGCGGAGGATATCGGGGGCCGCGCCGGGGTGTTCTGATGGGGAAGCGAATCCCGTCCCGACGGCGAGGCAAGGGGACCGGTCCGTACCGCTCCCCGAGCCACCGCCACCACGGCCCAGTGTACCATCCGCCGGCCTCGATCGTCGGTCCCGGCGTCGTAGCGGCGATCGATCCCGCGCCCGGACGGACGGCGCCGGTGGCGCGGGTCACCGGACCCGGCGGCGAGAAGATCGCCGTGCTCGCCACCGCCGGATTGGCGACCGGCGATCCGGTGAGCCTGCACGACGGGGCGGTCGGCCGCGGAGCGATCCTCGAGCTCGCCCGGATACCGGACGGCACGCTCGTCTCGAACCTCGAAGTGAAGCCGTTTGACGGGGGACGGCTCGTACGGGCCGCCGGCACGAGCGCGCTCGTCGTGGCGCACAGCGGCTCCGACGTCACGGTGCAGCTGCCCAGCGGGGCGTTCAAGACGTTCCTCGCCACCTGCCGAGCCCAGGTCGGCGCGATCGCCGGCGGCGGCCGGCTCGAGCGGCCGATCGTGAAGGCCGGCAAGCGGTTCTGGAGCACCCGGTCGATCGCGCGTCCTCCGTTCAAGGTCCGGGGGATCGCGAAGAACCCGGTAAACCACCCGTTCGGCGGCGGCGCGCACCAGCACGTCGGCCGCCCGAGCACGGTCTCCGCGGGTACGTGGCCCGGCGCGAAGGTCGGCCGGTTCTCCCGGTCGTTCCGCACGAAGCGGCGCCGCCAGGCCGAGAAGGGGAGGTAAGCGGTGCCGGCGCAACGGAAGGGGAAGAAGGTCGAGGCGCGGCGGAAGCGCGAGTTCGCCTACCGGGGACGCACGCTGGAAGAACTGAAGTCGATGAGCCTCGAGGAGCTCGCGAAGGTGCTGACCGCCCGGGCGCGCCGATCGATCCGACGGGGATTCAACGAGGAGACCCGACGGTTCTTCGACCGGCTGCAATCGACCCCACCGGAGAAGGTGGTCCGAACGCATTGCCGCGATGCGTTGATCCTTCCCCAGCACGTCGGGCGTCGGGTCGCGGTGCACACCGGCCGCGAGTTCAAGGAGATCGAAGTTCGCCCCGAGATGATCGGGCACTACTACGGCGAGTTCGCCCTCACCCGCAAGTTCGAAAAGCACTCGGGACCCGGCGTCGGCGCGACCCGGTCGTCGAAGTTCATGCCGCTGAAGTGAGGAGGGACCGATGCGAGGATACACCTACACGGGCGAGCGGGGACGGGCCGTCGCTCGCGCGCGGGGGGTCGAGCTCCCCATCTCCCCGAAGAAGACGTACGAGGTGCTGAACGCCCTTCGGGGCCAGCCCGTCAGCCGAGCGCGGGCGATCCTCGAGGACGCCGTGGCGCGTCGCCGCGCGATCCCGTTCCGTCGCTACAACCAGGAGACCGCCCACCATCGAGGGACCGGGCCGGGGCGGTTTCCCGTCGCCGTCGCGCGCCAGCTGCTCAAGGTGATCGCGAACGCGGAGGCGAACGCGGAGTACGAAGGGATGGACACCGACCGGCTGGTGGTCTTGGTCGCGGCGAGCGCCCGGGGACGGATCCGCAAGGCGTCGATGCCGCGGGCGCACGGACGGGCGACCGCCTGGAACGAGCAGACGACGAACGTCGAGATCGTCCTCGCCGAGCCGGCCGAGGAGGCATCGTGAGCGCCGAGCGAAAGGTGATCCAGGAGGCCGTGCGGCGCATCCTGCTCAAGGACTACCTGGTCGCCGAGAGCGCCCGCGCGGGATTCGGCGGGCTCGACATTCAGCGCACCCCGATGGGCACCCGCGTCACCCTCATCTGCGAGCGGCCGGGGATCTTGATCGGCCGGCGGGGAGAGCTGATCAAGCGGCTCACCGAAGATATCCGGACCCGCTTCCAGCTCGACAACCCGCAGATCGAGGTCCAGGAAGAACGCAACCCGAACCTGAACGCCCAGCTGATGGCCGAGAAGCTGGCCTCGACGTTGGAGCGGGGATGGCACTTCCGACGCGCGGGCCACTCGACGGTCCGCCGGATCATGGAGTCGGGCGCGCGCGGCTGCCAGGTGATCCTCTCCGGCAAGCTCACCGGCGAGCGGCACCGCACCGAGCGGTTCAAGGCGGGGACGGTGAAGTACTGCGGCGACGCCGTCCGACTGTTCATGGACAAGGGGTTCTACCAGGCCCGCCTCAAGCCCGGGGTGATCGGCGTCAACGTCTGGATCATGCGTCCGTCGGCGAAACTGCCGGACGAGATCCGGATCAAGGGCGTCGAGCCGACATCCGCTCCGCCGCCGCTTCCCGAAGTCGAAGAGATGCCTGTCCCGGCCGCGCCCGGCCCGGAGGAGTCCCCGCCGTGACGCTCGTTCGGATGAAAGAGCTGCGCGCCCTCAGCGACGACGAGCTGCGCCGGCGCATCCGGGACGTCGAGAACGATCTCTTGCGCGAGCGCGGCGTCGCGGCGATGGGCGGGGCGCCCCCGAGCCCCGGCCGGATGCGGGCGCTCCGAACGAACGTGGCCCGGGCGCTCACGGTCCTCAACGAGCGGCGGCACGCCGCGGAGCGGCCGAGCCGGCCCCGAGCGTGACCGGGATAGCGACCATGGCCCGCCCGATGCCCGCTTCGGATCGTCCCGACCCGCGGCTCGCGGGAGAGATCCTCGGAGCGACGATCCGGATCGACTCGGCCCCGGGGCTCGCGCGCGGCCCGATCGCCGGGGTCCTGGTCGACGAGACGCTCGCCACGTTCGTCGTCCGTCTGCCCGGCAAGCGCCGGCTGCGACGGATACCGAAAGCGGGCCTGCGAGGGGCGATTCACCTCGAAGGACGTGAGATACCGTTAATAGGCGAGCATCTTCGGCACCGTCCCGAAGACCGCACGAAGCGCCTGTTGCTCGGCGGCCGACGGAACGATCGATGACGACCACGGACGGTCCGGCCCGCCGGACGAAAGACATCGGCCTCGACGTCCGGGCCCCCCGGGGGGTCTGCGACGACGCGCACTGCCCGTTCCATGGGCACTTGTCCGTCCGCGGCCAGGTCATCGAGGCGACCGTCGTCTCCACGGCGATGCAGCGGACCGCTGTCGTCGAACGGACGCTCCTCCACTACCGACCGAAGTACGAGCGCTACGAAAAGCGGCGGCGCCGCTACCTCGTCCACAATCCCCCGTGCCTGCGGGTTGCCGTCGGGCACCGCGTGCGGATCGCCGAGACCCGACCGCTCTCGAAACTGGTGGCGTTCTGCATCGTCGAGGACCTCGGCGAAGGGGCCCGGCGAACGGCCGGCGAAGAACCGACCCCTCCAACTGCCCCGGCCGCGGTCCCGGCCGAGGAGGGCCGATGAAGGGGTTGGCCGGCCGTCGCAGCCGCGGACTGCCGAAGGGCGCCCGCCTCGACTGCGTCGACAACACGGGCGCGAAGGTCGTCGAGATCATTGCGGTGCGGAACTGGCACGGGACGCATCGGCGCTACCCGCGCGCCGGCGTCGCCGATCTCGTGATCGTTTCGGTGAAGAAGGGGACCCCGGAGCTCCGACGCCAGGTCGTGCACGCCGTGATCGTTCGCTCGCGCGCCCCGATCCACCGGCCGGACGGGACCCGGCTCGAATTCGAAGACAATGCGGCCGTGATCACGACGGAGACCGGGGAGATCAAAGGCTCGCAGATCAAAGGCCCGGTCGCGAAGGAGGCGGCCGAGCGGTGGCCGCGGATCGCCGCCGCTTCGTCGATCATCCTGTAGGAGGATTTCGGCGATGGCGATCTCTCCGCACGCGCCTCGGCGCCAGCGCCGCGCCCTCTACCGGGCGGACCACGCCGTCCAACGGCGCCAGCTGACGGTCCCGCTCTCGCGCGAGCTTCGCCGGCGATTCCACCGTCGCTCGCTGCCGATCCACAAGGGCGACACCGTGCGGGTTGTGTCGGGGAGCTTCGAGGGCCAAGAGGAGCGGGTCGCCCGCGTCGACCGGCGGAGTCGGAGCGTCACCTTAGAGAACGTCACCGTCAAGACGGGAGAAGAGAAGATGCGCCCGCTCCCGGTGCGGCCGAGCCACCTCTTGCTCATCAAGCTGAACTTGGCGGACCCCTGGCGACGCCGGATCCTCCGGGTCACGGCGGAAGAATTGACCGCGGAGGAACGCGGCGAGACTCCCGAGCCGGAAACGGAAGGGGAAGGGTCGAGCGAGACCCCCGAACCGAAGGGGGAAGATTCCACGGCGCCCGCGGCTGAGCCGGTTCCGGCGGACGCTTCGTCGTCGACCCCCGAAGAGCGGGTAGTGGAGGACGACCGATGACGCGGCGGTTGAAGCGCCGAGCGGCGCCCCGATCGTGGACGGTGCCCCGCAAGGGGACGAAGTGGATCCTGCGACCCCGGGCCGGTCCGCACCCGCAGGCCGATTCGGTGCCGCTCCTCCTCGTTCTCCGGGAGCTCCGAAAGCTCGCCCGAACCGCCCGCGAGGCCCGGCGGATCGTCAATGCGGGGGCGGTCGAGGTCGACGGCGTCGTCGTGAAGGATCTCGCCCGCGGTGTCGGGCTGATGGACACGGTGTCGTTCCGAGCTCCGTTGGATGAGCATTACCGGGTCGTCCGCAACGTGCGGGGCCGCCTCGTCTTGGTGAAGATCCCCGCGACCGAGGCCCGCGTCAAGATCGGGCGCGTGAAGGCGAAGCACTCGGTTCCGGGCGGACGGATCGAGGCGACGCTGCACGACGGCCGCAACCTGCTTGTCGAGCCGACTACCCCGTGGCACGTCGGAGACTCGCTCAAGATCGAGCTGCCCTCCCAGAAGGTCGTGGAGCACCTCCCGCTCGCCCCCGGGCGCCTCGTCTACGTCGCGGGCGGGGGCCACGTGGGGCAGCTTGCCCACGTCGAGCGCCTCGAGGTCCGCAACTCCTCCCAGCCGAACCGCGTGCACCTGCGCGAGGGGTTCAGCACGATCCAGGAGTACGTCTACGTCGTCGGCGACCAGACGCCGGCGGTCACCCTGACCGAGGGGGTCGCTCCATGACCGCGACCGAGCAGCCGATGCGCACCCTGCGGATCGTCAAGGTCGTCGTGAACGCGGGCGTCGGCGAGTCCGGCGAGAATCGCGCGAAGGCCGAGAAGGTTCTCGAGATGGTCACGCACCAAAAGCCGGTCGCCACCCGCGCGCGCTCGACGAACCGCGACTTCGGGATCCGGGCGGGCCAAGAGATCGGGGCGAAGGTGACGCTCCGCAAGGAGCGCGCCCGGGAGTTCTTGGTCCGGGCGCTCGAAGCGAGGGACCGGCAGCTCGAGCCGACGTCGATCGACCGCAGCGGCAACGTCTCGTTCGGGATCGCCGACTACACGGACTTCACCGGGATGAAGTACGACCCGGCGATCGGGATCCACGGGATGGATGTCGCCGTGGAGATCGGCCGAGGCGGTTGGCGGGTGCGGGACCGGCGGCTCCGACCGGCGGCGATCCCGAAGAGGCTGCGCGCCACGCGGGAGGAGACGCGGGCGTTCCTCGAGACGGCGTTCCAGGTCACGTTCGTGGAGTGAAGGTCCGTGAAGCCGAAGAAGCAGTTCGGGCGGAAGGTCGGCTGTCATCGGTGCGACCGCAAGCGCGGCATCGTCCGCCGCTACGGCCTGCACCTCTGCCGCCAGTGTTTCCGGGAGGTCGCGGTCGACCTCGGCTTCCGCAAGTTCCAGTGAGGAGGGGGCGATGGGACAGGACCTGTTGAACGATGCGCTCGTCTCGTTGCGGCACGCCGACCTCCAAGGGAAGTCGACGGTCACGCTCGAACCCGTCTCGAAGCTGATCGGCGAGGTGCTCCGGATCTTCCGGGAGCACGGGTACGTCGACGAGTTCTCCTTTGTCGAGAACGGGCGGGGCGGGCGCTACGAGGTGAAGCTCGCGAAGCGGATCAACGCCTGCGGCGTCATCAAACCGCGGATCAGCGTGGCCCAACGCGACCTCGAGCGGTACGAGTCGCGGCACCTGCCCGCCCAAGATTTCGGTCTCCTCGTCCTCTCCACGAGCCAAGGGATCTTGACCCAGCGCGAGGCGCGGGAGCGGAAGATCGGAGGGAGGCTGCTCGCGTATGTCTACTGACGGCTCGGGCCTTCGGGCGACGGTCGCGATCCCGCGCGGAGTGACGGTCGAGGTCCGGCCGGGCCGCTTGGTCGTCGCCGGTCCGAAGGGCCGCGTGGAACGACCGTTCCCGGACGGCGTGCTCCGCGTCGATCTCCACGGGACCGAGGCCGAGCTCATTCTCCGCCTCGATCCGAAGCGCAAGCGCTCCCGCTCCCTTCTCGGGACGTGGGTCGCCCACCTGCGCAACCTGTCGCTTGGCGTCGCCCACGGCGTGGAGGCGCGGCTCAAGATCGTCGCCGCGCACTTCCCGATGAAGGTCGCCGCCAAGGGGAGCACGCTCGTCATCGAGAATTTCCTCGGAGAAAAGTATCCCCGCACCGCGACCCTCGTACCGGGGACGACGGCCGAGGTCGCGGGAGAGTTCGTCACGATCTCGGGCATCGACGTCGAGCAGGTCGGACAGAGCGCGGCGAACGTCGAGCGCGCGACCCGCATCCGCCAGTACGATCCGCGGGTCTTCCAGGACGGGATCTACCTCATCGAGCGCGCCCGCATCAAGGAGGCCGATTCGTGACGAGCGACCCGCCCCGCCCGAGCGACGAACCGTCGAAGGCGGACGCGCCGGCCGAGCCTGCGAACGACGCCCCGGCGCCGAAGCGACGACGGGCGCGGAGCGCGGCGACGCCCGCGAACCCCCCCGCGGCCGAGACGAAGACCGACGCCCCGGCGGCCGAGCCGTCGGCGCCGCGAGCGGCCCGGCGGCCCGAACTCGATCCGGCCACGGTCCGCCTGCTTGCCGTCCGCCGACGGCTCGACCGGCGCCGGCCGATCTTCGGTCGGCAGGCCGCGAACCGGTACTGGCGGATCGGTCGGGACGGCGCCTGGCGCCGCCCCCGGGGGCTCCAGTCGAAGCAGCGCCGGCACTACGGCTACCGGCCGCGCATCGTCCGCATCGGTTACCGCTCCCCGGCCGCGGTCCGCGGGCTCACCCCGACCGGCTTTCGACCGGTGCTGATCCGCCTCGAGCGCGAGATCGATCGCCTCGATCCGCTCCGCGAGGCCGCGGTGATCGCTCGGACCGTCGGGACCCGGCGACGGCTCCTCCTCGAGACGGCGGCGCGCCGGCGGGGGGTCCACGTCCTCAACCCGATCGCGCGCGAAGAGCGGGAGGAGTGAGCCGATGAGCGACCTCTCCAACCAACGGCGCCTGGCGGCCGACCTGCTCCACTGCGGCGAAGGGCGCGTCTGGCTCGACCCGGCCGCCGAGGAGGAGCTGGCGGAGGCCGTCACGCGCGACGATATCCGCTCGGCGATCCGGGCTGGCCGGATCCGACGCAAGCCCGTTCGCGGCACGTCCCGGGTCCGGGCGCGCCGGCTCGCCGAAGAGCGCGCGAAGGGCCGCCACCGCGGTCCGGGTTCGCGGCGGGGAACGCCCGAAAGCCGGGTGCCGCGGAAGGATCGATGGATGCGCCGGATCCGCGTTCAGCGGGCGCTTCTGAAGCGCCTGCGGGACGAGCGGAAGATCCCGGCGAACGTCTACCGGGAGTTCTACCGGAGAGCGAAAGGGGGAATGTTCCGCAGCCGGGCGCACCTTTTGAGCAATCTGCGGCTCGCGGGCCACCTCTCGGAGGCGACCGCATGAGCACCGGACCTCGCTACCGCGTCCCGTTCCGCCGCCGCCGGGAAGGGCGGACCGACTATCGGGCCCGCCTCAAGCTGTTGAAGTCCGGCGAGCCGCGGGCGGTCGTGCGGCTCAGCCACCGCCGGGTGGTGGTGAGCGTCACCGAATTCGATCCGGCGGGCGACCGGGTGATCGCCTCCGCCCACTCTCCCGAGCTCGCCCGGCTGGAGTTTCCGTCCCGGAGCCTCGCGTCGACGCCGGCGGCGTACCTGACCGGCTACCTCGCCGGGCTCCGGGCGAAGGCGGCGGGCACGGAGTCGGCGGTGCTCGATGTCGGCGCCCGTCGTCCGACGGCCGGCGGTCGGCTGCTCGCGGCGCTCAAAGGGCTGTTGGACGCCGGTGTGAGCGTGCCGCACGGCAGCGAAGGTTTCCCGACGGAGGACCGGCTGAACGGTCGCCACCTGTCGACCCCTCTCGCGACCCCTCTCGAACAGTTCAAGGTGAAGCTTCCTACGATCGCCACGCCGCCGGAGGCCCGTCCGTGAGCGCCGGAGCGGTCGAACCGACGCAGGGCCCGTCGCCTCCGCCCGGCGGGATCGCCCCGAGCGCCGCGCCACCGGTCGCGTCGTGGGTGCCGAAGACCGAACTGGGCCGTCGGGTCGCGAACGGCGAGATCACGTCGATGAGCGCGGCGCTGCGGACGGGGCTTCCCCTCCGCGAGCCGGCGATCGTCGACAAGCTGTTGCCGGACCTTCGCGACGAGGTGCTCGACGTCAACATGGTCCAGCGGATGACGGACTCCGGGCGGCGATTCAAGTTCGCGGTCACGGTCGTCGTCGGGAACGGCGACGGATTCGTGGGGCTCGGCCGGGCGAAGGGCCGTGAGGTCGGTCCGACGATCCGCCGGGCGATCGACCGGGCGAAGCTGGGGCTGATCGAGATCTATCAGATCGG
>JAKAWP010000001.1 GCA_021816955.1 Thermoplasmata archaeon
CTCCTCGACCTCGGTGCCCCGGGGAGCCCGGGCGACGAAGTCGATGTCCATCGTCTGGAGCATCTCCCGCAAGATCAGCTCGCCCGCGCGGTCGCCGTCGGTGAAAGCGGTGACGGTCTTCCCGCGGGACAGGTCCTTGACGGTCTGGGGAACGCTCGTTCCTTCGACCGCGATCACGTTCTTGATCCCGCAGCGCAGTAGGTTCAGCACATCCGACCGTCCCTCGACGACGATGAGGGCGTCGGCCTGGTCGATGTTCGGGCCGGCGGGCAGGTGCTCGGGCCCGTAGGTCGTGATCTCCTCCACCTGGACGGCCTTGCGGACGGATTCGGTCAGGTCGATCGCGACGCCCTTCGACCCTTCCTGGATCTTCGAGAGGATCTCCTTCGCGCGGTCGACGACCTTCTGCCGCTTGGCGATCCGGATATCTTCGACGCCGACGACCTCGATCTTCGCCCGGCACGGGCCGATCCGGTCGACGGTCTCGAGGCCGGCCGCGAGGATCGCGGTTTCGACCTGGTCGAGCGAGGAAGGGACGATGATCTCTCCTTCGCTACGGCCCTTGCGGCTGTCGATGTTCACTTCGATCCGACCGATCCGGCCCGACTTCTGCAGGTCGCGGAGGTCGAGCTCCTCGCCGAGCAGGCCTTCGGTCTGGCCAAAGACCGCCCCGACCACGTCGGGTTTGTCGATGACGCCTTCGGCGGTGATGCGCGCTCGGATCTGGTACTTGGCGGCGTTGGGGTCGTTGCTCATACGTTCGTTGCTCCTTCGGAACGCTCCCGTTCGGCCGGGCCGAGCGGGCGTCCGACGACCGGTTAGAGACTCGCCCGTCCGCCGTCCGAGGTCCTAGCAAGACTGCGCGAAGAGCCGGGGTGGATCATGAACGCACGTCCTTGGACTGGAGAGCGGAAGAGCGAGGCTCCTCCGTCGCCGAACCGTTTCCGCTGATTGCTAGCGAAGTCGACTATTTAAAGGAGTGCCGACCCCCGTTCGCGCGACGAATGGCGCGCGAGGTTGAGGCGCGCCGTCCGTGCGGTGCGATCGCCCACGAACCGGTCGAGGGGTACACGCGGGTTTCTCACCGGGGCTGTCCGATCCTCAAGGGAAGGCGGCTCGACGATGTCGTGGTCGGGGATGAGAGACGGCGTCGGGTGGACCGGCGTCTCGATACCGAGGCGGGGGGCTTTCGCGATCGGCCGGCCGAGAAACATGCTTTATAGCGGGCCCCCCATCGCCGGGGCGGTTTCTCATGGCACCCCGGGGGCGACCAAAGGGACGGCGCGGACGGCCGAGAGGAAGGCCCGGACGACCGAAGGGATCCGGACGAAAGGCGTCCGTGGAAGCGGCGCCGGCCGGGACGAATGAGACGTTCCTTCACGAGCTACGCACCGAACTCGAGAAGACGCAGGCCGCGGTCGAACGGGCGGAGGAGGATCACTCGCATCGGGCCGAGGTGAACCGACGGCTGCTGCAGATCCTATGGGAGGTCCACGTTCAGTTCGAGACGATCGGGGTCCACCTGGCGATCGATCCGCCGTCGACGGTGTTCGCCACGTTCGCGGAGTACCCGACCCAGTGGTCGTTCCGCGACAACTTCGACTTCGCGGGCCTGAAGGCGATCGAGCTCGGCGACCGGGCGCCCGGCTGGATCGGGTTTACGCTGAGATTCGCCTACTACCGGGACGGCGACGGGGTTTCCCGGCTCCGCGGGACGTTCGAGTGGTGTGACGGGGAGTCGTACCACCGCTACGCCGGGTGGATGCGCACGATGAGCCAAGCGATTGTCTACGACGCCCCGGACGAGAAGGTCGACCTCGACGCGCTCCAGTCGACGCTCAAGGAGCTCGTCGTGCAGTGGTACGCCGCGCATCTGGAGAAGTCAACCGAACCGTTTGTTCGGTATCTCAAGGGGAAGTTTCCCCCCGGTCCGACGTACTCGAAGGAATCGTACCGCTGAGCCGGACCGAGCCCGGTTGATCCGTCCGCAGCTCGCGCGAACGGTGCCGTCGCGCGAGCGTTGAAATAGCGTCGCGCACCTTCCCGCTCGGCTCCGGAGGCCCGAGGCCGGGCGCTCGAGGGCCATCTCCGAGGTTCCGACGTGGCCCCTGACGTGCGCGACCGCTTGGTGGCGTTCTTCGAGAGCCATCAGAAGCTCGTCGAGGCGGACGCGCTCGAACTGCTCTTGCGCCAGCCCCGCCCGCTGATCGCCTCCCGCGAGGTCCTCGAACGGATGGGCGTTGGCGAGCCGTTCGTCACCTCGGAGCTCGTGCGATCGACGCTCACGCTCCTGCGCCCGAGCCGGATCGGCGCCGAGCTCTCCCTCGAGGTTCGACCTCCGACCCCCCCCTCGTCCGCGGGGGACGCGTCGCCGGCCGAGCCGTTCCGGTTGATTCGCCAAGGGTTCGTCGCCCCGACGCCGAACACGCCGCCGCTCGACGGGTACCGACGCCTGTTCGCGAATCGGTTCGAGCGGCTACGCGAGATGCTGAAGGGGCGGCCGACGCTCGAGAACCTCCGCTCCGCGCACGAGATCGAGCGGAGCGGCGAAGCCGCCTCGCTGATCGCGATGGTGCGCTCGGTGCGTTCGACCGCTCGGCAACACCACCTGATCCTCACGCTCGAGGACGAGACCGGCTGCATCGAGGCGTTCCTCCCGAAGGAGGCGCCGGGGGCGGCCGAGCCGATCCTTCCGGACGAGGTGATCGGCGTCCGCCTCGAGTTCGGCCGGGATCCGTCCCGGCTTCCTCGGATCACCACCCTCGAGCGGCCGGACGTCCCGTGGCGGCGCAAGGTCCAGCGTTCCGACACCTCAAACCGCGCGCTGTTCCTGTCGGACCTCCACGTCGGGTCGAAGGCGTTCCTCGCGGACGCCTGGGGCCGGCTGGTCGACTTTCTGAAGGGAGCCGGCCCGCACCCCGACCTCGCCCGGACGATCCGCTACGTCGTCGTCGCGGGGGACCTGGTCGACGGGATCGGGATCTACCCGCATCAAGAACGCGACCTCGCAATTCCCGATGTCGTCGAGCAGTACGCCGAACTCGGGCGGCGCCTATCGGAGCTGCCGAGCTCCGTCACGATCGTGGTCGTGCCGGGGAACCACGACGCGGTCTGCCCGGCCGAGCCGCAACCCGCGCTTTCCCCGCCGTTGTGCGAACGGCTCGGGCCGAACGTGCGGCCGCTCGCGAACCCTTCGACGTTCAGCTTGGAAGGGGTGGTCGTCGAGGCGTACCACGGCCGCAGCTTGGACGATCTCATCCCGTCGATCCCGGGGGCGTCGTACTCCCGGCCGACGGAGGTGATGGCCCGGATGCTCCGCATGCGCCATCTCGCCCCGAGCTACGGCGGTCGCACCCCGCTCGCACCGACCCCGGTCGACGGCCTCGTCGTCGATCCGCTCCCCGACATCCTCGCGATGGGCCACGCCCACACGTTCGGCGTCGAGCGCTACCGCGGCGTGTTGCTGTTGAACGTGTCGACCTGGCAGGCGGAGACGGAGTACCAGCGGATGCGCAACATCACCCCGGTGCCGGCGCGCGCGGTGCTCGTCGATCTCTCGACCCTCGGCGTCACCTCGATCGACTGCACCTCGTCCGAGGCGGTCGTGGCGGCAACCAGCCTATGACCCCGTTCCCGATCGAGCCCGCCCGCGCGGACGGTCCGGTCCGCCTTGTCCTCTCGACGTTTCCGGACGAGCGCAGCGCGGTTCGGTTCGCCCGCGCGGCGGTCCGGCGGCGCCTCGCCGCCTGCGCGACGCTCCTGCCCGTGCGGTCGATCTACCGATGGAACGGCCGACTCGTCGACGACGCGGAGCGCCTCGTCCTCTTCAAGACGGCCCCGAAGCGGGTCGGCTCGCTCTTCGCCTTCTTGGACGAGCGGCACCCGTACACCGTTCCCGAAGTCGCGGAGGTCGACCTGCCGCGCGTGCTCAGCCGCTACGCGGCGTGGGTCGACACTGCGACGCGCGCCGGCGCCGAGGAAGGTCGAGTCGCCCGTCTCACCTCGCGTCCGGCAAGACGGCGAGGCCTGGGAGGTCCGCCCCCTGCACGAACTCGAGCGCGGCGCCGCCGCCGGTCGAGATGAAGTTGAACGACTCGATCACGCCGAGCGCCTCGGCAATCGCCGCCGAATCGCCGCCCGCCGCGACCCGGTAGGCTGTCGAACCCCGGAGCGAACCGAGGACCGCCCGGGTCCCTTCGCTGAACCGCGCGTCTTCGGCGAGGCCGAGCGGGCCGTTCCAGAAGACAGTTCGGGCCTCCGCCAGGGCCGACGCGAACGTCCGCTGAGTGGCCGGTCCGATATCCCGGATCCGCCCGTCGGACGGGACGGCGTCGAGCCGGACGACCTCAACCGACGATCGATCCGGGCGTTCGATGACAGCGTCCTCGGGAAGGAGCACGCGCGTCCCGCGGTCCGCCGCCGCCTGCAAGAACTCTCGCACGGCCGGTTCGAGGCCGGGTTCGGTTTCGGTCGCCCCGAGCGAATGGCCGGCCGCCGCGAGGAACGGGAACGACAACGCCCCCCCGATCAAGATCAGCTGCGTGCGACCGAGAAAGCTCGAGAGCAGCGGCAGCTTGTCCCGCACCTTCGCCCCGCCCAGGATCGCGACGTACGGAGCGATCGGAGCGTCCCGGAGCCGGGAGAGCTCCCGGACCTCCCGGGCGACCAAGAGGCCGGCGAACGACGGGAGCCGCTTCGCCACGCCGACCGTCGAAGCGTGCGCGCGGTGCAGCGTCCCGAACGCGTCTTCGACGAACAGCTCGGCGAGCCGGGCGAGCTGGGCGGCGAACGCCGGATCGTTCGCCTCCTCGCCCGCGTGGAAGCGCACGTTCTCGAGCAGCAACAGATCGCCGTCCTTCATCCGCGAGGCGAGCTCGATCGCCGAATAGCCGACCGCATCGTCCGCGAAGAGGACGGGTTGGCCGACGAGCTGGCTCAGCCGGTGGGCGATCGGTCGCAAGGAGAGCTTCGGGTCCCGTCGTCCCTCGGGCCGGCCGAGATGGCTCACCAGAATCGAGCGGGCCCCGTGGGCTCTCAGGTGCTCGAGCGTCGGGAGCGCCTCGACGATCCGGCGGTCGTCCGCGATCCCTCCCGTCGGCGTCTGGGGGACGTTGAAGTCGACGCGCACGAGCACCCGTCGGCCCCGCACGGCCGCATCGGTCACGCTGCGCTTTTCGCCCACGGTACCCTCGCTAGGCGTCGGCCCTAAGAATCTTGTGGAGCGTCCGGGCGGAGGGGCGGGCGCTTCGCGATCGCCCCGTCCTCCCGGCCCGGGCCGGGACCGCTCCTCGACTCCTCCGATGCGCGGCTCGGATCCGGCCCGGCCGGCGGTCGGGCGGCGTCGACGCGCCGATGAATCCGTTGGACGGCCCGGGCCGTCCACGGAAGCTCCCGACCGTGGGCGCGGGCGATCCGAAGGATCTCCCCGGAGATCGCGTCGATCTCCGTCGGTCGGCCCTGCTCGATGTCCTGCAGCATGCTCGATCGGTTCTGGGCGGTCGCCCGGACGATCCGAAACAGCGCGGTCTCTGTCTCCGCGGGGGTGAACCGCTCCCCCGCGAGTTCGGCGGCCAGTCGCGCTTCCCCCAACAGCGCCATCGCCTGCTGGCGGTACGGATCGTCGAGCAAACGGCCGTTGACGATCCCGTGGTCGGCGGTCACCGGGTTGATCGCGGCGTTGACGATCGCCTTCCGCCAGACCTCCCGTAGGAGGCGGGGGACGGACCGAACGGGTGGACCGATTCGACGGAGGGTCTCCGCGACGACGGCGTGCGCCGCGGGATCTCCGTGGTCGGGTGGGCGATCCCCGATCACGAACTCGCCTTCGCCGATGTTCGCCACGACGCCGGGCGCGAGGAGGGTCGACGGCACCGAATGGACGACTCGGACGAGCGAGCGTTCGGGATGCGGCCACCCGACGGCGCCGAGCTCCGCCGCGAACCGTTCCTCGACCGTGAGGCCGTTCTGCAAGAGCGCGATCGGAACCGGGTGCTGCAACGAGCGGCCGAGCGCCTTCGCGGCGGCGGCCAAGTCGAACGTCTTCACGGTGAGAAGCACGACCTCGGCGTCCGACCCCGGGGAAAGCTCGGTCGTCGCCGAGAGACGGACCGGCCCGACGGGTCGGTCGCCCCGAACGGTGAGACCGGCATCGAGCGCGGCCCGGACGACCGCCGGCCGACCGACGATCTCGACGTCGAGGCCGCTCGCGGCGAGCCGGGCGGCGAACAGGCAGCCGGTCGCGCCCGCTCCGAATACGATGACGCGCACGGTCCCGCCGTCAGCTCACAACCGGCGGACGACGTCGTGGAGGCCGACGCCGCGGCCCCACTCGCGGCGCAACAGCCGCAAGAGCGCTTCGTAGTATCGAACTTGCTGGCGCGCTTGGCGGAGTTGGTCGAGGAGCTGCTCTTCCTCTCGCTCCAATCGGGCGACTTCGGCCTCGACCGCCCGTTCTTGGGCGGTGAGCTCGCTCTCCCTAGCGGAGACCGAGCTGGGGGTTACTCGGGGCATCGGGGCTCCGGGGGACCGCGCGGAGGACGGCGGGCGTCGGGGACGCCCGGGTCATCGAGTGGAGGAGGCTCAGCTCCCGGCGGACCGCCCGCAGGCGGACTTGGGCGGTGCGCAACTGGTGGCGAACCTCCGAGAGCCGCCGCTCGAGAAGCTCCGCGCGGTGGCGCCACTTGTCGCGCTCCTCCACGCTGAGCAAGACGGAATCGACGGTCGGCATGCTCTGGTCGGCCACGTCGGCGTCGGCGAATCAAGCTTTCGTTCCTCGGGGCCGGCCCTTTCTCGCGGCCGGTGACCCCCGTCCGAGGACGTTTAAGTCGTCGGCCGTTGGCGGCCCCGGTGGCCGAAATGACGGCAGTGAACAAGATTGTGGTGCTGGGCGCCGGTAACGTGGGTGGTAGTCTCGCGCAGCGGCTTGCCGAGGCCGACCTCGCCCACGAAGTCGTCTTGGTCGACATCATCGATGGGCTTCCGCAAGGGAAGGCGCTCGACATCCAGGAGTCTGCGCCGATCCTCGGCTTCTCGACCCGCGTCGTCGGGACGACATCGCTCGACGCGCTCGACGGGGCCGACGTCGTGGTCGAGACGGCCGGACTCGCGCGCAAGCCCGGCATGAGCCGCTCCGACCTCCTCGAAAAGAACGCCTCGATTCTCAAGGGGCACGCCGAGGCGGTGAAGGCCCGCGCTCCGCAGGCGGTGGTCGTCGTCGTGACCAATCCCGTCGACGTCATGACCTACTACTTCCGCCAAGTGACGGGGTTCTCGCCGTCGCACGTCTTCGGGGAGTCCGGCACGCTCGACACGGCGCGGTTCCGGACGTTTGTCGCCGACGCCCTCCACGTCGCGCCGCGCGACGTCACGGGGTTTGTCCTCGGCACGCACGGGGACACGATGGTCCCGCTCCTGTCGCTGACGAGCGTCGGCGGCGTTCCGCTGACGACGCTCCTGCCGTCCCACCGGCTCGCGGAGATCGTTCAACGGACCCGCAGCGGGGGCGGGGAGATCGTCAACCTGCTCAAGACCGGGAGCGCATTCTACGCCCCGTCGGCGTCGCAGGCGGAGCTCGTACGAGCGGTGGTGCGGAACGAGCACCGTCTCGTGCCGGTTTCGGCGTACCTCTCCGGGGAGTTCGGGGAGCGCGACGTCTACATCGGGGTCCCGGCCGTCATCGGCCGGGCGGGCGTCGAGCGCGTCGTGGAGGTCGCCTTGAGCCCGGAAGAACAGGCGGCGTTCCGGGGCAGTGTCGAAGCCGTCCGGGCCGACCTGAACGTGCTCGCCCGGATGCCGGGGTAGGCCGTCTCCTTCGAGCGGCCCACCGTCCGCGCCGCGGCCGCCGGGAGGGGCGCGGGGGGGCGGGGGCCCACCGCCGCTCGCCGTCCCGAGGCGGGGACGTCGCGGGAGCCGGTGGCCGCTCCTCTCCGACGCGCCCGGACCGGCCTACCCCCCGGCTCCGGTCGAACGATGCTTCCGATGAAGGGGCAGGTTCAAAGCCTCCCCGCTGAGTCGTTCCCGCGAGGGGACCGATGGTCGCCGTTTCGGAGGGCTCCGCGCTCTTTCCCTACCGTCCTCGGCCGGGCCAGGAAGACCTTCTTCGGGCGGTCGCGCGCCTGACCGAGCGCGGCGGCGCGCTCTTGGTCGACGCGCCGACCGGCTCGGGGAAGACGGTCGCCACCCTCGCGCCGCTCGTCGAGCACGCCGAGAAGGCCGACCACCGGATCGTCTATCTCGTCCGGACGCACACGCAGATGGTCCAGGTCCTGCGGGAGGCCCAAGCGATCGCGCTGCGGCTCGGGCGGCCGCTGCCGACCGTTCACCTCGCCGGCCGCGCCCGCCGCTGCCTGCTCCTCGAGAACGTCTACGAGATGAAAGGGGCGACCGCCGAAGAGTACGGCAAGCTGTGCGCCGACCGGAAGCGGGCGACCGAAGCGTCCCTGCGCGATGGCCTGTCGCTCACCCCCGCGGCCGAGCTTCCGAGCGATGGTCCGATCGACCTCATCGACCTTCCCGGCTGTCCGTACTACGCGCGGGTGATCCAAGGCGACCTCGAGTCGTTCGCGGACCGGTACGCTTCGCCGATGAAGGACCCCGCCGAGTTCGACGAGCTGGCGCGCAAGGAGGACGTCTGCGGCTACGAGCTCGCGAAGCGCCTATTGTCCCGGGCCCGGCTGATCGTGGCGCCGTACGCCTTCTTCTTCCATCCCCACATCCAGCGGGCGCTCCTCCGCTGGCTGTCGGTGCCGCTCGAACGGATCGACCTGGTCGTCGACGAGGCCCACAACCTTCCCGACTACCTGCGGGAGCTCGCGACCGTCGCCCTCCCCCAGTCCGCGGTCCGGCGCGCCCGGGCCGAGGTGGACGAACGCGGCGACTTCCAGTTGACCGACGGCCCGAGCGCGAGCCGCTTCTTGGACGTCGTCGCCGCCGCGATCGAAACGATCGCCCAAGATCTCGTGCGCCGCGAGGAAGCGGTGCTTCCCGCCGAGCTGCTCGAAGACGTGGTGCTGGGCGCGCTCGGCGGGACGTCCAAACGGCTCGACGCGTGGCTCGGGGAGCTCGCGACGTGGGGCGAGAACCTCCGGGAGGAGCGGCGCCGGGAGCGCCGGCTGCCGCGTTCGTGGGTCTATACGGTCGCCCTCACGCTGCTCGGCTGGCCGCAACTCGATCCCGAGCGCTACGCGCGCATCATCACCCGCTCGCCGCGCGTCGGCGTCGAAGCGTACGCGCTCGACGCGAGCGAGGCGGCGCGCCCGATTCTCGCCTGCCACCTCTCGGTGCACCTGTCGGGGACGCTCGCTCCGATCGACGAGTACCGCGAAGCGCTCGGGCTCGGGACGGATGCAACCGAGCTCGCCGTGCCGTCCTCGTTCCCCCCGGAGAACCGGCGCTACCTGTACGATCCGTCCGTCACGACCCGTTTCGAAGAGCTGTACGACGATCCCCACGCGATCGCCCGAATCTCGGACCGCGTCGCGGACGTGCTGCACCACTTGCCCGTCAAGACCGCGGTCTTCTTCCCGAGCTTCGAGCTGATGGATCGGGTCCTCGCCGCCGGCCTCCAAGCGGCGTTGCCGCCCCGGGTCGTGCTCGAGTCCCGCCAGGTCGCGACGAACGACCTCTGGCGGGCGATCGAGAGCCAGCGGAAATCGCCGGACAGCTCCGTGCTCGTCGGGGTGCTCGGCGGCCGGATCGCCGAAGGGCTCGACTTCCCGGGCGAAGAGCTGGAGGCGGTCGTCCTGGTCGGCATCCCGTACCCCCGGCCGACGGCGAAGCGGGAGGCGCTGCGCCGCTACTACGACCGGAGCACGGGACGCGGCTGGGAGTATGCCTACCGGGCGCCCGCGCAGCGCCTATTGTTGCAGGCGTGCGGGCGGATGATCCGCTCCGAGAACGACCGGGGGATCGCGATCCTGCTCGACCGTCGCGCCCCTTCGTTCGCTTCGGTCTTCCCCGGCATCGCCCCGCTGGAGGACCTCGGTGCGACGACCCGGGCGTTCTACGGACCGAGGGCGCGGTGGTCGCGCCCGAAGCTGCCGGTCTCGGCCGACATCGACCCGACGGTGCCGTCCGACCGGGACCGGAGCCCGAGGGGAGCCGAGCGGACCGCCTCGCCGGCCGCCCCCTCCTCCGAGGACTCCGCGCAACCCCCTTAAGCCTGCTCGGCTCGCGGTCTGCCCGTGATCATCACCCGGACCCCGCTTCGCATCGGGCTCGCCGGCGGCGGCACCGACCTCCCGTCGTACTACCGCGCGCACGGGGGCGGGGCGTGCGTCAACGCGGCGATCGACCGCTACATCCACGTGCTCGTGAACGAGAAGTTCGACCGGTCGATCCGGGTCGCGTACTCGAAGACCGAGAACGTCGAATCGCTCGACCAGCTCCAACACGAACTCGTCCGGGAGGCGATGCGCTACGCCGGAGTCCACGACTCGCTCGAGATCCACACGATCGCCGACATCCCGAGCGAGGGGACCGGCCTCGGTTCGTCGAGCGCCCTCACGGTCGGCCTCTTGAACGCCCTCTACGCCTACCGCGGCATCCTGAAGGACCCCGTCGAGCTCGCCGAGGCGGCGTGTCGGATCGAAATCGACGTGCTCCACGGCACGCTCGGCAAGCAGGACCAGTACATCGCCGCCCTCGGCGGCGTCCAGTACCTCGAATTCGAGGCGGACGACTCGGTACGCTCGACGCCCCTCCCGCTGTCGACCCGCGACCGGGAGGCGCTCGGCGCGCACCTGTCGCTCTTCTATACCGGGATCACGCGCAACGCCCAGGGGATCCTCAAGCAGATGGACGGCCGGACCGAGGCGAACCTCGCCGCCCTCGGGCGGATGCGCGAGCTCGCCGCCGCAGCGCGCGACGCGATCGTCGCGACGGATTGGGCCGAACTCGGCCGACTGCTCGACGAAGGGTGGGCGCTCAAGCGCGGGCTTTCGAGCGGGATATCGACCGCGGAGATCGACCGGCAGTACGAGCGGGCGAAGGCGGCCGGCGCCTGGGGCGGCAAGATCACGGGCGCGGGCGGCGGCGGGTTCCTCCTGCTCGTCCACCCCCCCGAACGGAGCGGTCAAATAGCGGACGCTCTTCAACCGATGCGCCGGACGCCCGTGCGGATCGCACCGGTCGGCTCTCGGATTCTGTTCGTCGGACGATGACCGAGGCAAAGGGGCTCCCCGCGTACGTGCGCCGCTACGTCGCGGAGACGAAGGCCGCGCTGGACGACGGCTACCTCGCGACCGCCGTCGCGGCGATCGTGCCGGTCTTCCTCAAAGCCCGGGACGCGGGTCGCACGATCTACTTCTTCGGGAACGGGGGAAGCGCCTCGACCGCCTCGCACTTCGTGGTCGACATCGCTAAGGCGACGATCCGCGGCGACGGCCGGCGGTTTCGGTGCGTCGCGCTCGTCGACAACGTGGAGAGCGTCACCGCCTGGGCGAACGACCTCGCGTACGCGCAGGTGTTCGCCCAGCAGCTCAAGACCCTCGCGCACCCGGGCGATGTCGCCGTCGGGATCTCGGGGAGCGGCAATTCGGCGAACGTCCTCGAGGCTGTCGCGGAGGCCCGACGGCTCGGCCTCGTGACGATCGGGCTCACCGGCATGGGCGGCGGGAAGCTGAAGGGGATGGTCGACCACGCGCTCGTCGTCCCCTCGAACAGCATGCAGCACATCGAGGACGTTCACCTCCTCGTCTGCCACTTGCTCACCGCGTACCTCCGCGACGAAGCCCCCGCCGCCCCCCCATGACCGTCGCGGTCCGCGACTACATGATCCTCGAGGTCGAGAAGGTCCCCGAGTCGGCGACGATCGAGGAGGCGACGCGCCGGCTCCTCCAAGGTCGGCACCACGGTCTACCGGTCACGGACGCCGACGGGAAGCTCGTCGGGTTCGTCAGTTCGAAGGAGCTGTTGCGCCACCAGGGCGAGCGGACCCTCCCGCTCAAGCGGATCCTCCGGCCCGGCACGTATACCGCCCGGCCCGAGACCCCGCTCGACGACGCGGCGCGGGTGATGTTCCGCTACGGGCTGCGCGACCTTCCGATCATCGACGACGACGGGCGGCTCTGCGGGATCATCTCGAACCTCGACATCGTCCGGTCGCACTTCGAGCGCGCCTCCCCCCAGAAGGCCGACACGCTCCGCACGCTCCTCACGGAGCGCTACCGGCTCTCCTTCGGGATGCGCCGCGGCGTCGTCCCGATCGACCGGCTCCGCCCGACGCAAGGGAAGGTCTTCGAGGACGAGCTCGAAGGCCGTCGCTACGAGCTCGAGCGAGGGTTCGCCGAGCCGGTCCTCGTGGTCGAGAAGGGCGACCAACTCCTCCTCGTCGACGGCCATCACCGGGCGCTCGCGGCCCGGGAGATGGGGCTCACCCAGCTCCAGGCGTTCATCATCGCGTGCGAGCGGCCCGAGGAGTTCGCGCGGCTCGAGCTCGGGTTCGAACGCGGGGCGAAGGCCCAGCGGCTCGAGCGCCTCGACGACATCGAGGTCGACCGATCCGCCCATCACCCGCTCATCGAAGTGACGACCCAGCTGCTCCGCCGGTTCGAGGCCGGGTCGGGCGCCGCCCCTCCGCCCGTTCCCTGACGGGGGTCGCTCGCCGAAGGATTCGTACAACACCGATATCAACCGACCCCCCGTCCAACCGCCGTTCGATGGCCGCGCATCGTTCGCGTCGCCGGTGGGCGTACGCTCGAATCGTTCCGTGGGGGGTGGTCGGCGTGCTGCTCCTCGCGCTCGCCGGCCCGGGGCTGTCGTGGGCGGCGCCGTACCACCGGTCGGTCGTCGAGGTCGGCTACGCTACGGCGATCCCCGGCGCCGCCCCCGGGCCGACGGTCCTACCGGTCAACCTCACGGACGCCCCCGCGTTCGATCCGAACAATCTCACCGCCCCCGCCTCCGTCAACGTGACGCTGCGCCTGTCGAACACGGGCGCTTACGACCACACGTTCACGCTCTCAAGCGTCCCCGGTCGCGCCGTGTTGAAGCCGACCTGGACCCCGCGGCAGGTCGATCAGTTCTTCCAGAACCACACCCCGATCGTCAACGTCAGCGTCGCTCCCGGCGCCACGGTTGTCGTGAATCTATCGTTCGCGCCGTCCCAGGCGCTCAACTACTACCAGTACGTCAGCGTCGTGCCGTACCAGTTCCAGGCGGGCATGGCCGGGGTCTTCTACGTGTCGGGTGGGAGCCCCTCGTACAACCTCACGGAGAGCACCACGGACAGCTTGTCGTTCCTTCCGAACGAGCTCGCCGTGCTCAACGTCACGCACTTTCCCGTGATCGCGCACGTCGTGGTGACGAACACCGGTACGTTCAGCCACACCTTCACGGTCTCGCCCCTCGCGAACTACACGATCTCGGTCGCGAACTACACCTCGTTCTTTTTCACCAACACGCCGCTGATCAGTCTCCCGGTGCCGAGCGGGGCCGGCAGCACGGTGGCCGGGAACCTCACGATTCGGGGCCCGGGGGTGTACGAGTACATCTGCCTCATCCCCGGCCACTTCGCGGCCGGGATGTACGGGTTCTTGTACGTCAACCTCCCGCCCCCACCGCCCCCGCCCGCGCCGAGCACGGCGCTGATCCAAGGGTGGCTCCTCGGGATCGCCGCGATCTTCCTCGGCGTCGCGCTCGTGCTCGCGTTCGCGGTCTCGTACATCGGCCGCCGGCCTCGCGAGCCGACCCCCGTCCCCGAGTCCCCCGCCTCCCCTCACTGAGCCGCGGAGCGAAGCGCGGAACCGTTCCGTCGAGCCCGAGCGGCGGACGCGCAGGCGAAACCGCCGGTTTGCATCCGCACCGGCCGGGACGAGAGCGGCGAACCGTCTTGTCGCACGAAAGAGGACGACGGAGGGAGACTAGGTCACGACGAGCAGCGAGCGCATGTCCCCGTGGCCCTCGCCGCAGAACTCGGTGCACTGGATGAGGTACGTCGTCCCCGGCGTGTTCGGCACCGTGAAGGCGATGCGGTTGATCCGGCCGGGAATCGCGTCCAACCGGACCCCGAGGGCGGGGATGTTGAACGAATGGACGACGGCCGTGCTCGTGATATTGAGCTGGATCAGGGCGCCCGCGGGGGCCCACAACGGGATGTCCGACGCGTTGGTCGCCCCGCAGCCGGTCTGGTTTTGATAGCAGAACTGCCAGTAGAACCGGTGCCCGATCACGGTCACGGTCTCGACCGGGTTCGGCGGGAGCTGGCCGAGGTTGTACAGCAGAAACGTGGAGTAGACCCCGACGCCGGCGATGAGGACGACGACCGCGAGGGTCCAGGCGAGTTCGACGCGGCTAGCCATATCGCCGGCGGCGCGTCGCGGGATCGCGGTAGCGCCAGATCGAGTAGAAGAGGAAGGCGAACGTGATCACCGCGCCTCCGGCCGCGATGCCCGTGATCACCCAGACGAGCGGCATCGTCTGCTCGATCGGGGTCTGGGCGGCAAACGCCGCGGCGCCCAGCGCGATGGCGGTGACGCCGGCGCTCCGTCGGACGACTCCCCGTCCGGCGCTCAGAGTCGACACGTCGAACGCTCTGAGACGGAAGTTCTTATGGCCCGCGTACGAACGCGCGGCCGACCGTCCGCCCTCTCGACTTCGGTCGGCGGGCCGTTCCCCCACCGCCGAGGGCGCACGGCCGTATGTACGGAACGGCTTTGAATCGACCGTAGCGTAGCGCCGCCGTATGCCGAAACGCGGGCCGCGGGTCGCGACTCTCGCTCGGGCCGTGACCGTGGGCGTCGTGTCGGTCGTGTTGCTGGCCGTGATCGGCGCTGGGGCGGCCCACCCGCCGCTCCCCGGGCTCCCGACGACGCCGTCCACGATCCGGACCGCCCAAGGATCGACCGTCGTCACGATCAGCGTGGGCGAGGCGTATGCGTTCTCCCCGAACATCGTGAGCAACCTTCCGCTGAACACGACGATCGAATTCGACCTCATGACGGTCCAGCCGTCCGGCCACTACTTCACGCTCGTCAACGCGAGCAACGAAGGATACGACATCGCGACCGGCCTCGGCGGCGGGAATCCGGGGTCGGTCACCCCCACGCAGCTCGACAATTTCTTTAAGAAGCACCCTCCGACCGTGAGTGTCGCGTTCGGAACGAACCCGGGCGACCAGGTCTTCATCAACATCACCTCCCTCCCGAAGGGATGGTACGAGTTCGTCTGCACGGTTGCTGGCCACTTCCAAGGCGGGATGTTCGGCTACCTCGCCTTCGGCATGGCCGTGCCCGGTAACCTGAGCGGCGGCGGTCCGACCAACGCCGTCGGCCTTCCCGTCTACATCATTGTCGGGACGATCGTCACCCTCGTCGTGATCGCGATGGTTCTCGGGTTTGTCATCGGACGGCGACGGCAGGGCGAGGAGATGCCGCCCGAGCGTCTCGGCTACCCGGAGCCGGCCCCTCCGTCCGCTCCCGAGACTCCCGCGGGCGGACCCCGCGGCCCCGCGCCGTAGCCGAAGTTCGAACGGTACGCACCAGAACCAATACGCACGCAACGTTCAAAAAGGCAGGTCGGGTCTACCTACGAGCCTCGTAGTAGGTTCGTGGGGGAAAGTCGATGGCGTGGGCGACGCCGAGCCGAGAGCGCCGGGTGCTGAAAGCGGGCCATTCGTCGATCGCGGTGACGCTGCCGAAACCGTGGGCCGAGGCGATGAACCTTCGACCGGGGGACCTCATCGTCTTCGACCAGAACGATGACGGCACGCTGTTCTTGAAACCCGCCCCGACCGGGGCCGTCGGGACACCGGCCGCGCCGTACCTCGTCCAAGGCCACGCCTTCGAGGTGCCGGGCATGATCGAGCGGCTTGTGGTGGCGGCGTACCGGGCCGGCCACGACGCGATTGAGATCCGCAGCGAACGGCCGTTCTCCCCCGAGCGGGTCGAGGAGCTGCACACCACGGCCCGGGGGCTGCTCGGCGTGAGCGTCGTCGCGCTCGAACCGAGCCGGGTCGTGCTGCAGAACTTCATCGACCCGTCGAAGTACGGCCTTCCCCAGCTCGTCCAGCGGATGAAGATGATCTTGGTCGCCTTCCTCGAGGAGATCGAGGAGCTTCTCGCCCGTCACAGCCGCACCCGTCGCCTCGCGACGCTCCAAGAGGAGGCGAACAAAGTCCTCGCGTTGCTCGTCCGCCAACTGTTCCTGGCGAGCCGGGACTGGTCGCTCGCGCGCCGGATCGGCTCGCCGGACCCGCGCCAACTGCTCGAGTGGCGGGTGGTCGTCCACGCCCTCGAGGAGCTCTCCCTTTTGTTCAAGGAGGCGGTGATCGCGCTGAACCAGGATCCGCAGAAGCTGACGGGGCTCACCGCGAGCCTCGAGGCGTTCCTGCCCGAGCTGAAGAGCCACCTCAAGCAGGTCGTCGACGCCCTCATGCATCCGTCCCTCGACCACGCGTGCGAGGTGCACCACATGAGCGTCCAGCTCTGGGAGGCCGCGGGGGACGCGGCGGAGCGCCTCAAGGGGGTCGCGAAGCGCAACGGCGCCCACGCGGCCACGATGGCGCTGCAGCGGGGAACCAGCTGCCTCGCCCAACTCGCGAGCGTCGCCATCGACCGGGCCGTCGCGTCGGGCGGCGAAACGATCTTGGTCGAGGCGGCCTAGCCGCGGTCGGTCGTTCATAAGGGGCGCGTATGGACGGTCCCTACGCGTCGAGCCGTCCCGTACGAACCGCATATCCCCCGTCCCTCGCTCGGTCGGCGAGGTAACGCCGATGTTCGACTCGATCGATGATTGGCTGATCATCGCGGTGGTCGCCGGAATCCTGTTCTATGGGTCGAGCAAGATTCCCGCCCTCGCGCGAAGTCTCGGCCGATCGGTGGGGGAGTTCAAGCGGGGACGGATGGAAGTCGACCGAGAGTTGAAGGCCGAGGCGGCGGCCCCGGCCGCGCCGGGGCCGAGCGCACCCCCTTCCCGATAGACCGCGGCCGCCGCGGGGGACGATGGAGCGTCGAGTCCGAACCGCCTCGTCCGGCCCGATGGGCCGGCGGAGGAGGACCGGCCGAGGTGGCTGGTGATCGATGCGGGATCTCGACCGGATCCTTTCGGTTCTCGGAGAGGTTCGCCACCGGGCCGTCCGGATCGCGCTCGTGCTCGTCCCACTGTTCGGGTTCCTGATCGCGTTCCGGTTGGTCCGGTTCGAGGTGGCGATCGGGCCGTTCTCGTTCGTCTTCGCCTATCCGTTTCCGAGTCCGTTCGACAATGTCAGCGCCCAAGTGTTCCGGGCGATGGCCGCCTACGCGCTGCCGAGCGGGGTCTCCTTGCTCAACCTCGGGGTCGGCGATTCGGTCTTTGTCCAGATGGAGATCGCGCTGCTCCTCACGCTCATCTTCGGCATGCCGTGGATCGTCCACGAGGTCGGGGCGTTTTTGGTGCCGGCGCTTCGCCGCAACGAACGCGGACTGATCCGCCAGATCGGTCTTCCCGCCACCGGACTGTTTGCGGTCGGCGCCCTGCTCGGCTTCTTCGTCCTGACGCCGTTCACGCTTCGGCTCCTGTTCCTGTACGTCGCCTCCCTGGGCCTGGCCCCTGCGATGGGCGTGCAGAGCTTCGCGACGTTCGTGCTGCTGTACTCCCTCGGTTTCGGGGTCGTCTTCGAGCTGCCGGTCTTCTTGTACGCGCTCACCCGGCTCGGGCTCGTTCGGGCGGCGACCTGGCGCAAGCAGTGGCGGGTCGCCGTGATCGCCTCGCTCGTCTTCGGCATGGTGATCACGCCGGACAATTCGGGGATCACGATGCTCCTGATCGCCGGTCCGATGTTCGGCCTCTACGCGGGCGGAGCGTACTTCGCGTCGCGCTACGAGCGGCTGCGCGACGCCGGTCGCGAACGCCCGATCGCCCCCACGGCCGGAGGCTAGGCTAGTGTCGCTGTTCAGCGAGATGGACTGGATCGTGCTCCTCGCGATCGGGGGGCTCGTGCTGCTCGGCAACGGCGGAACCAGCGCGTTGCGGATGCTCGGGCGGCTCTACGGTCGGGCCGTGCGGATGAAGCGCGAGCTGCTGAGCGAAGTCGCCCGTGCGGCGGACCTCCCGCCGCCGATCGAAGGGCAGCCGACGAGCGTTCGCGCGATGCTCCTCGGCGTCGATCCGACTCCCGAATCGAACGTCCCGTCCGTCGCCGCCGCCATGGCGGTACCGCTCGCCGGCTTTTCCAGTCGGTCGGTCGCGACCGCTGCGCGCGCCGACGGGCCGCCGCCGAGCGTGTGGAGCCGCACCGTCCCGTTCGACCCGTCCGAAGCGAGGTGGACCCGGTGAGCGCGCTCGACCCGGACCAGATCGTCACCCTCGCTGAGATCCTGTTGGTGCTCGCCGGCGTCGGGATCCTGTGGGCCGTCTACCACGGGAGCGAATCCGCCGAGCTCCCGGGAGAGGCGACGATCCCGCCGCCCGGCGAGGCCGACGACGCGGTGCCGGACACCCGGGGGAGGACGCTCCAATGAACGGCCTCGATTGCGACCCGACGTGTCCGTTCACGGTCGGACGGGCGCCGACCCTGGACTTCCCCGTCGGCCAGATCCACCGGGTTTCCATGCGCTCCTCCTCCTCCTCGGACGAGGGCGTCGACGAGACGAAGCGCAACCTCCTCAAGCTCCTCGCGATCGCGGGCGTGATCGGCGCCGGAGCCGGCGGGGTGGTCGGCGGCGCGCTGCAGTACGTACAGCCCCCGACCGTCGGGCTCGGGAGCTATCCCAAGACGCAGCTTCTCGACCTCGACGGCTCGGCGCTGACCGTCGACACGGCGCTCCGAGAGTACAACTGGAAGACGAGCGAGCTCCACCTGTTCAACTACCCCCTCCAGAACGAGCCGAACTTCTTTCTCTGCCTCGAAGGCGCCCCGTTCAAGCCGCTCGGCGGAATCGGGGGGCCGAACCAAACGTCGGACCCGAACTCATCCCAGGGGCCGATCGTGGCGTTCAGCGCCATCTGCCAACACCTCGGCTGCCCCGCGCCGGCGATCTCCTACTACCCGCCCGGGACGTGTCCGAAGTTCAGCCCGTCCGGTGTGAACGGCCCGATGTCGTTCTACATCCACTGCTCGTGCCACGGATCGACGTACGACGTGACGGCGAACGCCGCCGTCCTGACCGGCCCGACGCTCTACGCGCTCCCGCAGATCATTCTCGAGACGGATGCGGACGGGAACATCTACGCCGTGAACATGGCGAGCTTGAACGGCCAGCCGGTGAACGGCCACCTGAGCAACCTCACGGGCGGCTACGGCGTCGGGTCGTCCCAGCAGCTCACGAAGGATACCCCCACGATCCTCTGTCCGTGAGGTGACCGCTCGGATGCTGGGACGATGGTACAACCGAAACCTGAACCGGCTCTGGACGTTCATCGAAGACCGAACGAGCATGCGGAAGTGGCCGCTACGGCCCCAGCCGCAGTTCACGTTCAAGCCGTCGTACTGGACCGGCGCCTTCGTCGTCAACGCCTTCCTGTACCAGGTCGTCTCGGGGATGCTGCTGCTCCTGTACTACCAGCCGAGCGTCTTCCCGACGCTCACGAACTGCGGCCAGACGCTCGGCACGCTCTCGCAGGCGCCGGCGGCGTGGTGCTCGACGTACTACATCATCCACTCAGTGCCGCTCGGCTCGCTCCTCCTCTCCTCCCACCTCTACGGCGCCTACGCGATGATCTTCCTGCTGTTCGTGCACCTCTACCGCGGCTACTACATGGGGGTCTACAAGAAGCCGCGCGAGTTTTCCTGGATGGTTGGCACCCTGCTCCTGCTCGCCACGCTCGGGATGGGGTTCACGGGGTATCTCCTGCCGTACACGGCGCTCAGCTACGGGGCGACGAACGTCGGGATCGTCCTCGCCGTCCGCACGCCGTACATCGGGACGATCCTCGCGCCGTTCATCCTCGGGGACGGCACGCCGCAAGGGCTGCTCAGCCGGATGTTCGCGGCGCACGTGGTGCTGATTCCGCTCGCTCTCGGCGCGCTGCTCGCCGTCCACCTCCTGCTGTTCGAGGCGCACGGGATCGCCCCGCCCGCGACCAGCGACC
Organism: Thermoplasmata archaeon; assembly: GCA_021816955.1. Taxonomy (GTDB): domain Archaea; phylum Thermoplasmatota; class Thermoplasmata; order Lutacidiplasmatales; family UBA184; genus Lutacidiplasma. The sequence continues at coordinate 20,005 of JAKAWP010000001.1, forward strand.
CCACCCAGCGCCGCCGGTTCACGGCGCGGGAGGACGAACGGCACGTGCCGTTCATGCCCCACATCTTCCTCTACATCACGAAGTGGGCGCTCCTCTACATCGGCGTCCTGCTCGGGATCGCGGCGCTCTGGCCGTGGAGCCTTCCGACGTACTACGGGAACACCGCGGCGGCCCAGGGGTTGATCATCCCGGACTGGTACTTCCTCTGGCTGTTCAAGATCCTCGACTTCGTGTACAACACCACGCCGATCCCGGCGACGTTCGCGCTCGGGATCGGCACGGTCCTCTTGCTCTACTTCCTCTTCCTGCCGTGGCTCGACCGGTCGAAGCGCACCCATCCGCGCGACCGGCCATTCTTCATCTGGCTCGGGACGTCGCTCCTCGAGATGTTCGCCCTCCTGACGGTCTGGGGCGGATTCGAGCCGTCGATCCAGATCCAGCTCTTCACCTACACGAACGGCCTCACCCCCGTCGTGCTCCGTCTCGGGCCGCTCTTCGCGGTGAACGCGGTGGCGATCGCGATCTTCCACTACCGGTACACGGCGAGCTACCGTCGACGGCTCGAGGAGCGCCTGCCTCGATTTCCGGGCATCTACGCCCCGATCGACGTCGTCGCGCCGCCACGGGGCCGGCCGACACCGACGGCCTCGTCGTCCGGGGCGGGGCCGCTGGCGCGAGCGGCGCCGTCGTCGGGAGGGGACCGCGCATGAGCGACGAGGTTCCGCGATGGACGACCGGCGTGCTCTGGGGGATCCTCGCCGTGCTGCTCGTCCTCGGCACGGTCGGCGCCGGGACGGTCGTCTACGGGTTTCTCGGGCTCGTCGGCCACGCCCCGAATGCGTTCGACGCGATCGCGCTCGCGGTCGGAGCGATCGTGGCGGTCCTCGCGTTCCTGTTCATGGCCGGCATCCTCTACCGCGTCGACCGCTACCGCGGCGTTCCCCACCGGGAGGTGAAGCTGTTTGAGTGAGCTGACCGATCTCACGCCCGCGGAGCTGAACGCGATCCGCGAACGATTGTTTCGCTGGTACGGGGCGATCACGGCGATCGCCCTCGGCGTGATGGCCGTCCTGATCGCCTACGTCATCGTCTACGGCATGGGGTTCGCCGGCCCGGGGCTCGCAAGCCCGGGCGGGCAGCAATCTGTCGGATTCGCCTTGGCGATGCTCTTGCTCTTGGCCGCGCTCCTCGTCCATTTGGTTGACCGGATCTACCGGGTCTGGCCGTTCGGACGGAAGGTCGAGGTCCTCGTTCCCCGCCCGCTCACGATCGAGAGCCAGGTCCTGCTCCTCAAGGTGCTGGTCGCCGTCTTCGCGGCCGCGGGGATCGGATGGTTGATCGCGGGGTTGCTCACATGAGCGCGGAGGATCGATGACGTTCGTCGCCATCCCGGACGCGAGCACGTTCGGCCTGGTCGTCCTGATCGCGGGCCTCGCGGCGTTCTTGCTCTGGACCCTCTTCTATCACGGCGACTGGGTCGTTCGGACGGTGAAGAAGTACCTCTTCACCACCGACCACCGCCGGATCGGCTGGATGTACATCACCACGGGGTTCGTCTTCTTCTTCATCGGCGGGATCTACGCGATGCTGATCCGCACCGACCTGGGCTTCGTCCAGGGGCTCGGCCTCGACCCGCAGACGACGCTCGGCATCTCGCCGGAGGTCTACTCGAGCCTCTTCACGATGCACGGGGTGCTGATGATCTTCATGTTCATCATGCCCGTCTTGGCCGGCTTCGGAAACTTCCTCGTCCCGTCGATGATCGGCGCCCGGGAGATGGCGCTCCCGCGGATCAACGCGATCGCGTTCTGGCTAATCCCTCCGGCGGGGATTCTCCTCGTCATCTCCAATGCGAACGCCGGGTGGACCGGCTACGTCCCGTTGAGCGTGCTCACGCCGGGAATCGGGATCGACCTCTGGATCCTCGGGCTGCACATCCTCACGATCTCGAGCATCCTCGGCGCGGTGAACTTCCTCGTCACGATCATGAAGCACCGCGCGCCCGGCGTCGAGTACTGGAACATGCCGCTCTTCGTCTGGGCGACGTTCGTCAACTCGATCCTCTTGCTCTTCGCGCTCCCGAGTCTGTCGATCGCGCTCACGTTCGTCCTGAGCGATCGGAATTTCGGGACGAGCATCCTCGCGGCCGTCAACGGGACGCCGCTCGGCGGCGCGCTCCTCTACCAGAACCTGTTCTGGTTTTTCGCGCATCCCGAGGTCTACATCATGGTCCTGCCGGCGTTCGGCCTGATCTCCACGATCATCCCGAAGCTCGCGCGCAAGGACATCTACGGCTACGCCGCCATGGTGATCGCGATCGGCGTCTTCGCGGTGCTCAGCTTCGCCGTCTGGGAGCACCACATGTTCGTGACCGGGATCGACGAGAACATCCGGTTCGTCTTCATGCTCACGACGATGGCGATCGCCGTCCCGTCGGCCGTGAAGACGTTCAACTGGGTCGCGACGCTCTGGGGCGGCCGGATCTGGATGGCGGTGCCGATGTGGTTCTGCGTGGCGTTCATCACCGGGTTCGTCATCGGCGGCCTGTCGGGCCTCTACCTCGCCTCGATCCCGGTCGACTACCTCTACCACGGGACGTACTTCGTCGTCGCCCACTTCCACTACATCCTGCTCGGCGGCACGCTCATGGCGATCTTCGCGGCGATCTACTTCTATTTCCCGGTGCTCACTCGGCGCTGGTACAGCCAGCGGCTCGGCCACACGCACTTTCTGCTGACGTATGTCGGCGTCAACCTGCTCCTCTTCCCGATGTTCATCCTCGGGGCGGAGGGGATGCCGCGGCGGGTCTACACGTACCTGTGGGCCGGCAACTTCCAGGCGCTCAACTTCCTCTCGACCCTCGGGGCGTACATCTTCGCGATCGGCCAGCTGGTCTTCGTCTTCAACATGGTCTACAGCTACTTCGCGGGCGCTCCGGTGACGTCCGACGATCCGTGGGGCGAGCCCCTCGCGAGCTCGATCCGGGGGCCCGCACCGGTCCCGGTCCCGTTGCGCGTGCCGGTCCCGACCGCGACGGAGGCGTCGGCCGCCGCGAGCGGCGGCGCGCCGTCCGACCCGGTCGGCTAGCGAGGACGGCCGATGCGAGGGCATGACGCGTTCCGCTACCTCGTCTTGATCGCGCTCGCGCTCGCGTATGTCACGATCCTGCTCGGGGGGAACGTCGCGGCGAGCGATTCGGGACTCGCCTGCCCGACCTGGCCGCTCTGCCGTCCGGGCGCGGGCCTCTGGCCGTCCGGCCTCGACGGCGGGGTGCTGATCGAGTGGTCCCATCGGGTGGCGGCGTTCGTGCTGAGCGCCAGCATCGCCGCGTTCACCCTCCTCGCGCTCGTATTCGAGCGGCGCCGCCCGGCGCTCCAGCGGCTCAGCTTCGCGGCGGCGGGGCTCGTCCTCGTCCAGGTGCTGCTCGGCGGTCTCGTCGTCGACACGGACCTCTCCGTCGCCGCGGTCGTCGCGCATCTCGGGATGGCGACGGCGCTCTTCGGCGTGCTCGTCGTTCTCGCCGCGGTGGCGAACCTCCCGGCGATCCCGCGCCGGTGGCTCGCTTGGCTCCGCCGGGCCGGGGAGGAAGCCCCGCCGACCGCGCCCGAGTCCCGTCCCGGACGGGAGGCCGTTCCGGCCGGCGCCCCGGAGCCGATAGCGGCCGCGGTCGGCGGCCGGCCCGGGAGCTAAAGCGACCGGGGTCGCTGCGGATCCGATGGCCGCGTCGCCCCCGTCCCCCGATCGGCGCGAACGCCTCGGGCCGAGTCGATGGCGGGATTATCTCACGCTCACCAAGCCCGGGATCTCGGCGTTGATCGTCGCGGTCGCGGTCGGAGGGTACTCCCTCGCGCTCCCGTCACCCATCGACCCCGTCCGTCTCGCGATCCTCGCGCTCTCGGGCGCGACCGCCTCGTTTGGGGCGGCGATGCTGAACCACTACCTCGACCGAGACCTCGATCGAACGATGGCCCGGACCCAGCACCGCCCGCTCGCGGACGGCCGGGTCCGATCCGAGCGGGGCGTTGCGGCGGCCGGACTCGTCCTGTCGGCCGTCGGCGTCGGAGCCGCCACCGTACTGCTCAATCCCCTGACCGGGGTGTCGATACTCCTCGGCGGCGTCACCTACGTCCTCATCTACACGGCTTGGTTGAAGCGCCGCTCGAGCTGGAACATCGTGATCGGAGGGTTCGCGGGGAGTGCGCCGGTCCTCGCGGGGAGCGCCGCAGCGGTCGGAGGGTGGACGCCGGCCGCGATCGCCTTCGCCGTCCTCGTCTTCTTTTGGACCCCGCCGCACTTCTGGAGCCTCGCCGTCCTGCTGCGGGACGATTACCGGCGCGCGGGCCTCCCGATGCTCCCGCGGATGGACGACCTCGCCTACTCGGGCCGCGTGATCGTCGTCAGCACGCTCGCCCTGTTCGCCTCGACGGGGGCGCTCGTCGCGACCGGCACCCTTGCGTGGCCGATCGCCGTCGTGGCGCTTGCCCTCGGGGCGACGTTCGTCGGGCTGACCGCCCCGATGTGGAAGGGCGCGATGCGCCGCGCGGCCCGTCGCGGCTTCTTCTACTCGGGGCCGTACCTCCTCGCGCTCGTCGTGGCCGTGATCATCAATTGGCCGCTCGTCGGCCGGGGGGTCGGGGGCTGGTAGGCGAGTCGGCCGGCCGTCCGGCCAGCGCTTGTGGCGGACAGGTCACCGCAAGCTTATGTCGCGTACGCGTACTGAAGCATCGATGAGCTCGAGCGAACCGTCGCCGCCCACGTCGTCGTCCGCCTCGGACGGCCGTGTGCGGGCGGCCGAAACCGTCCTGCGCCGGCTCGGCTTCTCCCGGGCCCGATCGGTCCGCGGCGACTCCGCCGCCCGGGCCGCCTTCTGGGTCGAGCCACCGGGCGACCGGGGGCCGCGGCCGGTCTACCTCGTCTCGGGCGACTCGGCCGACGAGTCGACCCCGAAGGAGCGATGGCTCCCGGGGATCCGGTCCGTGCGGGCGCGTCGGGGGATTTGGGTGGTTCCTACCGATCGGGTCGCGGAAGCCGTCTCGGCCGAGCTCCGCGCGCAAGCGCGCCCCGGCGACGACGAGCCGCCGTCGATCCTTGTCGTTCCCCCGGAGCCGCCGGCGGGAGAGAGCCCGCATTGGTACCTCGCCAGCGTCTCCCGGTCGGAACTGTTGCGCCTCGCGACCGGGGTGGTCGTCGGGCTGTTCCGCCGGGCGCAGCGCGACGGCGGCGGTAACGCCGTCGACTTCGGCGAGATGCTCGAACTTTTGCGGCGAAAGTTCGGCGTCGACCCGGCCGCGTCGTTGGGCGTCGACGACGACGAATCGGCGCTCTTTTTGCTGTACCAGCTCGCCCTGCGCGACACGTGGGCGCCGGGGGACGGCGGCGCGAACCTCCACCTCCTCGTCTTGAAGCCGACCGGCCCGGCCGCGCGCCTTCCGTGGTTTGCCGCCTAGCCCGCGCGGCTCGAACCGAACGGATATGAACGTCGGGGGCTGAACTAGATCGGTCCGACGATGGACGAACCGTCCGTACCGTTCCGCTCGCCGTTCACCCCGTATCCCGGCGGTGCGACTGCCCCTCCGGACGAACCCCCCGAGGTGAGCCGGCGGGAATTGTGGACGTTCTTCTGGTTCTCGATCCTTTCGAGCGCGATCATCGGCGGCGCGGGGGTCGTAGCGTTCTTCCTGGCCACCCGCTGATCGCTCGGCGCAACGTTATCTTCGCCGCCTCGGTCGGGGCGTCGGGCCGGTGCGCATCGGGGCCGTGGGGTAGCTTGGACCATCCTTCTTGCTTGGGGTGCAAGAGACTCCGATTCAAATTCGGACGGCCCCACCGACCCTCGGGGAGCGGCCCGCGCGGGTCGGTCGGTTCGGTGCCGTCCCCCCCGTCGGGCCGTCCCGAACCGTTCTATCCTCTCGCGGCCCTTCCCGACGGCGATGCCCCGCCGGTTCGAACAGGCGCGTCGGCGTGACCCGTACTACCGCGGGGCGCAGCGCGAAGGTCTGCGCTCCCGGGCGGCCTACAAGCTCGGCCAGCTCGCCGAGCAGTTCCCGATCTTCGCGGCCGGTGACCGGGTTCTCGACCTCGGCGCGGCCCCGGGGGGCTGGTCGGTCGTCGCGCGCGAACTCGTCGGCGCGAGCGGCGAGGTCGTCGCGGTCGATGTCCGGCGCATCGAGCCGATCGACGGGGTGCGCGTCGTGCGAGGCCCCGTCGGGAGCCCCGCCGTGGCCGAACGCCTCGGCCCGGAGCCGTTCGACGTCGTCCTGTCAGATATGGCCCCCTCGATCAGCGGCGCCTACGCCACCGACCACGCCCGCAGCGTCGAGTTGGTGCGCGCCGCGTGGGCGCTGGCGGCGGAACGGCTCCGGCCGGGGGGATCGTTTGTCGCCAAGCTGTTCGACGGCGATCTGCGGGAGGGGCTCGAGCGAGAGATCCGGCCGTCGTTCCGCGCCTGGCACCGCACGAAGCCGCCCGCCTCCCGCGCCGGCTCCTCCGAGATCTACGTGATCGGCCTTGGGTTTGACCCGGGGCCGAAGCGATCGTGAGGCCCGCCGCGGCCATCTCCTCGGGGCCGGCCGCCTCCGTCCCTCGATGGATCGAGGAGATCCGACTCCACTACCCGGCCGTCGCGGCCGCGTTCGAGCGCGTCCCTCGCACCGCGTTCCTCCCGGCCAGAGCTCGGCTCGAGGCGGAGGAGGACACGCCGGTCCCCCTCGGAGTGGGCGGCGCGACGATCAGCGCGCCGACGATGGTCGCGACGATGCTCGTCGAGGCCGATCTTCGGCCCGGGCAGCGGTGCGTCGAGGTCGGGAGCGGCTCGGGCTATCTCCTCGCGCTCGTCGCCGAATTGCTCCAAGGGACGGGGACGATCCACGGCGTGGAGATCGAGCCCCGGCTCGCCGGCGCGTCGCGCCGGACGCTCCGAAACCTCGGCTACGGTCCCCCTCGCGTGGTCGTGCACTGCGCGGACGGGGTCGATCCGGACCGACGCCACGGGCCGTTCGACCGCTTGATCGCGTCGTGCGCGATCGACGCGATCCCACCCGCCTGGGTGACGACGCTCGCCCCGGACGGGCTCGGCGTCGTTCCCCTGGGACCGCCGTACGACGCCCGGCTCGCCGTTTACACGCGCCGCTCGGGTGGCGCAGTCGTGCGATGGGGTCCCGCCTGCTCGTTCGTTCCATTCCGGCGGCCGCCGAGACCCGATATATAGACCCAGCTTCTTGGGGGGCCTCCGCGCCTTTGGGGTCGTTCTCACGTGATTCGGTTCGGTCCGGCCGGAATCCCGCTCTCCTGCAAAGGACGTACGCTGCGCGACGGTCTCGCCGACGTACACCAGCTGGGGCTCTCGGCGATGGAAGTGCAATTCATCAAGGTCAACCCGACGGTCCGCCCGGTCTTTGACGAAGAGGTCGGTCGCGTTCCGTTCGAGCTCACGGGCGTCCTCCCGGTGGCGGTCGGCGCCCGCGGCGATGCCGACGGGCCGCCGTCCTGGGAGCGGCTCCACTCGCCGCTCGCCGCGAAGAGCTCGCTCACCACCCTCAACTGGTCCCTCGCGAAGGAGCACGGGGACCTGGACGCCGCGAAGACGCTCGCCCGCTCGCTCGACATCGAACTCACGCTGCACGCGCCGTACTACGTCGACTTCTTCGGAAGCGAGGAAGCGCGAACCCGCTCGCTTCGGCAGCTCGAGTGGGCGTGTGTGATCGCGGAATCGCTCGGCGCTCGCCTGGTCGTCACCCATCTCGGCTTCTATGGGCCCGGCTCGCGCGCCGACAGCACCGCGGAGCTCGCGTCGACGCTCGGCAATGTCGCCCGATGGCTGCGGCAGTACAGCCGCGGGTCGCTTCGCCTCGGGATCGAACCGAGCGGACACCCGGACGTCTTCGGCTCGCGCGAGGAGGTGCTCGAGCTCGCGCGCCGGGCGCGGCTCGTCCCCGTCCTGAACGTGCCCCACCTCGCCGCCCGCGAGCGCCGCCCCTTCGACACCGTCGCCGAGATCCGGCCGATCGTCGACGAATTCGTCGCGGCGTCGGCGGGGCCGCTCTACGCGCACTTCTCGGGGGTCGAGATGAACGGCCCGAACGAGTTTCGCCTGACGCCGATCAAGCGCGGGGCGATCCGGTTCGACCCGCTCGCGGACGTCCTCGCCGAACGGGAGTACGATGTCACGGTCATCTCGAGCTCGCCGCTCTTGGAACACGACGCGATGTACATGAAGCTCCTCTACGAACGCGCGCTCGCCCGCCGGTGGGCCCGTCTCCATCCGACCCCTCCGCCCTCCGGTCGGCCGGGAGCGCGTGCGACCGTGCCGACGGCCCGACCCAAAGCCCCGGCGCTGCGGAAGCAACCCCGGCCACCGCGCGCGCGCCCGCATGCCCCCGCCCGCCGCCCGGCCCGGCTGCCGCGGCGGACCGGGCAGCCCCGCCCGACGCGCCGGTCGCCCCCGTCTCGTCGGGACCGATCGGCCAGGAGAGAATCGCATGGCGCGAAACGTCGATAAAGGCCCGGTCTACCTGCGCGCGATCCGCCACATCGGCGATCACGTCACGCGCGCGCTCGAGCGCGTCGATCCGCAAGCGGTCCGCCGTGCGGTCGCGCTCCTGAACGGCGCCCCGTCGATCTTCGTCTACGGGGCCGGACGCAGCGGGATCATCGCCCGGGCCTTCGCGATGCGGCTCGTTCAGCTCGGTCTGCGGGCGTACGTCATCGGCGAGACGGTCACGCCGATCGTCCGCCGCGGGGATGCGGTCTTCATCGTCTCGAACCAGGGCGAGAGCTACTCGAGCCTGCAGACGGCGAACATCGTTCGCCGGGAAGGTGCGGAGCTGATCGTCCTGACCGCCGCGCCGTCGAGCAAGCTCGCCCACGCCGCCTCGGTGCTCCTGGCCCTCGACCTCCAAGACGGTCGAATCCACCGTGCGTACGCCCCGCTCGGCACCGTCTTCGAGGCGGCCACGCTCCGCCTGACCGACGGGCTGGTCGCGGAGCTCCTCCAGGCGCGCGGCGAGAGCGAGGAGTCGATGCGTCGACGCCACGCGATCATGGTCTAGGCGGCGTCCGGACGGCATATCTTTAATCCGCGACCGAACTCCCCAGCCCGTGCCGCGTCGCCACTCGCCGGAGGCCGAGACGCTCGTCCGGGTACCGAGCCGCTTTTTCGTCACGAGCGGCAAGGGGATCAACAAGACGAGCGAGCTGAACGCCTTCGACCTCGCGCTCCTGCAGGCCGGTATCGGCGAGCAGAACCTGGTGAGCGTCTCGTCCGTCCTTCCGATCGGCATCCGGCAGGTCGACCGCGTGCCGATCGCGCGGGGCGCGATCACGCACTGCGTCCTCGCCCGCCACGGGGGCGGCGAGGGCGAGGTGATCAGCGCCGGGATCGCCTACGGCTTTCGCACGGACGGCCAAGGCGGCTACGTCGCGGAAGGTCACCTCCACGGGACCCAGAAGTCGCTCAAGGAGTTCCTCAAGTGGCGGATGGAGGAGATCGCCCACTTCCGCGGCGTCGAGCTCCGACGGATCCAGTACCGGACGGAGGAGCTGTCGATCCCGATGGACCATTACGGGGTCTGCATCGCCGCGGTCGTCTTCCTCCCGTGACGATCGCCGTTCGGAACGTTTAGATACGTTGTGCTCCCTATGGGGTCCGGAACCATGGCCACCTCGCTGGTCGACCGGATCTGGACCGCGGACGAAGTGCGCGAGGTCATCCAGGCGCTCAAGGACACTGACGGGACTGTCGATCTCACCTTCGACAACCTCTCCTGGAAGCTGCCGATGCTCGGCGAGTCGGTGGTCGTCAACGGATCCGTGCGCCTGCGGATGCGCCTCGAGACCCCGTCCGCATCGAAAGGCCGCCGGTCGTAGATCGACGGGGGCCACCAAGCGGCCGCTCGCTACAAGAGGCGGCGCAACAGCAGCTTGTCTTCGAGCGAGCCGTCGAGCCGCAGGCGGCCCGTGACGATCGCCTTCATCGGTCCGAGCTCCTTGCGGACGAGTTGCTCGAACGTCGCCTGATCGGTGGTGATTCGGAGGTCGGCCCGATCGGCGGCGCTCGTGCGCAGGTTTTCTAGGCGCGACCGGGCGAGATCGACCGCGTACGTCGGCCCGTCCGTGAACCGGATCTCGATCGTCCGTTCGATGCGGGCGAGCTCTTCGGCGATCCCCGGGTGGCGGGCCACGTGACGGTTGAACCGGTCGACCAGCCCGACCAGAGTCGCTTCGACGTTCATCCGAACGGCTCGTCGAGCGTCCGACGGCCGAGCGCCGCCATAACCCTTTCCTTGGTCGACCACGACGCGCGCGCCCAGTCCGGCCAGCGTCGGGTCGTCCGGAAAACATCGGTGACCGCGCGCACCGATCGGGGGTCGGACGGGTAGCCGCTCCCCAGGTCGAGGCCGAGCGCTCGGGCGAGCTCGGCGAGCCACCGGTCCCGCTCGACCTTCGCCACGATCGAGGCGGCGCCGACGACCGGGTCGGTGCGGTCGGCCCGATGCCGGGCGACCACCCGCGTTTCGGGACCGAGCCGTTCGGCCAGCGCCTGTTCGAATCGCCGCGCGTTCGCGTCGCACGCGTCGGCGACGACCATGGAGGCCGACCAATCGCCCGCGAGGCGGGCGAAGGCATCGAGCTCGAGCCGGTTCAGTCCGTGGCGGACGACCGCCCGGTCGATCTCGGTCGGCGGCAGCGGACACAGCCGCACCTCCCCGAGCGTTCGGAGCCGCTGAGCGAGTTCGCGCCGTCGAGCGGGGGAGAGCAGTTTGGAGTCCCGGACGCCGATCGCGCGCAGTTGCGCGCGATCGGGCGCGCGGATGCGGAATGCCCCGACCACGAGCGGCCCGAGGAACGATCCCCGCCCGGCTTCGTCGAGTCCCACGACGTACTCCTCGCGCGCCACGGAGCCGACCGGTCGAGAACCCCCGTGAACGATTAAGGCACGCGTCCCCTGACCGCCGCGTGGGGCTCGAAGGATTGGCCGTGCCGACGGCCACGGTGTTCGCGCCGGACGGGGCGCTGGACGACGACGGGAACCGTCGGTTCCTTTCGAGCCTGAGCGCCGCCGGCGTCGACCATCTATTCGTCCTCGGCTCGCTCGGGGAGTTTCCGCTGCTCGACGAGAGCGAGCGCGCGCGGCTCGTCCGCGTCGCGGTCGACGCCGCGCGGGGTCCTACGGACGTCTGGGTCGGGGTGGGAGCGCCGTCGACGCGCCAAGCGATCCGGTATGCGCGCGACGCGGCCTCCGCCGGAGCGAGCGCCCTCGTCGCCGTCCCGCCGTACTACCTTCACCCGACAGCGCCCGCGATCGCGCGCTACTACCGGTCGATCGCGGCCGAGGTCGACCTGCCGCTGCTCGCCTACAACATTCCGTCGCTCGTCGGCTACGCCCTGTCCCCCGCGCTCGTCCACGCGCTCGGAGCGGAGGGAACGTTGCGCGGAACGAAAGACACGTCCGGCAGCCTCGCGAGCGTTCGGGCGTTCCTGACCGGCCGGCCGGACGGCTTCCACGTCCTACCGGGCGACGACGCGCTTGCCCTCGAGAGCATGGCGATCGGAGCGAGCGGGGCGATCATGGGGATGGGCAACCTCGTCCCCCGGCTGTGCGCGGCGCTCGTTCGGACGATCCGCTCGGGCTCGCTCGATTCCGCGCGCCCGCTCCAGCAGCTGATCGACCGGCTCGTGGACGTGAGCCGCGCCGGACCGTTTCCCGCGACGGACAAGTACCTCGCGAACAAGCTGTGGGGCGCCCCCGCCGGCTACCGCTCCCCGTACGACCCCCTGACCGCGGACGAGGCGGCCGAGGTCGATCGTCGGCTCGCCCCGCTCCGCCCCGATCTCGCCCCGTACCTCGGAGCGCGGCCGTGAAGGCGCTCGTGGTCGAGCCGCCCCGCCCGGGGGTGGCGCTCCGGGACGTTCCTCGGCCGGGGCTCGCGGCCGGCGCGGTTCGCGTCCGGGTGCTCGAGGTCGGGATCTGCGGCACCGACCACGACATCGTGGAGGGGGCGTACGGAACGCCACCGGACGGTCGGTCCGACCTCATCCTGGGCCACGAGAACCTCGGCGTCGTCACCGAGATCGCTTCCGAGGGCGTCGGGTTCGCCCCGGGTGACCTCGTGGTGGCGACCGTGCGACGCGGGTGCGGTGAGTGCCGGTTCTGCCGGACCGGCCAGTCGGACTTCTGCGAGACGGGTCGCTACCGGGAGCGTGGGATCCGAGGGCTCGACGGCTACCTCGCCGAGGAGTACGTCGAGCGGCCCGACTATCTCGTCCACGTGCCGGCGTCGTTGCGCGACGTCGCCGTCCTCCTCGAGCCGATGAGCGTGGTCGAAAAGGCGATCGCCCAAGGCGAGAAGGTCCTCGAGCGCAAGGAACCGACGCCCGGGATCCCGGCCGACCGGCCGCGGCGGGCGCTGGTCGCCGGGACCGGAGCGATCGGCATCCTCGCGGCGGTCGTGTTGCGGTTGAAAGGCTACGACGTCGTCGCGATCGACCGCCACGGCGAGACGACGCCGGCCGCGACGATCCTGCGCGCCTTCGGCGCCCGGCACGTCGACGCCGCGGCCGGGCTCGGCGGCGTCGGCCAGCGGGCGTTCGACCTCGTGGTCGAGGCGACCGGTTCGTCGACCCTCGACGTCGCGCTGTTCGACTGCCTCGCCGTGAACGGGACGCTCGTGCTGACCGGGATTCCGGACGCGGCGGCGCCGCCGGCGCCCGTCGCGACGGGCCGGCTGTTCCGGGAGCTCGTCCTCGCGAACCAGGCGGTTGTCGGATCGGTCAACGCGAACCGCACGTACTTCGAGCAGGGCGTTGCCGACTTCGCGAGCGCCGAGCGACGCTGGCCGGGGACGCTCGGCCGGCTGATCACTTCCCGCCGTCCGATCGACCAGTTCGCGGACGTCCTCGCGCAGCGGACCGGCGGGGCGATCAAGCACGTCCTTCAGGTCGCGGACGCGGCGGCCGGGACCGCCGGCCCGGGCTCGTCCGTCCCCCGTTTCGACAAACCCTAAATACGGCGCTCCGCTCGCATCGCCCCTTCGGAGACGGACGATGGGAGTCTGGCAGGGTCGACCGCGACGCAAGCGGACGGGGGCGCGCCTTCGCCCGCTGCGCAAGAAGCGCCGGTTCGAGATCGCCCGCGAGGCGCAGTTCGCGACCGTCGGTCCGGGCACGATCAAGACCTACCGGGTCCGGGGGGCGAACCAGAAGCTCCGGATCCTCACCGCCTCCACGATCAACGTCTACGACCCCGCCACGAAGTCGACGCGCCGGGCGAAGGTCGTGACCGTCCGGGCGAATCCCGCGAACCCGAACTACGTGCAGCGGAACATCATCACCCGCGGGGCGGTCGTCGAGACCGAGATCGGACTCGTGCGGGTGACGAGCCGTCCGGGGCAGCACGGGCTGTTGAACGGGGTCCGCGTCGAATCGCCCGGCCCGTCGTCGCCCTCGGCGTGAGCCCGGCGCGCGCCGATGCCGGACCACTTCTACATCTACCCGGCCTACCTCTCGGGCGCGTTGCCGCGCCGCCTCGGACGCCGCGTTCCGGCGGCCGTCGCCGTGCCGGACGTGACCCTTGAGGAGATCGTGCAGGCGGCCCGCCGCCTCGGCTTGTCGGCGACCGCCGAGGAGGGAAAGCAGTACAGCCGACGCGCGCATGCCTATGAGGGCCGGGTGAAGGTCGCGAAGCGCGCGGGGACGTCGAAGACGGCGGCGTTGCGTTCGATCGCCCAGGAGATCCGCCGGCACCGACCCGCCAGCGGGAAGCGCTAACGATGGACGAGCCCGGCTGGATCTACGTCACGGGCACCGCGGGCGCCGGCAAGACGACGTTCGTCCGGGAGTTCGCGGGCTGGCTCAAGTCGGCCGGCTACGAGACGACCGTCGTGAACCTCGACCCGGGCAACGAGCAGTGGACCGAGCCGCCGGACGTCGACATCCGCGAGTGGGTCCGGCTCGCGGACATCATGGACGACTACGGCCTCGGCCCGAACGGGGCGCAGGTCGCCGCCGCCGACATGATCGCCCTCAAGATCTTCGACATCAAGGCGGCGATCCAGGACCTTCGGTCGGACTACGTCCTCGTTGACACGCCGGGCCAGGTCGAGCTGTTCGCGTTCCGCGAGTCGTCCCGGGCGATCGTCGACGCGCTCGGCGGCGACCGGGCGTTGATCGCGTTCTTGTACGACCCGGCGCTCGCGCGCTCCCCGAGCGGGTTCGTCTCGCTGTTGATGCTCAGCGCGACCGTCGAATTCCGATTTCGGCTGCCGATGGTCCCTCTGTTGGCGAAGGCGGACGTCCTCACGCCCGAGCAGCGGGACGAGATCGCGGCGTGGTGCGAGATGCCGGACCGCCTCCACGAGCGGATCACCGACGAGGGCGCGACGCCCGATCTCTCCCTGTCGACCGAACTGTTGCGGGCGATCGAGACGCTCGGGCCGGTCCTCGATCTGGTCGCCGTGAGCGCCAAGGACGGCACCGGGCTCGAGCGCTGCTACCGGGCGGTCCAGCGGGTTTTCGGCGGGAGCGAGGACGCGGAACCGGGCCAGAACCCGGCCGACCTCTGAGGCCGCGCGCGGCCGGCGCGGGTCGTCACTCTTCGGTGAAGAACAGGCCCATCCCCGCCGACGCAGCGTCGTCCTCCGCGTGCAGGCGGTCGAGCAGTTCCCGGGCCGCCGACGCGTCCAAGCGGCTCCCGATTGGCGTCAACAGCTCGTCTGCGCGAGCGATCGCCGCCGGATCGCCCTCCACGAGGACGTAGAGCGCTCCCGCCGGTCCCCCGAGCGTTAAAGCGTCGCGGAGCTTTTGGCTCTGCCGGGAGACGAGGTCGTCGTGCAGCACCTGATCGAGTTCGGTCCGTCGGGCGGTCGGGACCGACCAGATCGTCCACGCCATCGGCTGTTCGCGACCCGGGCGGACTATATGGGATTGTCCGACCCCCGGAGGCGCGGGGGCCGCCCGATGCGGGGGTTCTCGACAGGGGGGCCGCGTCGGATCGGGGGAGGCGGGACGTGGAGCCGTCGGTGACGCTGGTCGGCACCGCCCACGTGGTCGACCTCTCCTCGGCGATCGCCCGGGTCTTCGGGCAGGTGGCGCCGGACGCGGTCGCCCTCGAACTCGACGCCGATCGGGCGCGAGTCCTCTTCGAGCCGACGCCCGAGGGGTCGCGGTCCCGCCGCCGCGGGGTTCCGCTCTCGTTTCGGCTGTTCGCTCGCCTCGAGCGACGGCTCGCCCGATCGATTGGCGGCGGCGTCGCGGGCGCGGAGATGAAGGCGGCCTGGAACGAGGCGCGCGCCCGTCGGCTGCCGGTCTATCTGATCGACGCCCCGATCGGGGAGACCGTCGGCCGCCTCCTCGGGGAGCTCTCCGTCGCGGAGCGCCTTCGGCTCCTCGCGATCGCCGCCGTCGGCCTCCTCGTTCCGCCCCGGGTCGTCCGGCGGGAGCTGGGTCGGTACGCCGACGATCCAGCGGAATACGAATCCGAGCTGCGCGTCCAGCAGCCGGCCCTCGCCCGGATCTTGATCGACGAACGGAACGAGCGGATGGCGGCCCATTTGGCCCGGCTCGTCGAGAGCGGAGCTCGTCGGCTCGTCGCGGTCGTCGGGGACGCCCACGTCCCTGGCTTGGCCGAAGCGCTCGCCGCTCGGGGGATTTCCGTGCGCCCGATCCGGCTCGCCGAGCTCGCGACGTTCAGAGCGTCGTGAGACGCGACGACTCGGCCCGCTCGACGGCGGCCAGGAACGCGTCCGCGTATCGGCGGAGCGCCTCGCTCGTGTACGTCTCGAGCGAGCCGGCGTCGCCGAGTCGGCTCAGCTGCGGGTCGACCGGGAGCTGGGCGAGGACCGGGATCCCGTACTCGCGGGCGACCGCGTCGACGTGGCTCTCCCCGAAGAGACGGATCGCTTCGTGGCAGTGCGGACAGCGGATCTCCCCCATGTTCTCGACGATCCCGAGCAGCGGGACGTGGAGGTCCCGGGCCATGTTCATCGCCTTCTTCACGATGAGCGCGGCGAGCTCCTGGGGCGTGAAGACGAAGACCATTCCGTCGAGCGGGATCGTCTGGAACACCGTGAGCGGAACGTCGCTCGTACCGGGCGGCATGTCGATCAGCAGGTAGTCGAGCGGCCCCCAGTTCACCCCTCCGAAGAACTGCAGGATGAGCCGGGTGACGAGCGGACCGCGCCAGATCACGGGGGTCTGCTCGTTTTCGACCAGGAATTGCGAGCTGACGACCGGGATCCCCGAACGGCTGACGGCCGGTTCGATCCCTTCCCCCCGGTCGACGAGCGGCCCCGTGAGACCGAGGAGCTTCGGGATCGACGGGCCGGTCACGTCCGCATCGAGCACCCCGACCGCCAGGCCGCGTCGGCGTAGCTCGGCCGCGAGCAGCGCCGTCGCCGACGACTTGCCGACGCCCCCCTTCCCGCTGCCGACGGCCACGACGTGGCGCAGCGTTCCCTTCTCCATCCGCTGGGTGACGCTGGTCCCGGGCCGCCGAGGGCCGGGCGGCGCCGACGGGGCGGGCGGGCGGGTCGATCCGGTCGGGGCGGGTCCGTTCGCCATGCCCCAGGGGGCCGCCGGTCGCCTATATCGTGTTCGGCGTATCGCCCGCCCCACGGCCATGCCCCGTCGGAACCGTTCGCCGCCCGCCCCGCCGCTCCTCCGCGAGTTGTTTACCCCGGCCTCCGTCGCGGTCGTGGGCGCGTCGAACCGCCCCGGGGCGGTCGGCACGGCGCTGATGCGCAACCTCCTCGCGGCCGGCTACCGCGGCGTGGCGTACCCGGTCAATCCGTCGTGGAAGAGCGTCTCGGGCGTCCGGTGCTACCCGGATGTCGACGCGCTCCCCGAAGCTCCCGAACTCGGCATCGTGATCGTGCCGGCGGCTCGCGTCGCGGAGGTTGTGCGCGCCCTCGGTCGGCGCGGCACCCGGGGGGTGATCATCATCTCGTCCGGCTTTCGGGAGGTCGGCGGCGCCGGCGTCGCCCGCGAGCAGACGGTCGTGGAGGTCGCCCGCCGCTACCGCATGTCGCTCGTCGGGCCGAACTGCTTCGGGGTGCTGAACACGGACCCCGCGGTGAGCCTCAACGCCACGTTCAGCGAGAGCCTGCCTCCGCGCGGGTCGATCGCGTTCGTCTCCCAGAGCGGAGCGCTCTGCGCGGGCATCCTCCAGTACGGGATCAGCGAGCGGATCGGGTTCTCCCGGTTCGTGAGCGTCGGCAACCGGGCCGGCGTCGACGAAAACGACCTTCTCGCCGCCTTGGCGAACGACGAGTCGACGCGCGTGATCTTGCTCTACGTGGAGAGCTTGGCGGACGGCCGACGCTTCCTCGCCGAGGCGCGCGAGGTGACGCCGCGCAAGCCGATCTTGGTCATCAAGAGCGGCCGCACGCCCGCCGGCGAGCGCGCGGCCCAGAGCCACACCGGCTCGCTCGCCGACTCGGCCCGGGACGCGCTGTTTGACGCCCTCTTCGAGCAGAGCGGGGTGCTTCGGATGGAATCGATCGGGGAGTTGTTCCGGGCCGCCCGACTGTTCAGCTCGTCGTTGCGGTTCCGGGGTCCGCGGCTCGCCATCCTGACGAATTCGGGCGGACCGGGGATCGTCGCGGCGGACGCCGCGACGCGCCACGGTTTTTCGCTCAGTCGCCTGTCGGCCCGGACGGCGGCGCGGATCCGCGAGCGGTTGTCGCCGTCCGCGTCGATCGCCAACCCGCTCGACATGACGGCGGACGCCACCGCCGATCAGTACTCCGTCGCCTTGCGCGGGCTGCTCGGAGAGCCGACGGTCGACGGAGCGTTTGTCATTGCGACGCCGACCGGCACCCTCACCGGCCGCGCCGCCGCCGAGGCGATCCTCCGCGGGCGCGGGCGACGTTCAAAGCCGATCGCAGCGTGCCTGTTCGGTCTCACCGACCTCTCCCAGGACGTCGGCTTCCTCGAGGCGGCCGGCGTTCCGACGTTCACCTTTCCCGAGGAAGGGATCCAGGCGCTCTCCGCCCTGGCCCGCTATGCGGAGCGCGTGCGCGAGCCGCCGGAGAAGCCGCGGCGATTTCCCGTCGACCGCGGACGGGCGGACGCGGCGTTGGCCCGGGCCGAGTCGCTGGGCACCTCGGTGCTGCCCCCGACCCTCGCCCGGGAGCTCCTCGAGGCGTACGGTATCCGATTTCCCCCGAGCCGGCTCGTCCGATCGGCCGAGGCGGCCGTCGCGGCCGCCGAGGCGATCGGCTACCCCGTGGTCCTCAAGGTCGCCTCGCCGGAGATCCCGCACAAGACCGACGTCGGGGGCGTGGCGCTTCACCTGTCCGATGCGGCCGCCGTCCGACGGGCGTGGAATGAGATGCAGCAAGCCCTCGCCCGCCGGGCGCCCCACGCCCGACGGGACACGTTCGAGATCGAGCCGATGGTCACGGGCGGGCCGGAACTTTTGGTCGGGGTCCAGCGCGAACCGACCTTCGGCCCGGTGCTCGCCTTCGGCCTCGGTGGCGTCTACGTCGAGGTGCTGCGGGACGTCACGTTCCGGCTCGCCCCGATCGACGAACGGGAAGCGCGGCAGTGGGTGGCGAGCGCGACCGCGTACCCGTTGCTGCGCGGCGTCCGAGGCGAGCCACCGCGCGACATAGCGGCGGTCAGCGAGGCGCTCGAGCGCGTCTCCCAGCTGAGTGTCGAGCGGCCCGAGGTCCTCGAGCTCGACCTGAACCCCTTGGTCCCGCGGCCGCGGGGCCGCGGCGTGATCGCCCTCGACGCGCGGGTCGTCGTTCGTCGGTCTTCCAGATCGGGACGCCGTGCTTGAGCTGCTCGATCAGATAGCGCGCGGCTCGGAACGCCTCGGCCCGGTGCGGCGCGGCCGCTCCCACCACGACCGCGACCTCGCCGGCCGCGACACGTCCGATCCGGTGCCAGAGGAGCGGCGCTACCCCCGGCCAGCGGTCGACGGCCCGATGAGCGAGCGCGGCCATCGTCCGCTCGGCGAGCGCCCGATCGGCCTCGTAGTACAGGGCTCGCACCGGCCCCCCGCGGCCCGGGTCCGGCCGGACCTTGCCGACGAACAGGCAGACCCCTCCGCCGGGTTTCGCGAGGAGGAAGGCGACGGCCTCGCGGAGGGAGAAAGGGCGTCGACGCAACTCGACCGGGCGCACGACCTCTAGCCCCCGCTGTACGGCGGATGAATCGCCAGCACGTCGCCCGCGCGGAGCCGCCGGGTACGTCGGGTCACGTACGTTTCGTTCACGACGAGCCGCGCATGCGCGAGGACGGGACGCAGGGCCGGATACCGGTCCCGAAGGACGTTCACGGCGTCGGCGACCGTCGGGGCGTCCGCGAGGGAGAGCGTCAGTCGCGGGCGGCCGACGGCTTCCCGAGCTTGGGCGAAGAGTACGACCCGGATCCCGCGAGCGGCCACCGTTCGGCTACGGCACGGGACCTTTTGGCCTCACCGGGCGAGCGGCGACAACCGATTAATACGCACCGGCCCCTCGTTCTTCGGATGACGGAGATTTCGGTACGGTTCGGGGGGGCCGCGGGGGACGGGATCGCCTCGCTCGGCGAGATGATCACCCGATCGTTCTCGCGTCGGGGACTTCACGCCATGGGCCTGAACGCGTACCAATCGGTTATCCGGGGCGGGCACGTCTGGTTCCAGACCCGGGCGTCGACCGACCCGATCCACTCGCAGGGGGACGGCACCGACCTTCTGTACGCCCTCGACGCGCTCACGGTCGAGATTCACGCTCCCGAGGTCCGGCGCGGAGGGACGGTGATCTTCGATCCGGAGAAGTTCACGCTCCCCCGCGACCGAATCCCGACGGGCGTTTCCGTCCTCGAGGTTCCGACCCTCGCGATCGCGCGCAAGTACTCGACCCAGGCGATCCTGCAGAACGCCGCCGGCCTCGGCGCCGCGGCCGCGCTCGCGGGCGTTCCGTGGGCGACGCTGCACGACGTGATCCAAGACTCGTTCGGGAGGAAGTCCGACAACGTCGTGCAATGGAACCTCGGGGCGAGCGAGGACGGCTATCGCTACGCCCTCGAGCACGCCGCGGTCCACGACCGCGCTCCCGCCGGTGGGGGAGCGGCGAAGCTCGTTCTCACCGGCAACCAAGCGATCGCGTTAGGGGCCGCGGCGGCCGGCTGCAAGTTCCTCAGCCAGTACCCGATGACGCCCGCCTCGTCGATCATGCATTGGATGGCCGCCCACTCCCGGGCGCTCGGGATCGTGGTGAAGCAGGCGGAAGACGAGCTCGCCGCGATCAACATGGCGATCGGCGCGTCGTTCGGAGGGGTCCGGGCGATGACCGCGACGAGCGGGGGCGGGTTTGCCCTCATGGTGGAGGCGCTCGGGATGGCCGGGATGACCGAAACCCCGCTCGTCGTCGTCGAGTCGCAGCGCTCCGGCCCATCGACCGGCCTTCCCACGAAGACCGAGCAGGGCGATCTCAACCTGATGCTCGGCGCGGGACAAGGCGAGTTCCCGCGGGCGATCTTGGCCCCGGCCGACCCGGCCGAGGCGTACCGGGCCGCGATCCGGGCGTTCGAGCTCGCCGAAGCGTTCCAGACGCCGGTCCTGCTCGCGAGCGATCTCCACCTCTCCGAAAGCTACTTCACGGTCGACCGCGAGGCGATCGCGCTTCCGCCGGATCCCCCGTCGCTCTTCACCGTGGCCGAGAACGGTCATGAGTACCGCCGCTACGAGATCACCCCCTCGGGCGTGTCGCCGCGCGCGCTCCCCGGCCAGCCGGGCCTGCAGTTCGTGGCCGGGTCGGACGAACACGACGAGTGGGGCCACCTGATCTCCGACGTCCGCAGCGGGGTGCCCGAAGGGGTGGCGAAGCGCGTGGAGATGATGGACAAGCGGATGCGAAAGCTGCGGGGGCTGGCGGACGCGGCGCCGACCCCGTTCGTGGAGGGACCGGTACCGGCCGAGCTCACGATCGTCGCGTGGGGGTCGAGCGTCGGTCCGGTCCGGGACGCGGTGGCAAACCTGAGGGCCGAAGGGATCGTCGCGAACGTGCTGCGGGTGCCGACCGTCTACCCGCTCCAGGTCGAAGCGCTCGTTCCGCTGCTCCGGGCGGCGCGTCGCACCCTGCTCGTCGAGCTCAATTACTCCGGCCAGTTCGGTCGTCTCGTGCGCGCGGAGACCGGGATCGAGCTGCCCGAGCGACTGTTGAAGTACGACGGGGAACCGCTCTATCCCCGCGAGATCGTCGCCCGCGCGAAGGAGGTCGTTCGAGCCCATGGCGGATAGCGGCGCCGTGGCCGCCGTCCCGACGACGGACCATCCGCTGCCCCTCGTCGGGAAGTCGACGGTCAAACCGACGTGGTGCCCCGGCTGCGGCGACTACGGGGTCGTGGCGGCGATCGAGATGGCGGTCAAGCGGCTGCGCTTGCCGAGTCACGAGGTCGTCATCGTCTCGGGGATCGGCTGCTCGTCGAACTTGCCGCACTTTCTCTCCGCCTACGGGTTCCACGGCATCCACGGCCGGGTCCTTCCGGTCGCCGAGGGGATCCGGTGGGCGAACCACGAACTCACCGTCATCGGGACGGGCGGGGACGGCGACGGGTTCGGCATCGGCTGCGGCCACTTCGTCCACGCGATGCGGCGCAACGTCAAGATCTGCTACGTGACGATGGACAACGAGATCTACGGCCTCACGACCGGCCAGGCCAGCCCGACGTCCGAGCTCGGCCACCGGACGAAGTCGACCCCGTTCGGAGTGATCGAGCGCCCGATCGACCCGATCGCGCTCGCGCTCGCGAGCGGGGCGACGTACGTCGCTCGGGGGTTCTCGGGGGACGTGAAGCACTTGGCCGACCTCGTCGCGAACGGCCTCACGCACCGCGGCTTCGCGTTCGTCGACGTGATGAGCCCGTGCGTGACGTACAACAAGATCAACACGTTCGATTTCTTCCGCCAGCGCGTCTACAAGCTCGAAAGTGCGGGCCACGACCCGTCCGATTTGGTCGCGGCGTGGCAGCGGGCGCTCGAGTGGGGCGAGAAGATCCCGATCGGCCTGTTCTACAAGACCGACCGGCCGACCTACGAGGAGCTCGAGGAGGTCTTGTCGGCCGGACCGCTCGCCCGGCAACCGGCGGGACTCCGCGCACATCCCGAGATCCTGGACGAGTTCGTCTGAGCGAGGAGCGAACGGCCGGCCCGGGCGGGGCCGTCTCCTCCGTTTCCCGGCGCGGGCGCTCGAGCGCGGCCCCCGGTCGACCTTTGCCACCGACGGGGAAGTATTTTGTGCTCGGAGCACGCCGGGCGCAGGGGGATGACCACGGCCGATCGTCGTACGACCCTCGATTCCGGACTCGCCTCGGTCACGCGTGGGACCGTCCTGCTCTTCGTGGCGTCGCTCCTGTTCATCGCGTTCACCTTCGTCTGGCGCGTGGTGCTCGTCCGCACCCTCGCCCCGGTCGACTGGAGCGTCTTTTCGCTCGGGCTCGCCTACGCGGGGCTGTTCTCTTCGGTCGGAGGGCTCGGTCTCGGAAACACGCTCGCCCGGAACATCCCGTACGCCCGCGACGACGACGAGCGACGCGCGATCGTGCGGGGGGCACTCGGCGTGGGAGCGCTCGCCGCGGCCCTTTCGGGCGTCGGGATGTTCGTGGTCGGCCAGTACGTCGGCGCGACCGTCGGCTCCTCGCTGGTCACCGAATCGCTCGAACTGTTCAGCCTGTCGGTCGCGTTCTCGGTGTTCGCCGGCATCCTCGTCTCGGTCTTCCAAGGGTACGAGGACGTCGGGCCGAACGCCTACTTCCTCCAGATCGGAAACCCGCTGTTGTTCCTCGTCTTTCTGGCCGTGCTGGCCGCGGTCCCGTCGTTGCCCTACTCGTTTTTGACCGCTCTCTGGGCGTACGTGCTCGCGAGCGCGGGGGTGCTCGGCCTCACCGTCCTCTACACCGTGCGCCACCTCCCTCGCCGGCTTTCGCCCGGTCCGCGCGCGCCCGGGATGCTTGCCCCGACGCTCGCCTTCGCCCTGCCGCTCCTGTTCGTCGCCGTGTCGGGCTACGTCGCCGGCTACGGCGACACCCTGGTCCTCGGCGCGTACAGCGTCATCGAGGTCGGAACCTACGCGGCGTCGCTGTCGATGGCCCGCCTCCTCACGATCGGGGTGGGCGCGCTCTCGTTCATCTTCCTCCCGGTCGCGTCGCGCTACTACGCCCAACGCGACCTCGAGTCGATCCGGACGCTGTACGTCACCGCCACCAAGTGGATCGTGCTTGCTTCGCTCCCGTTCTTCCTCGTCTTCGTCTGGCGAGCGGGCAACTCGCTCGCGCTCGTCTACGGCAGCGCGTACGCGAGCAATCCGCTGCCGCTCGAGATCGTCACGACCGGGGCGTTCCTCTCCACGCTGGTCGGCCCCGCGGCGAGCGTCCAGGTCGCGTTCGGCCAAGGGCGGGCCCTCCTCGTGAACTCGGTCATCGCGGCCGTCGTCGACCTTCTCCTCGCGATCGTCCTCGTGCCGTCGTACGGGATCACGGGCGCGGCGATCGCTTGGGCGGCGTCCACCGCGGTCTACCCGGCGCTCTCCCTCCTCGAGATCGCGTGGTGGAACGGCGTCCACCCGTTCTACCTCCACTTCGGCCTCCCGCTCGCGGCGACGCTCGTCCCGCTCGGGATCCTGTTCGTCCTCCTGCCCGCGGGGCCGATCTGGACGCTGCCGCTGCTCGGGGGGCTCGCGGTCGTTTGGTTCGTCGGGGCGACGATCGCGACCCGGTCGATCGATGAGGGGGACCGCCGGCTCCTCTACGCCGTCGAGGGGCTGCTCAAGGTGAGGCTCGGCCTCGTCCGCCGGCTCGGCCGCTTCGCCCTCCGCCCCGCTCAGCCGGACGATCGATCGGCCCGCGACCCTTAAGAACCGCGGGAGGGTCGTTCGAATGTGTCGTCTCGTGAGACCTCTCCCCCGGACGGACCCCGGCTACTCGACGAGCTGTACCGCGCCGTGGCGCGGGCCGATCCGAAGCCAACCGCGATCGAGGTCGGGGTTGCCCTCTCGATCGAGCTCGGCCGCCAGCGGCCGGCGGTCGCCTGCGGCGGCTGCTCGACCCCGCTCGAGGTCGCGGGGATCCCGGCGCGGACGAACATCCACCTCCGCGAGCCGTTCCGGCTCGTGTACGATCGCTCGACCGGGCGGTAGATCCGTGCCGCCGCTCGTCCCCGGGGTGGTCGGGTCGCGATGAGTTCGTTGCCGCTCGTCCAGACGATCGTCAGTTTCGTCACGACGACGATGACGGTCATCGGGCTTCCCGGCCTGTTCGCCTTGATGGTGGTGGAGAGTTTCGGCCTTCCTCCGCTCCCGAGCGAGGTGATCCTGCCGTTCGCGGGGTTCCTCGTCGCGAAGGGGCCGTACTCGATGGTCGGCGCGGCGGCGGCGGCTCTCGCGGGCGGGCTCGTCGGCTCGTTTGTCGCGTACGCCGTGGGGTACTGGTTCCGCGGTCGGCTCACGGCCGTCGGGATCGGCCGGCTCCGGCTGAAGGAATCCGACCTCGCCCGCGTCGATCGTTGGTTCGACCGACACGGGGAAGGGACCGTCCTGGTCGGCCGGTTGCTGCCGGTGATCCGCGGGTACGTAAGCTACCCCGCGGGAGGGGCGCGGATGAACCTCGTCCGGTTCGGCGTCTTTACGTTCGTGGGCGCGCTGCCGTTCACGCTGGCGTTGATGTACGCCGGTGTCGTGCTCCGGTCGAATTGGGCGGTCGTCTCGACGTACTTCGACCTGCTCAACTACCTGTTGATCGCCCTCGTCATCGCCGCGGCGGTCTACCTGTGGCTCGCGGCGGTCGGAACGATCCGCTTCGGCTGGCCGTTCGGGTCGCGCCGGGCCCCACCGAACACCCCGGTCGAGGCGTCGCCGGCCCCCCGCGATCCCAACGAGCCGACCGGACCGATCCGCGGACGATCGCCGCCCCCGTAGAAGCCAGCGCGCCCCGGTCGCTCATCGGCGTAGGGCCCCCGCGGGCTCGGGCGCCTCGTTGGTCGGGGGCTCTTCCCGGTAGCTCGGTCGAACGACCGAGCCATGCCGCTCCCCGAGGAACTCTCCCCCGCTCACGATCAGCGTTCCCCGGTGGTAATGCTCGGAGGGAAAGATCGCGGGCCAGCCTTCGTACGGCGTCCAGCCGCACGGCGCGTGGAGGCGGTCCGCGGCCAGCCGAACGACAGCTCGGAAATCGACGACGAGCAGGTTGGCGAGATGGCCGACCGCGAGGCGGCCGTGGGGACGCCCGAGCCACCGGGCCGGCCGGTCGGCGCCGGCGCTCTGGAGGACCGAAAGGGGCAGCCGTCCGTCCTTCACCGTTTGGAGGAGCAACGGGACCATCGTCTCGACGCCCGGAACGCCGCTCGGCGCGAGGGCAAACGGCCCGTCCTTCGCCGTGAGCGGATGGGGCGCGTGGTCGCTTGCGAGGATCGGTATGGCGCCCGCCGCGAACGCCTCCCAGAGCTGCGCGCGCTCGGCTTCGGAGCGGATCGGGGGGTTGACCTTCCATCGCCCCGTTCGGCAGCGGTCGGTGCTCGCGAGGAGGTGGTGGGGGGTTGCTTCGAACGAGACGCCCCGGTTTCGGAGCCGCTCGACCGTCGTCGGGCTCGTGACGTGCGCGATGTGGAGTCGCAGCGACGGAGGCGCTGGATCGACCCGGTCGATCCCGGCGAGCTCGGCCGCGACGGGCCGGGCGGCGTCCCACGCCGCGGTCGACGTCGGAGGAGGACCTGGAACGAACTGACCCGGGTCCTCCGCGTGCACGACGAGCGGCAGCTCCGTCGAAGCGACGGCAGCGAGAACGGCGGGGATCATCTCGGGCTCGACCGGCGTGTCGAGCCCGGTCGTGGGACCGAGGTACAACTTGAACGAGCCGGCGAGTCGACCGAGTCGGGGGACCTCCGCGAGCCGCGTCGGGGTGGCGTACACGACGAGGTCGACCGCGAGCCGTCCCGCGGCTCGCGCGATGCGCTCGTTCAGTCGGTCGACCCGGTCGGTTGGCGGCTCCGTGTTCGGCATGTCGCCGACGAGCCCGACTCCTCCGAGGGCCGCCTGCACGGTGCCGTGCGCGACGTCTTCGGCGGCGTCCGGCGGGCCCGGTTCCCGGAAGTGGACGTGGAGGTCGGTGAAGCTGGGCAGGAGGACCTTCTCCCCATAGTCGCGGCGCGGCGCTCCCCGCAGATCTTTCGCGATCGCGGCGATGACGCCGTCGTCGTCGATCCCGATCTCGATCGGTTCGAGTCGTCCGCGCCAGAGCGCCCGGCCGGCGATCACCCGGCTCACCGAACGCGACGGCGGGCGACGATCGCCGGTGGCAGGGCGGCGCCGGGCGCCGGGCACGGCCGAGGCGAGCGACCCCGGCGTACTAATAGCCACCCCACCGGGGAACGGCGACCGGTCGACGGCTCTTTCGTTCGCTCGATACGCCGCTGGGAAGGTCCCGGAGGAGCGGCCGGTCCGCATCTCGACCCAAGCGACGGCGATCTCAACCGGTCCCCTCCGAGCGGCGCGCGCCGGCCGAAGCGCTTTTCCCGCCGGGTCTATCGTTCCCGCGTGGGAGCCGCGCGGCGTCCGTGGACTTACGCTCGAAGCGGCGTCGACCGGCGGGCGGTCTCGGTCGCGCTCGACCGACTGCTCCGAGCCGCTCGGTCGCCCCGGCCCCCGCGCTCGGCCGGCCGGCCGGTCGGTGCGCCGGGCCATTACGCGGGGCTCTGGGCGATCGGACGCGAGGTCATCGCGGTGACCACCGACACGGTCGGGACGAAGGTGCTCGTCGCCGACGCGCTCGGACGGTGGGAAGAGGTCGGCGAGGATATCGTCGGGGTGAACGTCAACGACTTGGCCGCGGTCGGGGCGCGACCGGCCGGGTTGGTCGACACGATCCTCTGCGCCGCGCCCGACCCTCGGCGATTCGCGGCGATCGGCCGGGGACTCGCCCGCGGGCTTCGGTCCGCCCGGTGCGCGCTGCTGGGCGGCGAGACCGCCGTCGTGCCCGAGATCGTGCGGGGAATCGACCTCGGAGGGACCGCCGTCGGCTTCTTTCCGCGCGGGCGACGCCCGATCCTCGGTGACCGGCTGCGCCCGAACGACATCATCCTCGGGCTTCGCTCGACCGGCTTGCACGCGAACGGCTTCACCCTGGTCCGCCGTTGGCTCGCGGAGGAGCGGCTCCCGCTCGACCGGCCCCGGCCGGGGGCTCGGCGACCGCTCGGGGAAGAGCTCCTCCGGCCGACTCGGATCTATGTTCGGGCCATCGACGCGATCGCGGACGAGCCCGGGGTGCACGGGCTCGCGCACATCTCCGGCGGAGGCGTCCGCAACCTGGTCCGGCTGAATCGGCGGGTCCGATTCCGGCTCGACCAATGGCCGGCTCCGGACGGCCTGTTTGCCTTCATCGCCGAACGCGGCGGCATCTCTTTGCGCGAGATGTACCAGACGTTCAACATGGGCATCGGGTTCGTCGTGATCGTCGCTCCGAGCGCCGCGGCCTCCATCGCGGAGCGCCTCGAGCGGGCCGGCGCCGGCCCGGTCGTTCGGCTCGGGTCGCTCGCGCCGGGGCACGGCGTCGAGCTCCCCCACCTCGGCCTCTTGTACGATGAGTACGGCGGCGCCTGACCCCGCCCGGACGAGAGCGCGGGGCTCGCGGAACCGGAGGGCCCCCTGATCGCTTCCGTGCGGACGCGCGCGCTCGCGGCCGGGCTCAGCGTGGCGGCCGCCTTCCTGTGGGCGACGTACTATGTCTTCATCCTGTCGCTCTCGGCCACGCCGACCGCGGTCGCCGTCGTCTTCTATCCGTTCGTGTTCGGCGGTCTCGGCTATCTGGTCTGGATCGCGTTCGCCGGCCACGCGCGTTCGTTCGTGCAAGTCTGGCGGGAACCGCTAAGCTACCTACGCGTCGCGCTCCTCGTCGGGATGCAGTTCTCGGTCGTGGCGGCGACCTACCTCCTCGGGCCGGTCGACGCGTCGCTCCTCTCGCTCGTCGGCGACGTCGTCGTGACCCCGCTCATCGTCCTCGCCTTCTTCGCCCCGGTGGGCGGCGCGCACCAGCGGGCGGTGTTCTGGGTCGGCCTCGCGCTGGCGGCCGCTGGCGGGAGCCTCACGATCGTGGGCGGCGCGACCGTCCGGCCCGTGGCGGGGCTCGGGTGGCTGGTCGCCGCGATCGTGCCGGTCACGGTCGCGTTCTACTTCCTGCTCACCGCCCGAGCCAACCGGGGCGCCCCGGGGCCGGCCGTCGTCGGGCAATCGCTCGCGGCGGCCGCCGGGGCGACGTTGGTCGTCGCCGCGGTCAGCCCCGGCGGCCTCGGCTCGCTCGCCCTCGGCGACGCCCGCGACCTCGGGCTGCTCGCGCTCACGGGCCTCACCTCGTTCACGCTCGCCCCGGCGCTTTACTTCTCCTCCATCGAGCGGGTCGGGTTGTTCCTCCCGGCGCTGCTCATGGTGACGATCCCGATCTTCACCCTCAGCCTCGCGCTTGCGCTGCTCGGCCTCGTCCCGCCGTGGGCGGCGCTGGCCGGCATCCCGATCGCGCTCGCGGGAGCGGTCGCCGCGGCGTCCGGCGAGCACGAGCCGTGGAACCGCCTTCCCTCGAGCTGACCGGCCTGTCCGCCGGCGCCGGCGGACCTCAGAACAACGGCCGGGTCGTCCGCCGCTTCGGCCGGGGCGACCCGTCGCCGAGGGGAGAGTCGAGGGTGACGGGCGGCGTCCCGGCCGCCGCGGACGCCGGGGCCGGTAGCTCGGTGATGCGGCGTTGGTGGCTTCCTCGGAGGAGGGCGGCGGCGTCCCAGTCGAATACTTCGGTCACGCGCGCGAGGGTCTGGGCGACGCGGTCCGCATAGTACGCCCAGTCCGGCGTGCACGGATGCAAGGGCCCCTCGATCCACGGCTCGATCTGTTGGGGGGTGGCGCGGGAGTCGGTGACGATCCACGCGACCTTCATACCGGGGATCACATCGTAGCCCGCCTCCTTGAGCTGACGGTAAA
Source organism: Thermoplasmata archaeon (assembly GCA_021816955.1). Taxonomy (GTDB): domain Archaea; phylum Thermoplasmatota; class Thermoplasmata; order Lutacidiplasmatales; family UBA184; genus Lutacidiplasma. The sequence continues at coordinate 48,942 of JAKAWP010000001.1, forward strand.
CCCGGAGGAACGGGAGCGAGTCGCGGGTGCTTTCGTTGTACTCCTCCTCGGGACGGACCGTCCGGGCGATCACGAGCTTCTCGATCGGGACTTCTCCGTCCCGGACCGCTCGGACGAGCTCTCGCGACCGGCGAACGGCGCCGTCGGTGTCGCCCGCGAGGACGAGGTCGAAGACCTCGAGGAGCGCCTCCGACTGGTAGTCGAACGCGTCCGTCCGTCGGGTCTCGTAGCCGCGGATGACCGTCTCCTCCTTCGGCCAGAGCTGCCGGCCGACGTAGCGCTTCTTCGCGCCGTGCGAGAAGAAGGCGCTGTAGACCGACTGGAACTCGAACGTCGCGCCCGCTTGGGTGAAGCGCCGGGCGATCTCCTCGCCGAAGCGCCGGGCGCCGTCGAGCGACGCGTCGGGCGACTGGACGAAGACGGAGTCGGTGTCGGAGTACACCACGTGGTGTCCCTCGGCTTCGAGCGCGCGGATGATCGACGTGATCGCCTCCCGGGCGAACGCCGTGATCGCCGCGCCGATCTCCTTGTTGGTGAACCGGTAGAAGCTCGAGGCGAGGACGCCGTAGAACGAATTCATCAGGATCTTCACCGCGCTCTGGAGCCCGTCGTAGTACTGCCGCAGATCGTCGGAGTCGGCCGTGCGGGCGAGCGCCCGGAACCGCTCCCGGTCCTGGAGGAGCTCGCTCAGGATCGCGGGAATCAACCCGCGACGGACTTCCGGCGCGAGGAACCGCGCGGTCCCGTCGGGCGCGACGGTCGTTCCGTCCGGGCTGAGCGTCGTGAAGCAGAGGTTCTTGGCGATGATGATCGACGGATACATCGACTTGAAGTCGAGCACGACGACCCAGCGGTACAGTCCGGGCCGGATCGCGTGGACGTACCCGCCCTCGATCGGGGCTTCCCGACGGCCGAGGTGATTCGGCGGGACGCCGACCCCCTCCTGATCGGCCCGGGGGATCAAGAGCGCGTCGATGAACTGCGAGGTCCGGCCGTTCAGTCCCTCCTCGAGCGGGAGGTGGGCGACCGTCGCGAGGTCGGCGGCTCGCTCCACCGTCCGCAGGCGCTCCAAGATGCGTCGCGCGAGCTCCGCGTCGCGCACGCAGTACTCGACGACCCGGTCCGGGTCGCGAGCCCACTCCTCCTCGATCCGGCGCCGATCGACGTCCAGCTTCGATTCCCCGAGCAGGGTGCGGGCGACGTATTGCAGCGTCTCCTGCTTGGGCCGCAGGTCCCGGCGGGCGGACCACCAGGCGTCGGCGATGACCCGTCCGCTCACCCGCCAGAGGCGCTCGCCGGCGTCTCTCGGCCCGCTTCGGTCGCGGCCGAGGGGGAGGGAGGCGAGGCCGAGCGCTTGGGCTCGCTCCACCAAGAGGGGCAAGTCGTAGCCGCCGATGTTGTAGCCGGTGATCACGTCGGGGTCGTCGTCTTGGACCACCCGGCAGAACGCTTCGAGGAGCGCCCGCTCGTCCGACTCCCGCAGGCGGTACGTCTTCGGGGGGCGCGCCCCCCCGACGGCATCGCAACAGATGGTGAAGATCGTCCGGTCCCGGATCGCGTTCTCGATGTCGAAGGCGAGGACCCGGAGCGGGGGGCGGAACGGGTCGCACGGGCGGATCTCCCGCCCGTCGCCGTGGGCGATCCGAACGACGGTGGGGACCGTGTAGCGGCTGCGGATCTCCTCCGGCTCCGGCTCGCCGTCGAACTCGACCGTGAGGCCGAGCCGCTTGTCGTAGAGGAATCGGTGCACGAACGGGATGTCGCACGCGAGCACGCTCGCGTCGTCGTTCGGTCGACGGAACCGATCGCGGTACTCGGGAACCTTCCACGGCGAGCGGAGGGTGACCCGGATCCCGGGGCGCCGCCGGCTGCCGATCCACCGCTCGACGGGTTCCCACCGGACGATCTCGGGGTCGGCGTCAAGGCTCGCGCGGTTCGCCTCGGTCGGCTCGATCAGCTCGAAGTACGGTAGGAAATCGTAGTACCGGCCGACCACCGCGCGGCCGTCCGGCGTGCGGCCGAACAACTCGACCACCACGCCGTTGTCGGTGCGTTGGTACGACCCTCCCAACAGGAAGAGGCGAAACGTCTCCACGAGCCCGAGAGGAGGCCGGGCGTTAAATCCTCTGGGACGGTCGCCGCGTCCATCGGCGAGCGGCGAGCCATCGGCCGAACCGTTCGAGATCGTGCTCCCAGCGCTCGCGAGTGGCGTGCGAACGGACGGCCGCGGGGTGGATGAGCGGAAACAGCGTTGTCCCGCCCACTCGCCGAGGGCGCCCCGCGGCCTGCGAGATCGGCGGGGCGCTCGGGTCGAACGCTCGGAGCGCGTGGCGGCCGAGCGGAACGACGATCGGAGGTCGGAGCAGCTCCAGCTGGCGGTCGAGAAACGGACGGCAGCGCGCGGCCGCGATCGGGGAGTACCGGTTCGCCGGGGGCCGGCACTTGATCAGGTTCAGCATCCCGTACTCCGCCGCCGATAGGCCCAGGGCCGCCACCGCGCGGTCGAGGCGTTGGCCGGCACGGCCCACGAACGGTCGCCCGGCGGCGTCTTCGGCGGCCCCCGGGGCCTCCCCGACAAAGAGGACGAGGGGCGACGCCGAGCCCCGATAGACGACCACGCGCTGTCGCGTCGCGTGCAATGGGCAGCGGACGCACCGCTCGATCTCGGCCTGCAGGGTGGCCCACGCGGACGCCCCGACCGTGCTTTCCCCCGGACCCACGACCCCCCGAGGCGACGGATCGGTTAGGCTTCTTGTACGACCGACGCCGTGTTTTCGGGACGAATCTTATATAGCATGGCCCTGTGGCTCGGCCCCTCTTCCCAGCGATGACGCCCCCGTCCGGACTTCATACCGCCGGCAAGCTCACGCAGCTTCGCCAGCGGCGACGCTGGTCGGACCGCTACTACAAGCGGCGGACCCTGCACCTCAAGGAGCGATCGGACCCGCTCGAGGGAGCGCCGCAGGCCCGGGGCATCGTCATCGAGAAGGTCGGCGTGGAGGCGAAGCAGCCGAACTCCGCGATCCGAAAGTGCGTCAAGGTCCAGCTGATCAAGAACGGCCGGCAGGTCACGGCGTTCGCCGTCGGCGACGGCGCCATCAGCTTCATCGACGAGCATGACGAAGTGATGGTCGAAGGGATCGGAGGGCGGATGGGCCGGTCGTACGGCGACATCCCCGGGGTCCGCTACAAGGTGATCAAAGTGAACGGCGTATCGCTCGATGAGCTGGTGCGCGGCCGCAAGGAGAAGCCGCAGCGATGAGCGCCACTCCCTCCCGCCCGGAGCCGGAGCCCGCCGACGCCCCGGCGCCCGAAATCGCCCGTCCCGAGGCGCCCCCGCCGCCCCCGTTCGCGCTCCCGCCGCTCTTCGGCAAGTATCCGTTCGAGGGGATCGAAGTGCACGACCCGGGGCTCGGTCCGTACCTCTACCTCCACCCGACGTACAGCCCGCACACCGAGGGGAAGCTCTCGGGCCGCCCGTTCCAGAAGACCCGGATGCACCTCGTGGAGCGGCTCGCGAACCACCTGATGAAGGGCGGGAAGTTCACCGGCAAGAAGTCGAAGGCGATCTCGACCGTTCGCCAGGCGTTTGACGAGCTCGCCGCTCAAGAGAAGGCGAATCCGCTCCAGCTGCTCGTGAACGCGGTGGAGAACGCCGCGCCTCGCGAGGAGGTCACCCGGCTTCAATTCGGTGGGATCTCCGTTCCGCGGGCCGTCGACTCGTCCCCGAGCCGCCGCGTCTCGGTCGCCATCCGCAACCTCGCCTTGGGGGCGATCCAGGCGTCCCACAAGTCGACCAAGCCGATCCACTCCTGCCTCGCCCACGAGATCGCGCTCGCCGCGAAGGGGGATCTGACGAGCTTCGCGGTCGGTCGCAAGGAAGAAGTCGAGCGCGTCGCCCAGTCGGCCCGGTAGGCCCTGAGAGCGGAGAGACGGTCATGACGCATATTCGAAGCGAGCTGGCGAAGGCCATTCCCGAGATGATGCACAACATCGACCAGATCCGGAACATCGGGATCGTCGCCCATATCCACCACGGGAAGACCACGCTGAGCGACAACCTCCTCGCCGCCGCGGGGATGATCTCGAACGAGCTCGCGGGCAAGCAGCTCTACCTGAACTTCGACGAACAGGAGCAGGCCCGACTCCTCACGATCAACAACGCCGACGTGACGATCGTCCACGAATTCGAGGGCCAGCCGTACCTGATCAACCTGATCGACACGCCCGGCCACGTCGATTTCGGCGGGGACGTCACCCGCGCGATGCGGGCCGTCGACGGCGCGGTCGTCGTCGTCTGCGCCGTGGAGGGGGTCATGGCCCAGACCGAGACCGTGCTGCGGCAGGCCCTGCGGGAGAAGGTGAAGCCGGTCCTCTTCATCAACAAGGTCGACCGCGCGATCAAGGAGCTCAAGCTGACCCCCGAGTCGCTCCAGAAGCGGTTCGCGACGATCATCGCCGAGGTGAACGAGCTGATCCGCCGGATGGCGCCCGAGGAGTTCGTCGACGACTGGATGGTCGACGCCCGCGACGGGTCGGTGGCGTTCGGCTCCGGATACGAGAACTGGGCGATCAGCGTCCCGTACATGCAGCGGACCGGCGTGAAGTTCCCGGACATCATCGAGTACGTCTCGACCGGCCGCTCCCGCGAGATCGCCCAGCGAGCGAAGATCAACGACGTCGTCTTCGACATGGTCGTCCGCCACCTGCCAAGCCCGAAGACGGCGCAGCGCTACCGGATCCCGAACATCTGGCGCGGCGAGCCGACCAGCCCGATCGGCCAGTCGATGATCTCCACGTCGACCGACGGTCCGACCGCCTTCATGGTGACGGACATCACGATGGACCCGAGCGCGGGGGAGATCGCCACCGGGCGGGTCTTTTCCGGGCGCCTGACGAAGGGAATGGAGCTTTACGTCGCGGGAACGAAGACGAAGGACCGGGTGCAGCACGTCTCGCTGTTCATGGGCCCCGAACGTCTCATGGTCGACGAAGTGACCGCGGGGAACATCGCCGCGGTGATCGGCTTGTCCGACGCGTTCGCGGGGACGACGATGTCGACCCTGCCCGACATGGTCCCGTTCGAGGAGATCCGGCACGTCTCCGAGCCGGTCGTCACCGTCGCCATCGAACCGAAGCATATGGGCGACCTTCCGAAGCTGATCGAGGTCATGCGGAAGGTCGCGAAGGAGGATGCGAGTCTGCGCGTCGAGATCAACCCCGAGACCGGCGAGCACCTCTTGTCCGGCATGGGCGAGCTCCACCTCGAGATCACCCAGTACCGGATCGTCAACGACTACAAGGTCGAGATCCAGGCGTCGAAGCCGATCGTCGTCTATCGGGAGACGGTGCGCGGGCCGGGCGGCCCGTTCGAGGGGAAGTCGCCGAACAAGCACAACCGCTTCTACTTCGAGGTCGAGCCGCTCCCCGAGCCGGTCGTCCGGGCGATCAAGGACGGCGAGATCCCCCAGGGCAAGTCGTTCAAAGACCTCAAGACCCTCGTCACGAAGCTTGAAGGGCTCGGCCTTCCGCGCGAGGAAGGCCGCGGACTCACGGCGGTCGAGGGGACGAACCTGCTGCTCGACGTCACCAAGGGGATCCAGTACCTCAACGAGACGATGGAGCTGATCATCGACGCGTTCAAGGAAGCGATGAACCGCGGGCCGCTCGCGAACGAGAAGGTCCACGGCCTCAAGGTGCGCTTGGTCGACGCGAAGCTCCACGAGGACTCGATCCACCGCGGACCGGCGCAGACGATTCCGGCGGCCCGCAGCGGTATCTACGGCGCGATGGTACTCGCCGGCCGCGTGCTGCTCGAGCCGTTCCAGAAGGTGACGGTCAACGTTCCGCAGGACGTCCTCTCGGGAGCGACGCGGGAGCTGCAGCGCCGCCGCGGCGAGATCCTGGACATGACGAGCGTCGGCGACCTCCAGACGATCGTCGCGAAGGTGCCGGTCGCCGAGATGTTCGGGTTTGCCTCCGACATCCGCAGCGCCACCGCCGGCAAGGTCCTTTGGGCGACCGAATCGATGGGCTTCGAGCCGGTCCCGACGGAGATGCAGGCCGCGGTCGTGGCGGAGGTCCGCCAGCGGCGCGGGCTCAAGCCCGAGCCGTACGACGCCGCGTACTACGCCGGGTGACGATCGAGCCGACCGGCGACCGTCTCCCGCGCATCGAAAACAGCCGCGCGGGCCCAGTTACTACGCCGTGTAGTAACTTAGGTCGCCGGCGCCGCGCCGCCCGAGGCGGCGGCGCCCGGCGGGCTTGCCGGCGGCGCCCGAGCGCCGACCTGCCGCCGCTCGAGCTTGGAGGCCGCGAGCTCGTCGAGGGTCCGTTGCCCCCGGGGCCGGGGGCCTTCGGCCGAGCGGGAGCGCAGCGGCCAGGCTCCCTCGCGTTCGAGCAGCCAGCGCTTGCGCCAGAGGCCGAGGCCGTAGCCGGTGATCCGTCCGTCCTGCCCGACCACCCGGTGGCACGGGACGATGATCGGGATCGGGTTGCGGGCCATCGCGCCCCCGACGGCGCGCGCGGCGCCGCGGAATCCGGCGCGACGGGCCAGCTCTCCGTAGGTGATCGTCGATCCGGCCGGGACGCCCTCGAGCGTCTTCCAGACCTTTCGGTCGAACGCGGAGGCCGAGTCCGGCCGCGGATCGACGTCGAACGTGATCCGCCGGCCCCGGAAGTACTCGTCCAGCTGCCGCGGAGGGCTGCCGGGCGGAAACGGCGGCTTGCGGCGGACGGCGCCGACCGCGAGCGCCGGCGCGGGCGCCCCCCGCTCGATCAGGTCGACCCGGTAGACCGCGCGCCCCTCGTAGACGACCGCGAAGACGCCGATCGGAGTGGAGAGCTCGGCCGCCTCCAACAGTTCGACCACGCGGGTCGTAGCACGTGGCCGCTTATCTCCGTTTGGCAATCCGGCTGCTCAGTCGATACCGGACGAGGTGATCCGGAACTCGGCGGAGCCTTCGGGCCGGGATCGGTGCTTGACGAGGATCGCCCGGCGGACGCCGGGCCCGACCTTCTCGAAGCGGACGATCGTCTTCGCCGCGTGGGCGAGGTAGGAGCCGCCGAGCGGCTCGAGCCGTCCGTCCCGGGGGTTGCGCCAGACTTGGTTGGTGACGACGACCGGCACCGTATGCGCCAGGCTCGTCGTGACGAGTTCCGCGAGCTCGAGGCCGAGGTCGAACCGGGCGTCGTCCTCCGTCGACCCCCCGAGAGCGAGCCGGTAGTACTGGGTGGCGGAGTCGACCACGATGAGGCCGACCGGCCGCCGAGCCTCCCGGGTCATCGCGCAGGCGGCGCGCACCGCCCGGGTCTGCTCGGCGAGATCTTTCGGGGTCGCGACCCACAGATGGCGGACGAGCCGGTCCAAGTCCGGGCCGGCGATCTGGCGCAGCCGCTCCGAGCTGAGGCCTTCCGTGTCGATGTAGAAGACCCACCGGCCCTCGAGGGCGACCCGCCGGGTCAATTCGAGGCAGACGATCGTCTTGCCGCTCCCGGCCTCCCCGTAGAATTCCGTGACGCAGTCGGGCTCGACGCCGCCGCCGAGCAGGTGGTCGAGCTCCTTCGCTCCGGTGGGGAGGCGGCCGTCGTCCATCGTGTCGGCCACACCCCCCGCCGCTTAAGCGCTCGCGAGAGCGGTCGGCGACCGCGCGGTGGCCGCGGGCCGGGGAGCGTCCGCGGCCGCGCTCAGCGGGCCTTGAGCACCTTCTTGACGTTCGGGTGCTCCTTCGTGAAGATCTTCCCGCCGCAGTTGTCGCACCGAACCCCAAAGAGGTTCGAGTCGGACGGCAGCGGCTCTCCGCACCGGATGCAACGGAACATCGCGCGCCCGGCTCCCGCTCCGGCGGCTTAAGATTTGCCGGTCCCCGGCGCCGTCGTCGACGGCGCTTCGGTCCGGGTGATCGACGGCGCCGGCGCAAAGACGTACGCGTTCGAAGCGAACCGAGTCTTGCACCGCGTGCACTCGTAGACGCCGCTCGCTCGGCGGCGGACCGTCACGGTCGAGCACTTGGGGCACGGCGACGCGGCCTGGCGCGCCCGGTCGAGGTCGAGGACCCGGCGGCGGATGCGGATCCCATAGCGGGCCCCCATCCAGCCGGTCGGGCCGACCTTCTTCGTCCGCTGGCTCATGCGCCGGTCCCTCCCCCGCGCGCGAGCGACCGCAGCCGGTCCCCGTGGCGGAACGCGCGGTCGACGAGCTCCTTGACGTCGTCCGGGGAGAACGCCCCGACCCGTCCCTTCTGCATCGCGACGATCCGCCCGACCTCGTCGGTCGCGATCGTGAGCCGCCCCTGTCCGGCCCGCTCTTCGTCGACCGTCGGGTCGACCACGATCGTGTCACCGAGCCGGACGAACGTGCACTCGATCGGGAAGTGGTCGACTTCGAGCGGGACGTCGGCGGCCCCGAGGCCGAACCGGACGAGCGGTTGCGTCGTGTGCGCGAGCGCCGAGACCCCCGCGAGGAGGGCCGCGTCGATCAGGTTCCCCCCGTGGTCGAGGACGTGGAGGTCGACGTAGCAAACCCACGTCTTCTCCCCCGGCGTGATGCAGAGCTTGGTGAGGTCGATCGTTTCGGCGGCCCGGATCGCCCGGTCGACCACCCGGCTTACCTCGATCGCCGTCGGGGTCGGCGGACCCGGCTCGAACATCGGGGAGCTCAGCGGGACGAGTTCGGCGTTGGTCGTGAGCACCCCGGCGTTCGGGGTGTCGGGAAACGGCTTTCCCGGCTCGAGCTTCACGCCCGCCAGCACCTTGGTGTCCCCGAGGTGGACGAGCGCGGAACCGTCCGCGCTGGCGACGAAGCCGGGTTCGATGCGCACCGGCCGGTAGTCGTCCGGCCCTCGGCCGTCGACCCGCTTGCCCGAGTGCGCGAGGTCGAGGATGTGGCTGGTGAGGATCTCGGCGCTCAACGTGTCGCTCATGCCGCCCCTCCGTCGCCTTCGGCGTAGCGGGTGCGCAACGCCTCCTTCATCTTCGCGTGGACCTCCCGGCAGCCTTGGACGCCGAGGTCGAGCGCCTTGGCGAGCTCCTCCCGGGTCAGGTGGCCTTCCATCTGCAAGAGGACGAGCCGGCCGGACTGCGGGACGAGCGCCATCGGAAGGTCGGCCTCGCCGTAGTTGTCCTCCTCCTTCTTCAGGTCAAGGACGATCTCGCCCGCGACCTTGCCGACCGCCACCGCGGGCAGCAGGTCGACCATCGGGATACCCGCGTCCGCGAGCGCCACCGACGCGGCGACGAGCCCCGCGCACCGCGTCCCCGCGTTCGCCTGGAGCACCTCGATGTAGACGTCGATGCTCGTCCGCGGAAACTCCTCGGCAAAGACGACCGATTCGAACGCCTCCCCGATCACCTTCGAGATCTCCTGCGAGCGCCGGTCGAGACCGGGGCGCTTGCGCTCGTCGACTGAGAACGCCGCCATGTTGTAGCGGCACTGCACGATCGCCTTGTGGTTCTCCTGGAGGTGGCGCGGATGGACCTCCCGGGGCCCATAGACCGCCGCCATCACCTTGTTGTGCCCCCACTCGACGAACGCCGACCCATCGGCTTGGCGGAGCGCGCCCGCCACGATCCGAATCGGCCTAATCTCGTCCTCCCGTCGTCCGTCGATCCGCAACCCGTCCGGGCTCATCAGCACCGGTACGTCCTTCGCTCCTACGGTTCCCATCGTTGTTGCCTCCTCGCGGTTCAGTACTCGTGAGATGACGGCTCCGCCGACGAGGACGGGCCGTCGTCGTCGGGGCCCGCCGGCTCTTCGGCGCCGTCGGCGGCGCGCGGCTCGTGGAGCCGCTGGACGACGGACGGAAGCCGCGGATCGATAAGCGGGGGGGCGCGGGCGCTGGTGGCGGTCAGGTACCCTTCGACCCGCTGGGTGAGCCCGCGGCGGTGGCCTTCCTCGTCGATCATCCGCAGCGCCTCCGACACCCGCTCGATCGCGTCGGGAGTTCCCGAGACCCAGATCCGACCGTTCTGGCCGATCGCAACTTCGGCGCCGGTCATCCGCGTGATCGTCTCGATCATCGATCCCCGCCGCCCGATCACGCGGGGGACCTTCGCTGGGGAGATCGTCACGATCGTCCCGCCGTCGAGCTTGCCCAGCCCTTCGCCGAGCATCGTCACGCCGATCCGGCCGGTCGGGTCGAGGCTCTCGACCCGGACGAGGACCGCATCGCCGACATGCAGGTAGCGCTGCGTCTCCCCGACCTCGACCTTCCACGGCGTGCCCGTGATGTGGAGCGGCGCCCAGCGCGGAGCGCCGACGTCGAGCAGCCAGAACGTTCCCTGCGCGTCGGTGACCGTCCCGATCACGGTGTCGCCGGGGCGAGGGATATAGCGGCCCGCGAGGGGGATCACCTGGGCGACCGGGGGGCGAGGATCGTAGTAGCCGAGGATGCTCGCGTAGATCGTGTCGCCCACGCGGTAGGTGCCGCGGCCGGGTCGCATCCCGCTCCCGGCGACCGCCTCGCCGGGCAAGACTAGTGAGCGCGGCGACTCCGAAGAACGGCCCGTAGACGGGCCGCCACCCCGGCGGCCGGGCCGATGACGTCCTCTACCCATTGTACTGTCCGCACCGGCGGGTCGGACAAGGGGTCGCTATTTAACTAAAGCGGTCTCGGCAGCGCCTTTGGTGCGCGCGTTGAGCTTCTCGTAGAGCTCGGTCTGCACCCCGGCCGGAATCTCGAGGACGCCCGACCAGCTGCCGTCGGAGAGCCACTCCTCGTGGACGATCCGCCCGAGCCCCTTCAGGTCGCCGACGACCTTCGGGTAGTCGCTGCCGCGCAGGCGGATCTTCACCTTCGCGACGTCGAAGCGGATCGGGAGGAGCGGCCTAAGCTTCTGGAGCACCTCCTGCACCTGGGCGTCGACCGGTCGGAACGGGTCGACGTGGATCCGGGCCTCCGCCATCGCCGCCTCGATGCGCGCGGGAGGGTGCGGCGCGCCGGTTTGCGGGTTCATCGCGTTGCGCGCGATCGTCGCGACGATCTGCCGGAGCTTCGCCGCCTGGAGCTTGTGGCGCTGCTCGGTCGTCACCTGCACCTCGCCCTTCTGGATGATCGTCTTCGCGATCGAGGGGATGTGGCGGGTGTGGAACGTCCGCTCGAGATGCTCTTCGGAGATCTTGTCGCCCCGTTTCGCATCTTTGAAGACTTGGTCGAGCGCGAGCTTGTCGGTCAGGTCGACGTCCCGACCGTCCTTGATCGCTTGGACCGCGTCGGGGTCGACCAGCACCTCGAACCGCGAGCCCTGGGTCTCCCACCGGGCGATCACGGCATCGTCGACCTTCACCATGCGCCCTCGATCCGGGGACGCGGGTCGGACTGCTTACGACCGTCCGGCGCGCGTCGAGCCGCCCCCCGACGACAGGCGGGCCACGTACTTCTGGGTTTCTTCGGGGGTGAGCCGGTGGATGCCCGCGCCGCGGTCGATCGTGAGCACCTCGACCTGGGCGAGCGTCGCCCCCTCCTCGAGAGCGGCCTTGAGCCCCTCGAGGGCGAGGGCGATCGCCGACTCTCGATCGAGACCGGGCTTGTACTTCTGCTCGAGGACCTCCATCACCGGGCCCTTGTTGCCGCCCGTCGCCGACGCCTTGAAGCTCGTGAGCGAGCCCGACGGCTCCGTCTCGAACAGGTGGACCCCGCTCGCGTCGTACCCGCCGACCAAGAGGGCCGTGCCGAACGGACGAACCCCGCCGTACTGCGTGTACTGCTGCTTGTAGTCGCAGATCTTCCGGACGAGCAGTTCGACCGAGATCGGCTCCGAGTACGTCACCCGGTTGATCTGGCTCTGCAGGCGGGCGAAGTCGACCAGCACCCGGGCGTCGGCGACGAGCCCCGCGGTGGCACAGGCCACGTGCTCGTCGAGCACGTGGATCTTCTCGAGGCTCGCGGGCTCGGCGAGCTTCGGGTTCGGGATCCGTCGGTCCGCGACCAGCACGACCCCGTTGTCGTAGGTGACGCCGGCGGTGGTCGCTCCCCGCCGGACGGCTTCGCGGGCGTACTCGACCTGGAACAGCCGTCCGTCCGGGGAGAAGACGGTGATTGCCCGGTCGTAGGCCATCTGGCCCGGTTGCATCTCCATCTCGGGTCCTCGCGACGGCACCGAGGTCCCCTTTATAAGAAAAGCGCGAGCGCTAACGTCGCCTTCAGCCGGTAGCGACCCGTCGCTGCCCCCGGTATCCCCGGCTCGCCCGGAGCGACAACGGTAAGGCTCGGCGCGGCCGAACGACGGCGATGGCCACCTCTCCTATCGACCGCCCCCGCCGTCGGGCTTCGCGGCTCGCCTCGGCGTCGTCGGCCTACCTCCGCAGCGCCGCCGACCAGCCGATCGACTGGCACCCGTGGGGCGACGAGCCGTTCCGGCTCGCCCGTCAGACGGGCCGGCCGGTCCTCCTCGACATCGGCGCGGTCTGGTGCCACTGGTGCCACGTGATGGACGAAGGGACGTACGTCGACCCCGAGGTCGTCCGGCGCATCGAAGAGGGGTTCATCGCCGTCAAGGTCGACCGCGACGAGCACCCCGAGGTCGACCGTCGCTACCAGCGCGAAGTGAACGCGCTCACGGGCGAGGGGGGATGGCCGCTCACGGCGTTCCTGACCGCGGACGGCTCGGCGTTCTATGGCGGCACGTACTTCCCGCCGACGGACGGCTACGGCCGCCCGGGGTTCCGCCGGGTATTGGCAGAGGTCGCGCGCCAGTACCGGGACGAACCGGACGCGATCGCGAGCACGGTCCGGGCCGTGAAGGAGGCGCTCGATCGCGGAGTGGGCGCGCCCGCCCGGGCCCGCGTCGATCTTTCGACGTTCGCCGACCGCGTCGGCGAAGCGCTCGACGGCGGGTACGACCCCGTGTACGGCGGCTTCGGGGGCGGACCGAAGTTCCCGCATCCGGCCGCCCTCGAGTTCTGGTTGTCCGACGCGTTCGTGCAGGGAGACGGCCGGGTCGCCCGGCAACTGCGAGAGACGCTCGAACGAATGGCCGCGGGCGGCATCTACGACCAAGTCGGCGGTGGGTTCCACCGGTACGCGGTCGACGAGGGATGGCACGTCCCCCATTTCGAGAAGATGGCGGCCGACAACGCCGCGCTCTTGGCCGTCTACGCCGAGGCGGCCGCCCGATGGCCCGACCCGAACTTCGGCGAGGTCGCCCGCGGGATCGTCGACTGGGCGAGCCGCGAGCTCGAGGATCCGTCGGGCGGCTTCGGAACGAGCCAAGACGCCGACAATGCGCCCGGGGACGACGGAAGCTACTACACCTGGTCCCGGGCCGAGCTCAAGCGCGAACTTTCCGAGGAGGAGTTCCGCCTCGCCGTCCGGTGCTTCGGGATTGACACGGACGGCCGAATGCCCCACGACCCGGAGCGCAACGTCCTCTTCCGGCTCGTCTCGCCGGCCGAGGCGCTCGCGGGCCGCCCGACCGAGGGTAGCCCCGACGCCCGATGGGCCGCGCTTAGGGAGCGCCTCCGCGCGCTCCGCGAGCGTCGGCGAAAACCGCTCGTCGACCGGGCCTGTTTCGCGAGCGTCAACGGCGCCTGGATCCGGGCGCTCGCACGGGCCGCCCCGCGCATCGGCGACCGTTCGTGGCTGCTTCGGGCGCGGCGCGCGGCCGACCGGTGGCTCGCCGACGGGTTCTCACCGGAGCGTGGCGTCGCCCATCGGCTCGCGGGATCCGGCGGAGTCGGCGCGGGTCACCTCGACGACCAAGCGGAGATGGCGCTCGGGCTCGTCGAGCTCGGGGGCGTCCTCGCGGATCGTCGGTACGTCGAGGCAGGCCGGTCGCTGCTCGAACTCATCGACCGGGAGTTCGTCGACGAGACCGGGCTCGCCCGGGACCTTGCCCCCCGGCTGTACGACGGACCGCTCGTCGGGAGCATCGCGGCCCCGTCGTACCCCGTCGAAGACGCTCCGAACCTATCGGCGAACGTGGCCGTGGCGCTCGCGTGGATCCGCTGGGGTTCGCTCGTCCACGACCCCCAAGGGAGGGGGCGCGCCCGCTCGCTCCTCGAGCGCATCGCGGGCCGGCTCGACGGGGCCGGGCTGTTCGCGGGCGGGGCCGCGTGGGCCGCCCGCACACTCGCGGTGCCGCCCGCCACCGTGGTGATCGAGGGGGCCGGCGCCGACGCCGGCGCGTGGGCCGCTCGGGCGTACGCGAGCGGACACCCCGACCTCTGGGTCCACACCGAGCCGGTCGACGAGCCGTTCGGGCTCCCGCCGGGCGCTTCCGCGGCGGGGGGCGGGGACCATCCGCGAGCGCTCGTCTGCTTCGAGCGGGCCTGCCTTCCCCCGGTCGAGCGGGCCGACGACCTCGTCGACGTGCTCAGGCGCGGTCGACCGTCGTGAGGGTGCGCAACACTCCGAGGTCGGTCCCGTCGAGCAGGTAGGCGCGCGCCACCCGGCCGCCGAGGAACCGCGCGACGAGGAACGATCGGTTTCGCCCGGGGCGTTCCCGATTGAGCGATTCGGTGCCGCTCAGCGGGTGGAAGGCGGGGACGACGATCACTTCCTCCGCGAGCAGTCCAAGTGGTTCGGAGGAGCGGGCCGGCCTGCTCGAGGTTCGACGGGCCCGAACCCAGCATCGGAGCTTCGGGCTCGGCAGATCGGCCGTCGGAGCGAGGCGAACCCCGGGGTGGAGGTGGCCGACGACGACGACCGGGGCGCGTCGCACGGCGGGGGACGGCCAGCGGTGGCCGTGGGTGAGGCCGACGCCGTGCGCCACGATCCCGGTCGACGGGTGCACCGCCACCTCCCGAGGGAGGTACGGGACGAGCCCGACATCGTGATTGCCGAGCACGACCTCCGGGTCGAGGCCCGATTCGAGCAGGCGGGCAAAGAACGAGAAGACCACCGGCCGCAGCCACGGAGGCGTGCCGACGATCGGGTGTTTCACGTCCCCGATGACGATCACGCGCCGGGCCCGTTCGTGGCGGGCCGCGGCGACGACGGTTTCGGCGAGTCGGTCGGCCGATCCTTCCGGGGGTCCGGCCGGCTGCTTCGGTCCTCCGCCCTGCCCGAGGTGAAGGTCGGCGAGCACGAGCGAGCGGCTTCGCTCCGTCCGCGTCGGCTCGAGGACGAGGAGGGGCCGGTCGGGGATCGGTCGGACGATCGGTCGCACGACGGAGGCGGAGCGACCGTCCGTATTCACGGTGATGGAGCCCGGGCCCGCGGCGGCGCAGCGCCGCCGACCCTCCCTCGGAGATTTATATACCTGGCTCCCCTCAATTGTCTCGAGGAGGGACGATGGAGCGATCCCGCGACCAGGCGATCGACGAGCTGCGCGAGATGCTCGAGCGCTCGGGCTTTTACGTCGCCGTCACCCACGGCATCCGCCCGTCGAGCTTCGATTTGGCGGCGCGACGCGACTCGTTGTTCCTGCTCGTCAAGGTGCTGAAGAACATCGACGCGTTCGACGCCGACGAGGCCGAACGGCTGCGCCGGCTCAGCGAGCTATTCCCGGCGGTCGGGCTCGTGGTCGGTCGGACGTCGGGCGCCAGCGAGCTCGAGCCGGGCGTCGTCTACATGCGCTACGGGATTCCGATCATCGCGACGGAAACCCTCCGCGACTACGTCGAGAAAGGTCTGCCGCCGTTCCTCGTCTCGAGCCCCGGCGGCATCTACGCCCGGATCGACGGCAAGCGCCTGCGCCAGCTGCGCGAGGAGCGCGGCCTATCGCTCGGGGCGCTCGCCGAGATCGCCCGCGTCTCTCGGCGGACGATCCAGCTGTACGAGGACGGCGGCGGCGCCGAGGTCGACGTCGTCGAGCGGATCGAGACGTGGCTCGACGAGCCGATCGTCGTCCCGTTCGATCTGTTCGAACCGCCTTCAGTCGAATCCGGGGCCGGTTCGGGCGAGTCCGAGCCACCGCGCGACGGCGCCGGCGCGCCCCGGCGGTCGGAGTGGGTCTCCACGGGCGACCCGTTGCGGGACCGCGTCCTTCGTCAGCTCGGGGGGCTCGGCCTTCAGGTCGTCGTGACGACCCGCGCTCCGTTCGACGCGTTCAGCCGAACCCCGGATTCCGACCCGGAGATCCTGTTGACCGGGATCGGGACGTTGCGGGCCGCCCACCACCGGGCGCCGATCCTGCAAGGGATCGCCCGCGTCGCCGAGGGCCACGCGATGTTCGTCGTCCGGGAGGACCGCACGCGCGCCTCGCTGGAGGGACTGCCGATCCTGTCGATGGGGGAGCTCCAGCGCCACCGGGATCCCGAGGCGCTGCTCGAGATCCTGATCGAGCGGAGCGGGGCGTGATCCGGGCGGCGGTGCCCGGTACGCCGATCGTGCTCGTCGGCGCCGTTCGCGGCCTCGTCGCGGAGGCGCGGCGCGTCTCTCGCGAGCTCTACGACCTTGCGCCCGACGCGGTCGGCCTCGCCCTCTCGCCGGAGGAGTTCCGCGGCTACCGGGAGTACTTCGTCGACGCCCGGGCCGAGCCGGTCGTACCGCTCGCGTCGACCGAGTGGAGCGAGATCCGGGGGCTCGTCCGGTTCGGGGAGGTTCGCGTGCCGAACCCGACGATGGTGGAAGCGATCGGCTGGGCCGTCGATCGGAACGTGCCGGTCGAGCCGCTCGACCCCCGGGACGACGCGACGGCGGAGTGGTTCACGGAGCATATCGGCTACGTCGAGCTCGTTCGTCGGACCCTGCGGGAGCGCGGCCTCGCCCACCATCCGCCCGAGCCGGCGAGCCCGGACGAGTTCGTCGCGGCGTGGGAGGACACGATCGACGTCGGCGCGGGCTCGCGCCGCTACCGCGCGGCGAAGGACGCCCACCTCGTCCGGGCCGCGACCGACTTCGCCCGCGGGCGGAGCCGGGTCGCGCTCGTCCTCGATCGGGAGCGGCTCGAACGCGTGCACCGGGCGCTCGCGACCGGCGCCCCGGGCGCCTGACGCCTTGGTCGCGCGGACGGTCAGTCGTCTTCGTCGAGGATCGCCACGAGGCGACGACGGGCTTCCGTGCGGAACTCCTCGATCGTCCCCTCGTTCACGATCATCCCGTCGGCGAGGGTGAACGCGTTGCCGATCCCCCACTTGAGCTCTCGGCGGTCGCGCTCGTAGAACGCTTCGAGGCTGTCGTCGTCCCGGCCGCGCTTCGCGAGCCGCGCGGCCCGGGTCGACGGGGAGCTGTAGATGCCGAGCACGAAGAGATCGCCGAAATGGTGGCGGAAGACGGCGACCTCCGTGTCGGAGCGGCAGCCGTCGACGAGCGTCCGGGTCTCGGTGAGCTTCGGCACCGCCCGCTGCGCCCAGATCCCCGGGCCGTGGCGGTCGCGCTCCTCGCTCGCGACCCGGCCGAGGTTCGCGTTAGTGAGCGGCAGCCCTCGGCGACGCGTCTCGTCCCGGACGAGGTCGCCCATCTTGAGCGTGGCGAGGCCGATGCTCCGGGCGATCTCGGTGAGCTCGTCCTTCCCCGAGCCCGGCATCCCGACCGTGACGATCAGTTTCATGCCGACGGCGGGGCGCTGTCGCCGTTCGTCGCGGGGGGGCTCGGCGCGGGCGGGGTCGGGAGCTCGCTCTCCAGGACCGCTTGGAGGCGGTCGGCGCGCCGGACGAACGCCTGCGCTTCCGCCTCCTCGGCCGACGCGACCTCGAGGAATCGGTCCTCCTTCACCTTGAGTTCGGCGGCCCGCTGGGCTTTCTGCGTCGCCCGGAGCTCGAGGCGACCGGCCGCGTTCTCGAGGTTGGCGATCCGCTGCTGAAGCTTACGGATGCGGTACTGCAGCGCCGTCAGGTCCGAGCCACCCGTCGACCCGGCCGCCTTCGCCTCGCTTTCGAGCTGCTGGATCTCCTGCTCGACGCCGGGGATCTCGTTCCGCTTCGCTTGGGCCTTCTCGCGGAGGACCGTCGCCTGGTGGCGGATCCGCTCGATCTTGGTCGAGAGGCGGGCCGCGCGCTCGCGGGCCCGCGTCGCGGCCTGCTGGTGGCGGGCCGCGATCTCGCGCAGCTTCGTCACGTCGCCGTATGCTTCGCCTCGCCACCGGCTCGCCCGCAACGAGGCGAGCGAGGGACCCGACGGGGCCGGGGGAGGACCGCCTCCGGTCGTCATCGGCCCGAGAACGGGAACGTGCCATATAGCCGTTGTTGCCCAACGGCGCTCGACCGTCCGGGCGGTCTAGCCCGCGCGGGGCGGGTGCGGGAAGACGAACGCCGGCCGGAGCCGCGCGGCGAGCCGGGCGCGGGCGAGCCGCTCCTGCGAGCGATCGTCGCGGAGACGAACGGTCACCGTGCCCTGCGCGGGGCCCGGCTCGATCGTCTCCCGGTCGACGGTGACGGCGAACGGGATCCCGGCCTCGTCGACCCGCGCATAGCGGCGGCCGACGTTGCCGGCGTCGTCGTACTCGACGGCCCATCCTTCGCCGCGCAGCTCCTCCGCGATCGTTCGGGCGACCGGACCGTGCTCCTTCTTGAGCAGCGGAAAGACGGCGACTTGGAGGGGGGCGAGGTACGGCGGGAGCTTCCAGACGGTCCGCTCCCCGTCCCGGACGAGGTGGAGGTCGGCGAGCGCCCAGAGGTTGCGGTCGACGCCGAACGTGAGCTCGAGGACGTGGGGAACGATCCGACGGCCGTCCCCGGTCGTCACCGCGAGGTCGCGCCCGCTCCCAGCGCTGTGCCGGGAGAGGTCGTAGTCGCCCCGATAATGCACGGCCCCGACCTCCCGGAACCCTCCGAGGCTGTCGAGGTTCACCTCGACGTCGAACTGGAGCCGGTTGTAGAACGCCCGCTCCGTCTCCGACTTTTCGAACAGTCGCAGCCGGCCCGCCGGGTAGCCGAGCACGTCGCGGTAGAACCGGTGGGCCATCGCGAGGTGGTAGGCGAAGAACTCTGGCACGTTCTCCTCGCGCACGAGCGCCTCGACGGTCGTCGGGTGGATCGATTCGTCGCCGGCGGCCCGCCGCCGGGCCAGGACGAGCGGAAGCGCGTCGTGGCGGACGACGTCGATCGGCACCGTCCAACGCTCCGGGTCGAAGAAGATCTGGAGCTCGGCTTGGGTGAACGCCCGCAGGCGGTAGAGGATCTGGCGCGGCGCGATCTCGTTGCGGAACGCCTTGCCCACGACTGCGATTCCGAGCGGGAGCGCCTTGCGTCCGACCTCCCACATCCGCGCGAACGCGAGGTAGCTGTTCTGGGCCGTTTCCGGGCGCAAGTACGCCCGGTCCCCGGCAGCGGCGCCGAACTCGAGCCCGAACATCAGGTTGAACGGGCGGGGCACGCGAAGGCGCTCGGCGCCGCACGCCGGACAGCGCGGCGCGAACCGCCGCACGAGGTCGGCGATCGCCTCGGACGACAGGCCGTCGACCCCTTCGGGCCGCGCGGACTCGAGGATCGTGTCGGCCCGATACGCCCGGTGGCAGCCGTCGCAGACGACCTCGGGATCGGTGAAGTTCTCGAGATGGCCGGACGCGCGGACGACCGCTTCGGGGAGCAGCTCGGCCGGGTCGATCTCGTAGTAATCGTCGGACAGCCCCAAGAACCATGCCCGCCAGGCGTCTTCGATCCGGCGCTTGAGCGCCGCCCCGAGCGGCCCGTAGTCGTAGAGGCCTTGGGCCCCCCCGTAGATCTCGCTCGACGGCCAGAGGACCCCGCGACGGCGAAGGAGCGCGTACAGTTCGTCGGAGTTCATCGGCCGTCCCTCCCGGCCACCCACGAGCCGGTCCTTATCACGGCCGCGCCGCTCCCCCGGCTCACCAGTTGGTACGGCGGATCGTCCGGCGGGAGCCTCAGCGCGAGCGGGTGGGTCGACCCGCCGACCTCGATCCGCGCCTCGGAAGGAGTGCCGAGGAGGCGCCACGGCTCGACGAACGCGGCGCGGGCCAAGTACGACGCCGAGACCGGTCGTCGGGCGAGCCGACTCGCCAAGTAGGCAAACTCGAGCTCCTGCCAGACGGTCGGCGGACGGAGCATGCCGTTGTCCGTCCCGAGGACGAGCCGAACGCCGAGCCGCTCCATCGTGGCGAGGTCCGGCCGACGACCGAACAGCGCGTTCGACCGGGGACAGACCGCGACCACAACTCCGTCATCCCGCACTTGCTCGAGATCTCCCTCGGAAGCGCACGAGAGGTGGACGACGAGGTCCGGTCGAGGCGAGAGATAGTCGCGGGGCGATTCGCGCCGCTCCTCGCTCGCGTGGAGCGCGTAGAGCTTCCGCTTCGCCCGGCACGCCCGTGCGACGGCCGCGCGGGTCTCGGCCGACTCCTCGCGGGCCGAGCTCAACCCGACCCCGTCGCTCTCTGCGAGGAGCGCGTCGAGCTCGGCCCGGTCGATCGGTCGGCGCAGCGGTCGACCCAGCACGACCGCTCGTACGCCCGCCGCGCGGGCGGCCCCTCGGAGGAGTCGGACGCCGGGGAGTCCTTCTTCGCGGAAGTCGATCGTCGCCGCGACCCCGTCCCGCCGCATCCCGCGGAGGGCCCGGGTCATCGCCCGCCGTTTTTCCCCGTCGCTCGTGCGTCGCAGCAGCGTGAACTTGTAGCCGTCGGGCGGCCGGACGAGCTCCGCCAGCGAGACGGCGGGCGGCTCGCGAACCGACACCGAGTCCGCGAGGTGGGTATGTCCGTTCACGGGGGCGGGTACGACGATCCCTCGAAGCCGCCGCTCTCGTCCGTGGTCGGACGCCGTCCCCCGTTGACCGACCTCGACGATCCGGCCGTGACGGAGGCGGACGTAGCCCGGCCGCGAGCCGTCGGCGTCCAAGATCGCCCCGTCCACGATCATGTCGGGGGAGCGGAGGGCACCTGTTAGTTAAAGCCCCCGGGCGCCAACGGCATAAGGGGTCGACCGGCTGCGCGGGCGGTGAGCGGATGGACCGTAAGGGGCGAATGCCGCGGTCGCCGTCGCTATCGCTCGCCGTCGTCGGCCACGTGAACGTCGACCGGTTCCTGCGGGTGCCCCGCCCGCTCGCTCGCGACCGAACCGTGCCGGTGATCGCTCGCTTCGAGCGGCTGGGCGGGACGGCCGCGAACATCGCGCTCGGGGCGGCCCGCCTCGGCGTACCCGTCGGCCTCGCCGGGCGGATCGGCCGCGATTTCCCTCCGCCGTTCCTCGCGGCGCTCCGCCGCTCGGGGATCGATCTCGGAGGGCTCGAGCGCGTGCCCGGGCGGGAGACCCCCACCTGCACGATCGTGGAGGATCCTCGCGGAGAGACCTGCGTCCTCATCGAACAGGGCCCCATGGACCGGAGCGCCGCGACGGCCCCTGTCCCGCGCGCCTGGCTTCGCCGGTTCGATTGGCTCCACCTCACCACGGGCGAGCCGAAGTGGCTTCTGCGCTGGGCGGAGGCGGCGCGCGCGCTCGGCGTGCGGGTGAGCGTCGACCCGGCCCAGGAGGTGCACTACCGCTGGTCGGCGGTGGCGCTCCGCCGGCTCCTAGCCGGAGCGGAGGTGTTGTTCGGCAACGCCCACGAGATCGACCGGGTCGTCTCGCTCCTCGGCCACCGCCGAGTCGAGGCGCTCCTTCGGCACGTCCCGGTCATCGTCCGGACCGATGGCGCCCGGGGCGCCGTGGCGTACCACCGAGCGGGAGTTACCACGGCCGCGTCCCGGCCCGCCCGGCGCATCGCGACGACCGTCGGCGCCGGGGATGCGTTCCGGGCCGGATTCTTCCACCGATGGCTCTCGGGCGCTACGCTCTCCGCGGCGCTCCGGGCGGGCAATCTCGCCGCGTCCCGCTGGGTTCGGGGGGTCGGGCGGCCGATCGACCGAGCGTACCGATGAAGTTCCGGTTGTTCACCACTCTTCTCTCGCCCGACGACGCGCTAGACCGATCGCTCCGGGCGACCGAGCCGATTCGCCGAACCGAGACGATATCCGTATCGACCGCGCTCGGCCGCGTGGCGGCCGAACCGGTCCGCGCGCCTCGCCCCGTCCCTCCGACGAACCGGGCGACATGGGACGGCTATGCGGTCCGCGCCGCGGACCTGCGGGGCGCCTCGGCCGAACGGCCGGCGGAGCTCCGGCTCGTCGGAAGCGCGTACGCGGAGGATCGGCTCGTTCGCCGGTTGCGCCCGGGGCAGACGATCGCGGTCGCCACGGGCGCTCGGATGCCGGCGGGCGCGAACGCGGTCGTGATCGCCGAGCACGCCCGCGTCGTCGGGTCCCGGGTCCGCATCGCCCGCCCCGTGGCTCCGGGCGATCGGGTCGTGCGAGCGGGGGAGGACTTTCCGCGCGGGACGCTCCTCGCGGCCCAAGGGGACGTGTTGGGGGCCGCCCAGCTTGGGGCGATCGCCTCCGCCGGACGCGCCGGCCTCACCGTCTACGCCCAGCCCCGGGTCGCGATCGTCCCGAACGGCAACGAGCTCGTCCCGCCCGGCGTCCGGCCCGCACCGGGCCAGATCGTCGAGTCGAACAACGTCGCGCTCGCGGCGGTCGTCCGCGCCGCGGGCGGCGTCCCGATCCTCTACCCGCCCGTGCCGGACGATCCGCGGACGATCGAGCGGGTGCTCCGACGTGCGGCCGACCGCGCCGACCTCGTTCTCGCGACGGGCGGGAGTTCCGTCGGCGAGCACGATTGGCTGCCGACGGTCTTTTCCCGAATCGGCCGGCGGCTCTTCCACGGGATCGCAGTCCGGCCCGGCAAGCCGACGCTGGCCGCCGTCCGACGGGGGCGGCTGCTGATCGGTCTTCCGGGCCATCCGACGTCCTGCCTCGCGAACTCGTTCTGGCTCGTCACGCCGGTGCTGCGTCGGCTCGCCCGGTTGCCGGGCCCGGGCTGGTCGGACGGCACCGCGCGCTGGGGAGGGCCGACGGTCGCGCCGACACCGGGGTTCGCGATGGTGGTGCCGATCCGGCTCGTTCGCGGCCGGGCGTACTCCACGTTCCGGGACTCCTCGGCGATCACGAGCCTCTTCGGCGCGAGCGCCTACGCGCTCCTCCCCCCGCGTCGCCGCCCCGTCCGACCGGGGGACCGGATCCCGATCCGCCACCTCTGGCCCCCCCTCGGCCCGCCCGTCCCGGTCGCGAATCGTTAAGGCCGCGGCCCGGGTGCTTCGGTTGTGGCGCCCGCGCGATTGTCGGCCGCGATTCTCGCCATCGAAGGAACCAACTGCGATGCCGAACTCCGAACCGCGCTCACCGAGGTCGGGACGGCCGCCGAAGTCGTCCACCTGAACCAGCTGACCGGTCGGTCGGTAGAGCCCAGCGAGCGCCGCCGGCTCCTCGACTACGACCTGGCGCTGATCCCCGGGGGCTTCTCCGCGGGCGACTACGTGCGGGCCGGAGCGATCTTCGCCGCCCGGCTTGCGACGTCGCTCCGGGACGACCTCGAATCGTTCGTCCGATCGGGTCGGCTGCTCGGCGGCATCTGCAACGGCTTCCAAGTCCTGGTCGAGCTCGGCCTCTTACCCGGACGGCCGGACGGACGGATCGGTTCCCCCGAAGCCGTCCTCCTCCCGAACGACTCCGGCCGGTTCGAGTGCCGTCCGACGTTCGTCGCGTGGACGGGGGGCCGCTTCGGCCCGTTGAAGGAGTGGCCCGCCGGCGCGCGGTTCCTCTTTCCGAGCGCGCACGCCGAAGGCAAGCTCGTGTTTGCAGAACCGGCCGAAGAGCGGCGGCGAGACGTCGAAGCGGCGGGGCAGGTCCTCTTTCGTTGGGTCGCCCCGGACGGCTCCCCCGCCGCCTATCCGTGGAACCCGAACGGGTCGGCCGGCGACATCGCAGGGCTCGTCAGTCCCGCAGGGAACGTCTTCGGGCTGATGCCGCACCCCGAGCGGGCGTTCTTCGCGCGGCAGATGCCCGAGCCGACCCGTCCCCGGCCGGCCGGTCGGTACGGGGACGGCTACGGCTTCTTCCGGTCCCTCGTCGACTACGCCCGGGGCGAGATGCGGGCGACGGACGCTTCGGCGAGCTCCGTCGGGGAACCGTCAACCGCCAGACAGAGAGCCGCTCGCCCTCGAGCGATCGCGTCGCCACCACGGTGACCCGCCCGCCCTGCGCGACAAACCGCGCCCGGGCGCGCGCAAGCGCCCGCGGTGCCTGGACTGACGAGACGACGAGGTACGCCTCCCCGCCGGGCGTGAGGTGGTCGGCGACTTCATGCAAAAACCGCCGCGTCAGCGCGCAGCCGTCCGGGCCGCCGTTCACCGCCCGGTCGTGCTCGGGGTCCGGATCCGCAGCGCCGGGCGGGACCGGGAGGTACGGTGGGTTGAACAGGATCCGGTCGAACCGACCGAGTCCGTCGAACAGGTCGGTCCGCACGAGACCGATCGGGAGGCGTTCGCGCCGGGCGAGCCGCGCGAGCCGGAGAAGCGCCGTCCGGTTCACGTCGGTCGCGACGACCCGGGCGCCGTGCCGAGCCGCGTCGAGCGCGGCCAAGCCGGCCCCCGTGCCGAGGTCGGCGAGCGCGGCGCCGGCCGCTCCTCGGGCGAACGGCAGGAGCAGATAGGTGTCTTCGCGAGGCGGGTAGACGTGCGCGTCGTCCGGATCGGGCGCGCTCGTTCCTCGCGGGGCCGGCTCGGGGTCGGTCATCGGCGGGCGGGACCGTCCATCGCGCAGAGCTCATATCCGATGGGGGCGTTCTGACGGTGTTTTGGCCGGGATGCATCAATGGCGCGACGGGCAGCGGCTCCGGTGAAGATCGCGATTACCGGTCTACCGGGCTCGGGCAAGACCCAAACGCTCCTGCGGATCATCCAGCTGCTCGAGAAGGATGGGCTGACCGTTGGGGGGATGATCACCGAGCCGATCGTCGAGCGGCACCGGCCGACGGGCTTCCAGATCGTCAACTGGATCACGAAGGAAAAGGCGGTCTTCGCCCACGAAGGGATGCGGACGCGGGTCCGCTCGGGCCGGTTCGGCATCGACGTCCACGCGCTCGAGGACCTCGGGACCCGCGCGCTCGCCGACGCCCGCGCGGAGGCCGACGTGATCGTCATCGACGAGGTCGGCAAGATGGACGTCGAGAGCGAGCTGTTCGGCCAGAGCGTGATCGACACGCTCGACACGAACAAGTCGATCATCATGACGCTTCATAAGAAGTCCCGCAATCCGCTCCTCCAGGACATCCGACGGAGGGACGAGCTACGGCTGCTCGAGGTGACGCCGGTGAACAAGAACCTCCTCGCGTTCAAGGTCGTCGGCCTCGTGACCGGCGAGGGCCGCTGACCGTACGGCTCGCCCGCGAGGGGTCGACCCCGCTCTACCTTCCCGTCACCCCTTTCTCCCGCGGACCCGCCGCCCGGTCGCCGATCTTCTACAACCCCGCGATGGCGTTCGACCGGGACTTGGCGGTCGTCTTCGCCGCCCACGCGGCCCGCCGCTTCCCCGGCGACAGCGCCGGCTGGGAGATGCTCGCCGCCACCGGCGCGCGCAGCCTACGGATGGCGCACGAAGGGCGCTACCCGGCCCGTTGGCATCTCACCGAGGCCCATCCGGACGCCGCCGAGGTCGCGTGCCGAAACGTCGCGTTGAACCCGGACGTCCGGGCGGACGTCGAGAACGCCGACGCGCGTCGCGGGTCGGCCGCGGCCCCGTTCGACTTCGTCGACCTCGACCCGTACGGAACGCCGGTGCCGTTCGTGCCGTTCGCGCTGGCCGCGCTCCGGGACTTTGGGGTGCTCGGGGTCGCCGCGACCGACATGGCGGTCTTGGCGGGCGCGGCCGGCGATGCCTGCCAGCGTCGCTACGGCGCTCGACCGGTCCGCGGGCGGCTCGGGCCCGAAGGGGGGCTGCGGGTGCTCCTCGCGTACCTCGATCGGCAAGCGGCGGAAGGCGGCCGGGCGATCGAGCCGTTGATCGCTTACGTGGGGAGCCACCACGTCCGGGCGTTCGTCCGCGTGGTGCCGATCCGTTCGGTCGGCGAACGACCGATCGCCACCATCGATGAGACGTCGTGGGACGGCCCTCCGCTCGGCCGGGGTTCCCCGTGGGGGCCGCTCTGGACCGGTCCGCTGTTCGACCCGACGACCGTCGACGAGCTTCGCGAAGGCCCCGGCCTCGAACACCCGGACCGGGTCCGGCGGTTTCTCGCGATCGTCCGGGAGGAGGCCCGGGTCGTGGCGCCGTTCACCTACGAACCGAACGAGCTCGCCCATCGGCTCCATCGATCCGAACCGATCGCGCCGGCCGAGCTCGTCGCTCGGCTCCGTCGCGCGGGCTACGTCGCGGCCCGCAGCCACGTGCGCGACGGGGCGGTCCGGTCGGACGCCCCGCGAGCGGTCGTCGAAGCGGTCGCCCGCTAGTCCCAGAACGAGCGCGTCCGAGCGTAGTTCCGCTCGGCCCGCACGATCTCGGCCAAGAATTCTTCGTCGGTCCGGTACATCCGAGCGAGGAGTCGCCGCGCGGTCTCGGGGCCGACGCCCCGGGCCGCCAACGCGTAGAGCGCCCGCTCGCCGTGGTGCGCGAGGAGGTCGGCGGTGGTGTACGCCTGGCGGATCGCCGCCGCGAGCGCGGGGGCCGGCGGACGGGGCCGCTCCGTTCGCGAGGCACGCCGCCGTCCCGGCACGGCGGCGGAGCGTCCGGGCGAGGCCGTCGTCGCCTTCCACTTCGCCCGCGCGTAGCGGCTCAATTGGGCGGCGACGTCGCCCTGCCGGGCGGCGAGGACCGCCGACAACGCTCCGTGGCAGAGCCGGCATCGTCCGTCGTTTTGGCTCGTGTAGCGGCGGGGGGTCGTCTCCCGCTGCAGTCCGCAGCGCAGGCAGACGAGGAGGAGCCGTTCGTCGGCGAGCCGCTCCCGGACCGCGCGCAACAGGGTGGGGGGCGGGGTCTCGGTCGCCGTGCGCCACGACAGCCGCGTCCGAACCCCGTCGGCGAGCGGCGAGAGCGGAACGACCCGCACCTCGATCGCGCCGCGACCGATCGCGGCGAGCAGCGCTTCGGCGTGCACGAGGTCGTAGCGGTCGTACAGCGTCTTCTCGAGCGCCTCCGCACCGAGCGGCGTCGTTCGCGCGGCCTCCAAGAGGGGTTCGAGCCGCCGGAGGTCGCGCCCGTCCAGCGCGGCCGAGAGGAGCCCGAACTTGCGGGCCACGTTCAGGAAGACGTACCGGTAGTCGAGGCCGGTCGGGACGAGCCGCTCCAAGAGCGGCTCGAGCGACGCCGCCGGGAGCCGAAGGCTGTCGACCAGGGTCGGACCGTCCGCCGCGATCGGAAGCTCCAAGACAAACCACGTCGGTTCCACGGCCACGACCTCCGTCCGGGCGCCGAGGCGGGCGGTGAGGAGCCCGGCTGCGGCGAGGGCGAGCGTCTCGTTCGTTCGGCTGCCCGCGCAAACCCCGAAGAACGCGAGGCGTCCGGACGCCGTGACCGTGATCCGCTGATCGGTGGGCAGCGTCTCGGGAGGGCCGGCGGCCGCGCGTCGCTCGAGGAGACGGCGGCGGTCGTCCTCCCCGAGCGGGAGGTCGTCGTACTCCCCGGTCCGGCGTCGGCGGCCGATCTCCTGCGCCACCTCGAACGGGACCGGAAGGTCCTCGCCCACCCACCGGGGCTCTTGGCCAATCTCGCCAACGGTTTCGACGAGCAGTTCGTCGGCGCGATGTTCGACGACGCGCCAGGTCCGTCCGTGAAGGAGGAAGATACCGTCCGGCTGGGCGAGAATCTGAGTGAGGACGAATCGCTCGTCCAACGTCCCGATCGTCCGTCGGGTGGCGAGGTCCCGCAGCCGGTACGTCCGCTCCTCGGGGATCATCGACAGCGTGGCGTAGAACCGCTCGAGCGTCCCCCGACCGGCCGCGAGGCCCTCGGGAACGGATCGGGCGAGACCGATCTGCACGAGGTAGTCGGTCAGTTCTCGCCACTCCGCCTCGGATAGATCGTGCGCCGGGGCCGCGCGGCCCCAGCGCGCCGGCAGTGTGCGAGGGTCGATCGGCCCCGCCGTGCGGAGCGCGGCGACGATCTGCAGTCCGAGGGCGAGGCGGTTGCGATTCCGCCAGCGGACCGGCTCGACGTCCGATCGGGCGGCGCGGGCGGCGAGCACGGCGGCCTCCTCGAGGTCGTCGTCGTCCAGCGCGAGCACGGTCCCGTGGGCGACGCCCCCGGATCGGTGGCCGGCGCGGCCGATCCGCTGGACGAGGCGGCCGGCCTGATGGGGCGACCCGAACTGGATCACGTGGTCGACAAAGCCGATGTCGATCCCGAGCTCGAGCGAGGAGGTCGCGACCAGTCCGCGCAGCTCCCCGCGACGGAACGCCTGTTCGGCCTCTTCCCGCACGTCGCGGGAGAGCGAGCCGTGGTGCACCGCGACCGGAAGATCCGGGGCGAACCGCCGCAGCCGGGCGGCGAGCCCCTCGGCCGTCGGCCGGGTGTTGACGAAGATGAGCGTGGCGCGGTGGGCCCGGATCTCCTCGGCTAGGGTGGCGAGCGCCGCGAGGTACTCCCGGTCGACTTTGAGTTCGCTCAACAGCTCCGCGGAAGGAGCGGGTGTCGGGGGCCGCGGCGTGCGCGCCACGAGGTCGTACGTCCGTCGCTCGTCGGCGATCGCCACCCGGACCGTCCGGGGCGGCGGGGAGAGAAACCGGGCCACGTCCGCGGGGTTTCCGACCGTGGCCGAAAGGGCGATCCGGCGAACCGGTCGGCCGACCCACTCGTCGAGCCGCTCGAGGGTGAGCGCCAGCTGGGCCCCCCGGTCCGACGGGATCAGTTCGTGTACCTCGTCGACGACGACCGCGCGCAGGTTCCTCAGGCCTTCCCGCAGCTTCCGGCCGACCAAGAGCAACTGGAGCGTCTCGGGCGTGGTGATCCAGAGGTGCGGCGGCCGGCGAGATTGGGCGAGCCGTTCACGCGGCGGGGTATCCCCGTGTCGGACGCCGGCCGAAAGCCCGACCTCCGTTACGAGCGAGACTAGGCGCTCTTCGAGGTCCCGGTTGAGCGCCCGCAGCGGCGTGACGTACAGCCAACGAACGGGCGGCGTTGGGACCGGGGACGAAAGTGCCTCGTCGAGCAGCGGGAGGAGGGCGGCCTCGGTCTTGCCGGTGCCGGTCGGCGACAGGAGGAGTACGTCCGACTCGCCGCGCACGATCGGTCCGGCCTTCCGCTGGATCTCGGTGGGGATCGACCATCCCCGCGCCTGGGCCGCCGCCCGGAGCCGCGGCGAGAGTCGGTCGAAGAACGGCTCCCCGTCGCGGTCGTCCGGCGCCGCATCGAATCGGTTCGAACGGTCGTCGCCGTCAGTCATCGATCGGGTGGGTTCCGGAGCGTTCGGTCCCGTGGGGGGATAAGCGTATGTGACCCCATCGGTTGCGCGGCGTTCCGTGTCCGCGCCCGTCCTTCCGACGCTTCGCTCCGCCGGCTCGGTCGTGGAGGAGATTCGGGCGGCGGGGCCGGCGCTCGTGACCTTGTCCGGCGGCGTCGATTCGTCGCTCGTCGCCTCGCTCGCCTGGGAAGCGCTCGGGGAACACGCCATCGCCATCACCCTGTCGGGCCCGGCCGTCGCGACACGCGAGGTCGAGCGCGCTCGGCGGATCGCGCGATCGATCGGGATTTCCCATCGGGTCGTCGACCACGACCCGCTCGCGCACGAGTCGTACCGGCGGAATCCGACGAACCGCTGCTTCTTCTGTCGGGAAGGCGAAGCCGAGCGAATGATCGCGATCGGCCGCCCGCTCGGCGTCCGTCAGTATCTGGACGGCGTGCACGCCGACGACCTCGGGGACGATCGGCCCGGCCTCCGAGCGCTCGACCGGGCCGGGTTTCGCCACCCCCTCCTTCGGGCCGGTTGGCGGAAGTCCGACGTCCGGGCGATCGCCCGGGCTCGGGGCCTTCCGAATTGGGACGAGCCGAGCGATGCGTGCCTCGCTTCCCGGATCGCCCACGGCCAGCTGATCGAGGTCGACCTGCTCCGGCGGATCGAACGGAGCGAGGCCGCCATCCGCCAGTACGGCTTCCGACGGGTCCGCGTGCGCGTCGCGGGAACGGCGGCCCGCGTGGAGGTCGATCCCGACGAAGTCCCCCGACTCCTGGAGGCGAACATGGCGTCGAAGGTCCGGACGGCGGTCGGCGCCGAAGGGTTCGCGCCGATCGTCCTCGACCCCGAGGGGTATCACGCGTCGTCCGCCGCTCGCGGGCGGCGCGGCGTCTGATGGCGGCGATCGGA
>JAKAWP010000075.1 GCA_021816955.1 Thermoplasmata archaeon
GCGGGTCCCCGTCCGCAAAAGCGTCGTCCTCTTCGCATCCTTTGTTGCGCCAGCAGAATCGGCAGTGCAGGTTGCACGCGTCGATCGCGGGTGACATCTGTAGGCACCGGTGGCTCTGGATGCCGTAGAAGCGGCCCTTGTAGCAATCCCGGCCCTCGGTGAGGGAGGCGCGGGTCCAGTAGCAGAGCTTGACCGCACTGTGGCGGCCCGTCAACTGGTACCCTTGCCCCGCCAGCTCCGCGGAGAGGTCCTGGTCGCCCATCGCGTTCCGGGAGCGGGAATCCTCCGCATAACATTTTGTTTGGGGACGGCTCGGAGCGGGTCGACGGGAGCCTCCGCGGATCGGCCATGGATCGGAACATTCGCTGGCTCTCGGCGGGCGGGGGGCTGCGAGCGTTCGGGCTCTCGATGGTCCTTCCGTACTTCGCGCTCTACCTGAGAAACGTCCTCGGCGTCAGCTATCCGGTCATCGGGCTCCTCGCGGGAGCGATCGCGGTCCCGGCGCTCGCGTTGACGCCGATCGGCGGGTGGGTGACCGACCGGGTCGGGCGCCGTCCGCTGTTCCTCGTAACGCTCACCGTCGAAGCGCTCGGCATCCTGAGTCTCGCGGCCTCGATGGCGCTTAGGTCGCTTCCCGCCGTCGCCTCGGCGGCCGCCCTTACCTCGATCGGCGGCGCCCTCACCGGACCGGCGCTGTCGGCGTACGTTGCGGACTTCGCGGTGGGGTCCGATCGGACCGTGGCGTTCACGTTCCAGCGAGTCGGCTGGAACGCGGGCTTCACGATCGGCGTCTTCGCCGGCGGAGCGTTGATCGGGCCGCTCGGATTCGTCGACGCCGGATTAGCGGCGGGCGGGACGCTCCTCGTCAGTACCGCGGTCCTCGCCTACCGTCTCGACCCGTCGCCGTTCGATCGGTCCCGCGCCGCCCAGGGCGTTCCGCGCGCCGAGCCGCTCCTACGCCCGTCGACTCGCCTCGCGTTCGGGGCGCTCGGGAGCGATCGACCGTTCCTGCTGCTCTGCGTCGGCATGGGCCTGGTCGCCCTCGTGGAGAACCAATGGGGAGTGACGTTCCCGCTCTTCGCGAGCTCGGTCCTCGGGATTCCGTACGCGATCCTTGGAGCGGGTCTCGCGCTCAACGGCTTGGTCGTGGTCTTCGGCCAGGTCAGCACGACGCGACGGGCGATCGGCCACCGCCACACGACGCTCGCGCTCCTCGGGCTCGGGTTGTACGTGGTCGCGTTCGTGCTGCTCGGCGGCTTTGCCTTGATGCCCGACAGCGTCGTCGCGGTCTTCTTCGTCTCGGTGTTCATCCTCACCTTGGGCGAGAACCTCACCTCGATCGCGTCGAGCACGCTCCCCTCCAATCTCGCTCCTCCGGACCGGGTCGGGACGTACAACGGGGCGTTCCAGGCCGTCTACGGGATCGGGGGTGCCTTGGCCCCCCTGCTCGGGGGGGCGGCGTTGGCGGCGACGGCGAATCCCCTCGCCGAATGGTTGCTCATGGTCGCGCCGGCGCTGCCCGCGGTCTGGCTCGTCCGCCGGGCGGCCTCGAGGTTGCCGGCGGGCGCCAACCGGGCCTGAGCGGGGTCGGCGGGAGGAACGGTTATGGGTTCTGCGCGGCTGGTGACCGTTCGATCGTGCATATCGAGTACTTTGTCCAGGCGCCCGAACCGCGGAGCCACCGTCTCGTCGTTCGCCTCCGGATCGACGGCGTCGAGCCGCCGACGGTCGACCTCGTGCTCCCCTCGTGGGTCCCCGGTAGCTACTGGATCCGGGATCAAGCCCGGTTCGTCCGCCGCTGTCGGGCATGGGGCGACGGGTCGGCCGAAGAACTCGCGGTCGACCGGCCCGAAAAGGATCGGTTTCGGATCTCGGTGGCCGCGCACCGTCGCATCGAGGTCGAGATCGTCAGCTATGCCCACGAGCTCCTGAAGGCCGGGACGGACGTCACCGACGAGCATTTGTGGATGAATCCCGCGTGGAGCCTTCCCTACGTCGACGGTCACCGCGACGCGCCGGTCGGGTTGACGGTCTCGGTGCCTTCCGATTGGCGGGTCCACACGACGCTCTCGGAAGTCCCGGGAGCCCCGAACCGTTACACCGCGGCGTCGTACGACGCGCTCGTCGACGCTCCCATCGATGCCGGCAGTTTGGAGATCCGGTCGTTCCGGGTCCGAAGGATCCCGCATCGGATCGTGTTGTGCGGCCGCGGAGGCAACCACGACCCAGACCGCCTCGAGCGAGACCTGGCGAGTCTCGCGGAGGCGACCGGCGAGCTATTCGACGAGATGCCGACCACGCCGTACACGTTCTTCGTCCACCTCACCGACCGATGGGAAGGAGGCCTCGAACACGCGGATTCCTGCGCCCTCGTCGTCCCGCGTCAGCAGTTCCGCCCGGAACTACGATACCGCCGGTTCCTCGAGCTGGCGGCCCACGAATACGTCCACCGCTTCAATGTCAAGCGGATCCGCCCGGCCGTATTCCGGCGGCCGGACCTCACCCGGGAAGTGTACACCCGCTGGCTCTGGTGGATGGAAGGAACCACGGACTACCTGTCGCTGTGGATCCTGGTCCGGGCCGGTCTCCTCCCGACCGACTACTACCTCGAGCGGATCGCCGAGAAGATCCGGGACTACCGAGCCACGCCGGGCCGCCTCGTGACGGGGGTCGAGGACGCGTCGCGATTGGCGTGGATCCAATTCTACCACCCGCACGAGGACCAGCGGAACCAATCGATCTCCTACTATCTCGCCGGCCACCTCGCGTCGTTGTGCCTCGACCTCGAACTTCGTCACCGGTCTGACGGCCGCGTCTCACTCGGGTCGGTCGCCCGCCAGCTGTACCGCGAGTACGGAGCGAACGACCGCGGGCTCGAAGAATCCGAGGCGCTGGCCGATTTCATCGAACGCGCGGCGGGAATCGACGTACGAGAGTTCTTTGGCCGCTACATCGAGCGTCCGTCCGACCTCGACTTCGACCGGTTCGTCGCCTACGCCGGGCTCGAACTGCGACCGGCACCCGCGGACCCGTCGGCGCCCCAGCCCGCGGGCGACGTCGGCGTCGATGTCGAGGACGCGATGGGCCGCGCCCGCATCGCGTTCGTCCGCGACGGCTCTCCGGCCCACCGCGCCGAGATCGG
>JAKAWP010000025.1 GCA_021816955.1 Thermoplasmata archaeon
GGACCGGTTGATCGACCGGAAACGGGACGCCGGGGTAGGCGACGACCCGCGCGCCGGTCCGGTCTTGCACGTCGGTATTGCCGACGTAGTGGTCGCGGTGGCCGTGGGTGTTGAGGATGTACCGGACGCGAACGCGGGCGTCGTCGATCGCCCGCAGCACGGGCTCGGTGTCGAACGACGGGTCGATGACCACGCCGTCGCCGCCCTCCGTGTCGGCCACGAGGTAGCTAAAGTTGCGCAGCGGGCCTACCTCAAATTGTCGCCACCACACGCGACGGGCGAGTCCGGTCGGCTATTTAGGAACTCGAGGAACCCCACCCATCCCCCACTCCCGGCGGGCGGGCCGGATCGCCCTTGGTCAAGCCGGCGGTCCGGCCGGGGCGCCGCTCGCGGCCGACGAGCGGCGGCCCGTGACCGCGTCCAAGACGATCCGCCCGTGACGGCTTTCCGCGTACCAGAACGGGGCGTAGACGAGCGTCGCCGGTCCGACCCGCAGCGCCGTGGCATCCGGCGTGATTCGTCGGGTCTCGATCACGATGGCCCCCGCGTGCTGCTCGGTGTGGTCGACGCTCACGCTGTGCCGGCGACGGACCTCCTCCCACGCGATCGCGCGCGCCTCCGCCTCTCCGAAGCGAGGGGCCAGCCGTTCACCGGCCACGGCGTCATCCGCGACCAGCGTCCGCTCGCCGGGCTCCCAGAACTCCGCGGCCCTCCAGACCGCGTTGACCGCGATGAACCGTGCCTCGACAGGTCCGGGCTCGCCGTGCGCGAGCGGGGAGCGGACCTTGTAGGCGAACAGATAGTGCGGGAGGAACCGGAGCCGATAGCGTTCGGCGTCGATCGCGACGAGCGCGGCGACGTCCGCCGCGTCGATCCGGGGAAGGATCGTCCGCTCGTCCGGGGCCGCGAACAGCGGCTCCGGTTCGAGGTCGGGGGCCGGAGGGCCGGCGGGGGACGGAGCCAGGAGGAGCTCGCCGAGGGCGGGCCCGACGGTCGAGGGTCCGAGCACCTCCACGCCGATCGAGGCTCCGCGCTCCCGGGTCCGCTCGCTCGGTTCGTCGGAGTAGACGACGACCCGGTGCACGAGCTCCCGAGGGAGGTGGGCGGCGAGTTCGTCGACCGGCCGATCGGTGGTGGCGACGACCACCCCCCGGTGATCGGCGAGACGGACGGCGACGCACCCGAACGGCCGGAGTTCGACCGCGTAGCCGGCCGCTTCCAAAAGGCGGGGCAACCGGAGCTCGAAGTCGGCCGGCGGGCCGGTCATCGGGAGCGGGTGGGGGCTGCCCGCATAAGTCCGTTTGCTTCCTTAAGCACGCTGCGACGGTCCGGCCGGTCGGACCGGTTCACAACAATCTATTTACCCGTCGGCTCGGTCGTTCCGTTCACCGATGGGCGAGATCGTGGCGTTGCGCGTCGCGGAGGCGTTCCAGCAGGATATCGGTCTCGGGATCGCCCGCCTCGATTCGGAGAGCCGCGAGCGCCTCAAGGTCGGCGTCGGGGACACGATCGAGGTGCGCGGTCGCAAGACCACCCCGGCGATCGTGAACCGGGCCCCCCCGGACGACGAGGGGAAGGGGATCGTCCGGATCGAGGCGGTCGTCCGCCGGAACGCCGCGGTGAGCATCGGCGACCGGGTCTTGATCCAGAAGATCGACCCGGCCGTCGCCGATTCGATCACGATCGCCCCGATCTACGCCGGCTCCGCCAAGATGGACCTCGGCGCCGGCCTCGACACGTTCGTGCACAAGGCGCTCGCCCGGCGCCCGTTCACCCGCGGGGACGTCTTCGTGATCCCGGGCGTCTTCCTGATGGGCGGGTCGTTGCCGTTCATGGTCGTGGCGACGAGCCCGAAGGGGATCGTCCAGGTCGCCCCGCGGACGACGATCACGATCAAAGCCGAGACCGTCAGCGAGGCGGAGGTCAGCGCGCCGCGCGTTTCGTACGAGGACATCGGGGGGCTCAAGGAGAAGCTCGGCCGGGTCCGGGAGATGATCGAGCTGCCGCTGAAGCATCCCGAGCTGTTCGACCGCCTCGCGATCTCGCCGCCGAAGGGAGTGCTCCTCTACGGCCCGCCGGGAACGGGGAAGACGCTGATCGCCAAGGCCGTCGCGAACGAGGCGGGCGCCCACTTCCTCGGCATCCAGGGCCCCGAGATCATCTCCAAGTACTACGGGGAGAGCGAGAAGGAGCTCCGGGAGAAGTTCGAGGAGGCCGAGAAGAACGCGCCGAGCGTGATCTTCATCGACGAGCTCGATTCGATCGCTCCGCGGCGGGACGAGGTCGTCGGCGAGGTCGAGCGGCGCGTCGTCGCGCAGCTCCTAACGTTGATGGACGGCTTGTCGGGTCGGGGGAACGTCATCGTCATCGCGGCGACGAACCGCGAGGAGGCGATCGACCCCGCCCTCCGGCGACCCGGCCGATTCGACCGCGAGATCGAGATCGGCGTTCCGACCCAGGCCGGCCGTCTCGAGATCCTGCAGATCCACACCCGAGGGATGCCGATCGAAGGTTCCGAACGCGACCGGGAGCGGATCCTCCGAGAGCTGGCGGGATTGAGCCACGGGTTCGTCGGAGCCGACCTGTCGGCGCTCGCGCGCGAAGCGGCGATGCGCGCGCTCCGACGCTACCTCCCCGAGATCGACTTCGACAAGCCGATCCCGATCGCCCTCTTGGAGCGGATGAAGGTCACCGAACGCGACTTCAAGGAGGCGTTGAAGCAGGTCGAACCGTCGAGCCTCCGCGACGTCGCGGTCGAGGTCCCGACGACGCGATGGGAGGAGGTCGGCGGGGTCGGCGCGGTCCGCCGGGTGCTCGAGGAGTCCGTCGAGCTCCCGTTCAAGAATCCGCAGGTCTACCGGCACCTCGGCATCGAGCCGCCGCGGGGGATCCTGCTCTACGGCCCCCCCGGGGTCGGGAAGACGATGCTCGCGAAGGCCGCCGCGACCGAGAGCGAGGCGAACTTCATCAGCGTGAAGGGCCCCGAGGTGATGAGCAAATGGGTCGGGGAGAGCGAGAAGGCGATCCGCATGATCTTCAAGAAGGCCCGTCAGGCCTCTCCCGCGATCGTCTTCATCGATGAGATCGACTCGATCGCGCCCCGCCGAGGCCTCCAGACCTCGAGCGGCGTGACGGAGCGGATCGTCAACCAGCTGCTCACCTCGATCGACGGGCTCGAGACGCTGGAGCGCGTGCTCGTCCTCGCGGCCACGAACCGGCCGGACATGATCGACGAAGCGCTCTTGCGCACGGGTCGGTTCGACCGACTCCTCTACGTCGGGCCGCCGGACCGCGCCGGCCGGCTCGAGATCCTGCGCGTCCACACCCGGAGGATGCCGCTCGCCCCGGACGTCGACCTGCAGCAGATCGCGAGCCGGACCGACGGGTTCGTCGGAAGCGACCTCGCCGCGCTCTGCCGCGAGGCCGGGCTCACCGCGCTCCGGGAGGACCGCAAGGCGACGTCGGTGCGGATGGCCCACTTCGACGAGGCGCTCAAGCAGATCCACCCGTCGACCGATGCGGAGAGCGTGAAATTCTACGAGGAGTTCCAGCGGCACCTCGCGCGGGAACGGGTCGCGCGTCCGCGCACGTCGTCGATCGAGGCGATTTACCGGTAGCGGCGCCCGTCGGAACTCGGAGCGCTGCGTCGTTCGGGCAAGCTATAAGTAGGGGGGCAAGGTTCGCCGCCGCGCTCGCCGTATCGGCGGGCTCGAACAGGGGTCGTGAAGAGGTTGCGACAACAGGTACCACGGTTCGTCCTGTGGGCCCTGGTGGTCGTCTTGCTGGCGAGCTCGCTGGCGGCGATCGCCGGGACCGCTTCGGCCAGCTCGCCCAGCTACCAACTGCTCGGCTACGTCGAGCAACCCGGTGGGGTCTTGCCCGTACCGCCGGGCGTCCAAGTGGAGCTGACGTCCCGGGCGACCGGCGCGACGTTCACGACCACGACGACGGCCGGGGGCCAGTTCTCGTTCTCGACGGCCTCCACCGGAGGGGCGCTAAGGCCCGGCTGGTGGGCCATCACGGTGCCGGTCCAGACGAGCGTGAGCCTCACCGGCTGCAGCCCGTGCGCGGTCCTGCCGGGCGGGCAGTCGCCGCTCTGGACGTTCCAGACGGCGTCGAACCTGACGAATAGCGGCGCCCATGCGGTGACCTATCCCAACGTGGCGATCCTCCCGTACAACGCGACGGTGAGCGGCACCGTCACGTCCGCCGGAGCGCCCGTGACGAACGGCCTCGTCCGCGTCCTCGCGCCGTCGTGGGGGAACGTGACGCTCGCCTCGGCCGCCACGAACACCACGACGGGCGCCTACGCGATCTCGATCCCCCGGGGCACGTGGGTCGTTGAGTCGAGCTACTTCACCGGGGCTCAAACCCTCTACAATTTCTCGCGGATCACCCTCTCCCCCACGACGAGCGCCGTCACGCTGAATCCCCGGATCCAGCAGTTCGTGATCTCGGGATTCGTGACGATCGCGCCGGGCGGCACGGTTCGGGTGCCGACCCCCGGCAACGTCACCGTGCTCGATACCACGAACGGGTACCTCTACTCCGACCCGATCGCGCCGGGGGGCTTCTACTCGTTCGGGACGTACCCCTCCAACTTCACGTCGGCGGGCACCGGCCAGACGTTCACCGTCATCCTCTCGGCGGTCGGCTATCAGACGCAGTTCTACAACCGGACCGTGGCGACGCCCGGCGCGGTCAGTCAGAACGTGGCGGTGCCGCCGGTGCTGCCGACGCAGCTGTTGCAGGCGAACACCGTGATCAACCTCACCGGAGTGAACACCGCGAAGGCGGGTCAAGGCACGATCGTCGTGACGACGTTCGCTTCGTTGGGCAACGACACCGTGATCCCGAGCCTCGCGAACGCGAGCGTCGGCCAGCTCTGGGCCCAGCTCGGTCTCGACTACGAACACCACCCGTGGATCCCGGCGGCCGATCTCGCCGGCACGATCGGGGCGTTCGAGCAGTCCCGGGGACCGTTCTTCCCGGCGCGCCAGGCGGGCTTTGCGATCAACGGCACGACGCTTCTCGCGCCGGCGATGCTGGGCGCGAACTACACGATGGGGGTCAACGGCTGCACCACGCTCTGCGGACTGTCGACCGGTGGCAACCTGACGTTCAGCTTCGCCCAGCAGTACGCTCTCAACGGATCGATCCGGTCGAACGCGACGAGCTACACGCTCTCCTTCGGCTTCCGCCATCCGGCGAGCGGCTCGTCGGGTCCGTTCAACTACACCCTCGCGCTTCCGACCGGCTACGTCCTGCAGAGCGGCACGACGGCGCCGGCCTCGACCCGCCTCGCGCCCGCGGGACCGGGAGGAACGTGGACACGGTTCACGCTCACGTCGTTCCCGACGGCGACCGCCACGGCCGGATCGGCCACGTTCACGATCGTGAAGTACGCGGCGCCCGTGGCCAATGTCAACATCAGCTCCCCGAACTTCACCTTCTCGACGGCCAACGTCCTCAACCGCACCCACGGCAACTACACGGTGGTGGTCGGCCCCGGCCGGACGATCTTCAGCGCGCTCAACTCCTCGTATCCCGCGGGAACGAACGGCACCCGCTTCACCTGGAACTTCGGGGACGGGAGTCCGACGGTGACGACCCGCTCCGCGGTCACGAACCACACCTATACGACCCCGACGACCGGGGCGACCCCGTACACCGGCTGGCTTAACGTGACGAGTTCGGGCGGTCTCACCGCCAATACCACGTTCCACGTCTGGGTCGTCGGCGCCACCAACGCGATCACCGCGCGCATCTCCACGAACGCGTCGGCGCGCTCGTACCGGACGACGGTCGGCAACACCTCGACGTATCTGTTCGTGAACTACTCGTCGCTCCTCCGGATCAACGCGAGCCGCACGACCGCGATCACGAGCCCGGGCGCCCCGTCGGTGCCGGGCGTCCGGTCGATCGCCTACTTCGTTGTCCAGAGCTCGTCGAACCGCCTAGTCGCGAACTACTCGGTGAGCCAGGGCGCGGCGTTCGGTTCGAACCTCACGGTGACGTTCGGCCTCAATCCGCCGGCGGGCCGATACTACAACCTGTCCACGATCCGCCTGAACGGCGGCCTCACGGGTCTCGGCTACCCGTCGTTCGGCTGGTGGTACAACGTGACGCTCACGGCCTGGGACGGCGCGGGCCATTCGAACACGACGACGCTCACCGTGCTCGTCAACGACACGCAGGCGCCGCTCAGCCGCTTCACGCTCCTCGGCGCGAACGGCCTCCCGGTGCCCGCAAGTGGCCTTATCGAGGGCGCGAACGGCACCGCTCGGGTGATGCTGAACGCCGCGAACTCGACCGACCCGAACAACGGGACGATCGTCCAGTACCAATGGAACGTGTCGAATCGCGCGGCCGGGGCGTGGCACAACGGCACGAACCGGACCTGGTACTACAATACCACGACCGTGCGGCCATACCCCTCCCTCTGGCTGCCCCCGGCCCAGACCCCGTACCGGGTGAACC
This sequence comes from Thermoplasmata archaeon, assembly GCA_021816955.1. Taxonomy (GTDB): domain Archaea; phylum Thermoplasmatota; class Thermoplasmata; order Lutacidiplasmatales; family UBA184; genus Lutacidiplasma. The sequence continues at coordinate 6,481 of JAKAWP010000025.1, forward strand.
TCACGGTCGTCGACCTCAACCGCAATCGCGGCACCTCCCTGCAGACGGTGTCGGTCTCGATCAACGCGACGACCCGGCCGATCATGAGCGCCACCAATCTGACGAGCTCGGGCGGCCCGACGCTCACGCAAGGGAGCTCCACGACCCTGAGCGTCTTCATCAAGGTCGGCGGTGGAGCCAAGAGCGTCGCGAACAACGTCTCGGTCTGGTTCTACCTCATGAACCCGAGCGGCACGGGCTCGCGGAGCTCGATCGTCAACAACGCGTCGATCCAGTACTACAACTACACCGCGTCGAACTCGTCCGTCTGGACGACTCCGTGGAACCTGCACGGCGCGAGCCTGTCGTTGCCGTACAACACCACCGTCGTGGCGAAGGTCGCGTGGAGCCCGGGAAAGACCGGGTCGTTCAACCTGTATGCGAACGTCACCGCCTCGAACGAGTACCCGGGCAGCTACAATGGCGGGGCGAACGTCGCCGTTCTCGCGATCACGGTGAATCCGAGTCCCAGTAACACCCTGGTCATCTACGGGGGGATCGCCGCGGCGGCGGTCGTCATCATCCTCGCGATCGCGCTGTTGTGGCGCCGGCGATCTCGGCGCGCGGCGGGCGGCGGACCGAGCCGTCCGGCGGGCCGCGGGGGCCTCGAGCGGCCGCGCAAGGACGACGACGAAGATTGAGGCCGGCGTCGCTCCGACCGATCCCCTCCACCGGTAAGTCGGGATCGAAGGGCGTTCGCGAAAGCTCGGAACGGAGGACGAGCCGTGGTACGGGGGGGGATCACTCCCCCCTACCGCGACCGGTACCGCGGTGCTCGATGTCCCCGGCCCCGCGTCGCTATCCCGTCCACTCGCGGTGGCGCCTCGGACGGAGCCGCCGAAGTCGGACGCGCCGGAGCGGGACGGGGGGGGAACCCGATCAGCCGTACGGGCCCACGTCATCGAACAAGTCGACGTGGGAGAGCAGCATCCGGCGGCAGCAGTACCGCTCGAGGCCGAGAGCGTCGAGCACGGCCCGAGGATCTTCCCCCCGCGCCGTGCGTTCCCGGTACGCGTCCCAGTGCTGGCCGATCACCGCTCCGCAGGTGAAGCAACGGACCGGCACCATCATCGTCATCGTTCGATCCCTCCGTCTTTGTTCGCCCTAACGGTACGACTTCTGCCGCCGCTTCCGCGCGCCCCGGCCGCCGGGCTTCTTGGGCAGCTTGCGTCGCGGGTCGTTCACGAGGAGCGAGCGGTCGTACTTCTTGAACATCTCGGTGAGGGCCGGGTCCTCGAGCCAGTCGTCGAGCGCGCGGGCGATCGCCGTTCGCGCCGCCGACGCCTGCCCCATCACCCCTCCGCCGCGCACGCGGACGTCGATGTTCACGTTCTTCCAGCGGTCCCCGACCATGAGGAGCGGCTCCTGCATTTTCAGGCGCGCGAGCTCCGGCTCGAATAGCTCGAGGGGCCGTCGGTTGATGTACACCCGGCCGACGCCCTTGCGGATCCGCGCCCGGGCGATCGCGCTCTTCCGCTTCCCCGAGCTCAAGCTGAGCACCGGCGACTTCACCATCGGGCCCCCAACATCTTCGAGATCTCGGCCAGCGTGAGGGGCGGGCGGAGCGACGGATTCGGCTTCGCGGAGTCGAGGCGTTCCACCGGCTGGCCACGAACGACCTCGGCGGGCGCCCCCAAGTAGACCGTCAGTCGGGCGAACGCGGCCGCCCCGCGGCCCTTGCGGTGCGGAAGCATGCCCCGCACCGTCCGGCGGAAGATCCGGTCCGCGTACCGGGGGTAGTGGGGGCCGGACCGCACGGAACCCCGCGCCCGCGCGGCCGTGTAGTGGGCGAGCACCGAGGGGCGTGAACCGGTCACGACGCTCTTCTCCGCGTGGATGACGACGATCGTCTCTCCGTTCAAGAGCCGCCGCGCGATCAGGCTCGCCGCCCGTCCGAGGACGAGCCCCGAGACGTCGATGATCGACGCCGGGGGAACGTCCGATCCAGGCGCCGCTTCAGGCAACGATCCGCACCCCCCGTCCCTTCGGGTCGGCCCGCAAAAGTTCGCTGATGGTGAGCGCCTTGCCGCCCGCGGCGTGGATCTTCGCTCGCGCCGCCTCGGAATAGCTGAAGGCGGCGACCGTGACGGGCTTTGCGATCGAGCCGGCGGCGAGGAGCTTGCCGGGAACCACGAGCGTCTCGTCGGCCTTCGCCAACCGCTCGAGCTCCCCCACGTTCAAGGGGTCGACCTGGTGGCGCGAGCGCTCGAGCCGTTCCGCGACCGAGTGCCAGACGGCCGCGTGATGCGATCGCGCCGCCCGGCGCAGTTCGTGAATCGTGCGTTGGAGCACGGGATTTCCTTTGCCGGAACTCCGAGCCATAGGCGGGTCGCCCTCGACCCGGGCACCCGATATAAGCGTTGCCTCGACTTCAGTCGGAGCGGGGTCGCATCGCGCGCGGTCGTTCGGCCGTTCGCTCGCCTCGCCACGGAACTCCCCGTCCGTCGACCGCGCCGGCCGTTCCGTTCGCGGCGAACGGTTAAATAGCGTTCCTCGCCATCGCTCCCACCGAGGACGCCATGCGAAAGTTCCTGACCGAACTGCGCGGAAAGACCGTGATGACGAACGACGGCCAGATCCTCGGGCTCATCGACAACTTCGTCGTCGACACGTCCACGGGCGCGATCGCCCACGTCCTCGTGACGCCGAGCGAAGACATCGAGCCGCAGCTGTTCCAAGTCGACACGACCGGCCGGTTGGTGCTTCCCTTCAAGAGCATGCGTGCCGTCAAGGACGTCGTCGTGATGGAACTTGGAAAGTGACCCGGCGTCTTCGCTGATCTCGGTCGTCATCACCGTCCGCGACGAAGCGCCCCGCCTCCCCCGCCTGCTCGACAGCCTTCGCGCCCAGGCCGGCCCGTGGGAAGTCGTCGTGGTCGTCGATTCCGAGAGCCGCGACGCGAGTTTCGCCATCGCGCAGGAGTATGCTCAGCGGTACCCGGACCGGTTCCGCGTCGTTCTTCGCCGCACCTCCCGGGGGATGGGCCGCAACGTCGGGGCCCGATGGGCGCGCGGGAGCCTGCTCGCCTTCACCGATGGCGACTGCTACGCCGACCCGCATTGGCTCGAGCGGATCCGGGACGGGTTTCGGTTCTCCCGGATCGTCGCCGGGCGGACCGAAGTGGTCGGCCCGACGGCGTATCGCCAGCTGGAACGGGTGGAACTCTACCAGGCCGGTAGCGACGTCACCTATCCGTCGTGCAACCTCGCCTACGAGCGCGGGCTCTTTGAGGCGTTGCACGGGTTCGACCCCCGCTTCGTGACCGCAGAGGATATCGACCTCAACCTCCGGGCGGCCCGCCTCGGAGTCCACGTTCGGTTCGAACCCGACGCGGTCATCTACCACGAGGCACGACCGACGTTCGTCCGTTTCCTCTACCAGGCGTTCTGGAACGGCTACGGCCGCAAGCAGCTCACGGAGAAGCACGGCCAGTTGTGGGGGCAGTACCGCTACCGTCGTCTGCTCGCGCGCCAGTCGTCGGCGCTCGGCGCCGTCCGCCTCGCCGCCGCCCTGCTGGGGTACTTCTTCCGGGTCGTCTCCGCCGGGCCGAGACGGATCGGTCCGACCGACGACCCGAGCGCCGGGGGGATGCCCCGGGACCTCCACCGGCCCCCGGTCTAGGCCCGCCGTCTACGGGCCGGCCGGCTCGCGGTCGGGGTTCCCGTCCGCGGAGGGAGGCGCCGGGTGCTCCAGCTCCCGGGTCGGGTCGATCGCCGTAAGGGTCGTCACCCGCCCGTCCTTCACCTTCGGCCAGAGGTCGTGGCGGTCGAGCAGGACGGCGGCGAGCCCCGCGCGTCGGGCGGCGTGGACATCGCTCCAGTAGAGGTCCCCCACGAAGAGCGTCCGCCGCGCCACCCCGCCGAGCTGTTCGATCGCCGACCGGAACGCCTCCCGGGCGGGCACCGCGGGCCGGGTCGCCTCGTCGCCGGTCGCGACGAGGAGGTCCCGGGGGATCCCCGCGCGACGGAGGAGCCACTCGGCCGACGCCCGAGGGAGGGGGGTGACAATGCCGACCCGAACGCCGGCACTCCCCCAGCGTGCGACCGACGGAAGGAGGTCGTCGTGCGTCTCGACCGGCCCTTTCGGGAGCAGGAGCCGTTCGACCACCGCGGTCCGCTCCGCCGGTGGGACGGCGTGGCCGGCGATCCGTTCGAGCATCTCCGCGAGGTGGGCCCGCAGCGCGGTCAGGTCGGCCGGAGTCTCCCGGCCGACGACCCCCGCCCAGCGGCGACGGTCCCACGCCCCGAGGGAGCGGCGCACCGCGGCCCGAAACCGCACGGGGGAGAGCGCGGGCCCGTTCGGGCGCCACGCCCATTGCCACTGCCCGAGGGTGTGGAACGGCACCGCGACGTCGTCCAAGTCCAACAGCACCACGGCCGGAGCGCGGTCCGCCGGGCTCGCGACCACCGTCGGCTCCGCGAAGGATCGTCCGGTCTATCCTCGACCGGATTTCTGAAGCTCGAGGAGGTCTTCCGTCGAGACCTTCTCTCCCTTCTTCAGGCGGGCGAGGAAGTCGTCTTCGCGCGCCGGTTCGCTCGGCGACCACCCCGGGGCCGCCGGGGTTCGGCCCCCGCGGGCGGCGAAGAGCAGCTTTTCGATGTCGCGGACCTCCTCGATCGTCGCGATGTGCGCCCGGTGGGCTTCGTCCGCGGCGGTCTTGACCTCGATCAGCCGGGCCTGGACCTCGTCCGCGCGCCGGCGGAGATCATCGACCGATTCGAAAAGCGCCACCATCGCCTCGTGCTCCCGTTGGGCCGCTTCCGCGAGCTGGCCGACCGCCGCGTGGTGCCGCTCCGCCTCTTCGTGGGCCGCCTCGGCCTCCTTGAGCGCGGTGTCGAACTCGGGGTCGGCCCGCAGCTGGTTGTCCTGCTCGCGGATCGCCGCCTCGATCCGCTTCATCTCCTCGATGAGCCGCTTCTCCTGATCGGCGGTGAGGGCCGTGGTCATGTGGCGGAACTCGAGCTCTCGGAGCTCCTTGCGGAGCTTCCAGACCGGCGGGGCGCCCGTCTTCGGCTGCCGTTCCCGCTTCAACCGCTGGAGGCGATCGTTGAGCTCCTGGAGCTTGCGGTTCCACTCTTCCCGCGCCGCTTTCTCCGCCCGGACCCGTTCGTTCAGCTCGTCCCGACGGTGCCGATGCTCCTGCGCCTCGCTGCTCTTCTCGTGCAGCTGCCGGAGAATCTCGGCCCGCTCCTCCGCGACGAGCCGGGCTTGGGCGTTCAGCTGGTCGCGCTTCGCCCGGAACTCGTCGGCGCGGGCGTTCGACTCGGCCCGCCGTCGCTCCAGCTCTTCCGTGGCGTCGATCACCGCGCCCTCCGCTTCGGTCGATGAATGGCGAGGAATGGGCGTTCGAGACGGCTGCCGCTTTAAAGGCTTTCGAGGAGGCGCCGTTCGGCGGACCGTCCGGGCCTGGCGACGGACGTCGGTTCGTCGACGGTTTCCTCGGTCGCGCTACCCTAATATCGGCGGCCCGGGTGATTTTCCGTCGTGGACGAGGTGGGCCGCATCTTCGGCGACGTCGGACTGGGGGTGTTCCAACTCTCCCTCTCCCGCCCGGTCGAGCGCGGCGAGTACCTCTCGGTGGAGGACGAGCTGCACGGCCCGGTGCTCTGCCAGCTGGACGACCTGAAACGCAAGAGCGACCTCAACCTAGAGCGCGCGCGCCAGCTGTCGCCGGGCGACGAAGCGACCGTGCAGGAGACCCTGCTCGGCACGGCCCGCGTGATCGGCTACCGCGATGCCCAAGGGCTCGTCAAGCTTCCGACGATCCCGTTCCGCTCGGGGGCTCGGGTCTACCGGGCCGAAGAGTCGCTGATCGCCGAGGTGCTCGGCCTGAAGCGTCGGGCGTCCAGCGGGGCGTACGTCGGCCTGCTCCGCAATCACGGTCTGCGCGTCGAGCTCGACATCAACCAGCTCGTCCAGCGGCACGTGAGCGTCCTCGCCAAGACGGGCGGCGGCAAGAGCTACCTGCTCGGCGTCCTGATCGAGGAGTTGCTCCGGCACAAGGTCACCTGTGTCATCATCGATCCGCACGGGGAGTACGGGTCGCTCCGCGTGCCGGCCGAGAAGAACGGGGCGCACGCCCGGTTCGGCGTCGAATCGCAGGGATTCGGCCGGCAGATCCAGGAATTCTCCCCGGACGTGACGCTCAACCCCTCGGCGAAGCCGCTCGCCTTCTCCCTGCGCCACATCGAGCCGCGCGAGCTGCTCATCTTCATGGGGCTCCCGAACGTGAAGGCGTTCCTCGCGCCGCTCAAAGGGCTCATCGAGAGCGTCGCCGCCACGAATCCGGAGTACACCGTGCGCGACCTGATCCACGCCGCCGAGCGGCTCGAAGGGGTCGCCGGCGAAACGCTCCACGAGCGGCTCGAGTACCTCGAGCAGACGAAGCTGCTTGCCCCCCAGGGGACGAGCCTCAAGGAGCTCGTCAAGAAGGGGGAGGCGACGCTGATCAACCTGCGCGGCGTCGCGGTCGACGTCCAGGAGCTCGTCGTCGCGCGCATCGCGTCGACGTTGTTCGAGAGCCTCAAGCGCAAGCTGATCCCCCCGCTATTCCTCGTCGTCGAGGAAGCGCACAACTTCGCGCCCCAGCAAGGAACGGCGACGTGCAGCCGGGTGCTGAAGAACATCGCGAGCGAAGGCCGCAAGTTCGGCCTCGGTCTGTGCGTCGTGACGCAGCGGGCGGCCCGGATCGATAAGAGCGTCCTCAGCCAGTGCAACACCCAGCTGATCCTCCAGGTGACGAACCCGCTCGACCTGCGGGCGATTGCGCAGTCGATCGAAGGGCTGACGGACGGCATGACGTCGATGATCCAATCGCTGCCCGTCGGCACGGCGCTCGTCACGGGCGGCGGCTACCACACGCCGCTCTTCTGCGAGGTCCGCCCGCGCGCGACCCGCCACGGCGGAGAAAGCGTGCAGGTCGTCGACAACTGACCCCGCCCCCGGGCGACCGCCCGCGGGAGGTTCTCACGCCGCGGAATCGAGCAGGTACCGGCTGACGAGCCGAACGCCAAATCCCGTCGCGCCCGCGTTCTGATAGCTCGATTGGTAGCGGCGGGTCGCCGGGCTCGTATAGGCCGGCCCCGCGATGTCGAGATGCGCCCACGGCCGGTCCCCGACGAACCGCTCGAGGAAGGCGGCGGCGGTGAGCATGCCCGCGACCGGTAGCTCCGTGGAGTTGCGGACGTCGCCCGCCTGGCCCCGGACGAGCTCGCGGTGGTAGTCCGTGAGCGGCATCCGCCAGATCCCTTCGCCGGTCGCCTCCGATGCCTGTTGGAGCGCCCGAGCGAGCGCCTCGTCGGTGCTGACGAGGCCCGCAATGTGGTCGCCGAGGGCCGTCACCTGGGCCCCGGTGAGCGTCGCCAGGTCGATGATGGCGGACGGCGCGTACTCCTTCGCCACGTACGCGAGCGCATCCGACAGCGCAACGCGGCCCTCCGCGTCGGTGTTAAGGACCTCGATCGTCGGGCCCCCGCCGAACGTCCGCACGAGATCGCCGGGGCGGTAGGCGCTCCCGCTCGGGAGGTTCTCTGCGCAGGCGAGGACGCCCACCACTCGCGGGGCCACGCGGCACAACGCCGCCGCGCGCAGGATCCCGAGGACCGCCACGGCCCCGGATTTGTCAAACTTCATCTCCGACATCTTCGGCGCCGGCTTGATCGAAATCCCGCCGCTGTCGAAGGTGATCCCCTTCCCGACGACCGCGACGGTCCGGGACGGGGCGCGGCCCGCGTACTCGAGCACGATCAACCGCGGCGGATGCGCCGAGCCGGATCCGACGGCGAGGATCCCCCCGCACCCCATCTCCGCGAGCTTCCGCTCGTCGAAGACGCGCACCGTGAGCCCGAGCTCCCGGCCCAGCTGCACGGCCCGCTCGGCGAGGTATTCGGGCGTGGCGACGTTCGCCGGCTGGTTCGCGATGTCCCGGGTCCAGTTCGTCACGTCGGCGAGCGTTCGTTCTTCCTCGACGGCCGAACGAACGGCGCGGGCTTCCGTCGCCGACCGACCGGCGACGTGGATCCCCACCGATCGGACCGGACGCTCCGGGCTCGGTTGCTTGAACTCCGTGAACTCATACTGCCCGAGGATCGCCCCCGTCGTGATCGCGCGGGCGGCGTCCGTCGCGGAGAGCCGGCCGTCCGCGACGAACGACGCGAGCTCGAACAGCGCGGCCCGCACTCCCCGGCCCCGCACCCCCTGGACGACCTCGGCGGCCGCGCAGCGGACCGTCTCGGCCGACAGGCGGTCGCGGGGGCCGAGGCCGATCACCGCGAGCCGGTCCGGCCGTCCGCTCCGCGCGAGGACGAGCAGATCCTTCCGTCGACCCCGCAACTCGCCCCGACGGAGCGCGGCGTCGAGCGCCGCGGCCGACGCCCGGTCGCCGTTCACGAAACGCCACGGGCGGCGGGACCCCTCGGGGATCCCGACCACGAGGAGGTCGTAGGCGCGGCTGCGGGCGGCGCTCGTTTCGATCTTGACCGAAAGCCCCATCCGGGGCCGAATCACAATTCGGGTCTTATCTTCTGCCGGTCGACCCGGATCCCTTGCGGCGTGAGGCAGAGGAGGTTCTTGGCAATCCCCGCGACGTCGCCTCCGACGTCGCGCGCGACGTTCTTCAGGTCGGCGCTCATCCGCCGCACGGCGACCGGATCGTTGGCGATCGACGTGTAGTCCAAGAGGACGATGTCGCCCTGATAGGCGAGCTTCGTCACGGCGTGCAGGTCGTCCAGGCGCAGGATCTCCGCGAAGCGGACCGCGGCCTTCGCCCCCGCCAACGCCTCGTTCGGGTCTTCCGTCGCCCCGAGGTCAATGAACGTTCCTTCCTCCAGCGTCTCCGCTCCGTGGTGTCGGCGCAGAATCCCGCTCTTGCGCATCATCGCCGCTCTCGCCTCGTCTCGGAACGTCCGGTGCCTCACTTAAGGGTATTGTTCCACCGCGATGCGCACCGGCGGGATCGGGATCCGCGGGGTTCATTCCCCCGCTGCCCCATCGGAGCGGGGATCGGGGGGCCTCGGACGGGGAATGCGAACGCAGAACGTCACGCGGTAGACCTCCGCCCCGTCCCGCCGCCCGACGAGGCTCGCCGACTCCTTCAGCGTCGCGCCGAACCGTTGCTTCGCCGCGCGCGCGAGCGCCCGCGCGACGAGCGTGTCGCTTAGGTAGTAGTCCCACCCCTCGGGCCGCGCTTCGTTCCACGCGACGGCCTCCGTCCACTCCCGGCGGCCGTCGCGCAGGAGGAGCGCCCACGCGGACTGGAGCCGCTCGCGTCGAGCGGCGGGCCTCTCCCGTCCTTCGTCCTCGATCGCCCGCAGCTGGACGATCGCGGTGTAGAAGCGGCCGGATCGCCGGCTGCACGTCGGGCAGACCCGCCGCTCGATCCGCACCCGCGCCGGAAAGTCGACCGTCCGCTCCGTGCCCCGGAACCGCACCGTCGCGCTCGCCCGATAGTCGGCTACTCCCCCCGTCCGGTCGATCTCCGTCCAGGCGATCCGGCGGACCGCGGCCTCCGGATGGACGGTCACGTGCGGGAGAAGGTCGTCCGCCGTGAGCCGGCTCGGCGACCCCCCGGCCGCCCACCCGGCGGAGCCTTTGCGCGCGCCGCAGGTCGGGCATACGACGACGAGCGCGCCCGGCTCGAAAGCGACGAGCACGGCCCGGCCGGCCGCGCAGTCGGGGCAGACGCCGTCGGTCAGGGATCGATCGGTCCGGCCGCAGACGACGCAGAATTCCGCCCGCCCCATCGTGCCTCCTACGAGGAGACCGTGACTATCTCGGCGTGGGGGACCCCGCCGAGGGTTCCGACCGCGTCGGGATCGACGAGCCCGGCCTCGACGGCGAGGCCGAGCGCCCGGGCGCCGAGCAGGTTGGCGATCGTCGCCCGCTCGACGGCCCACAGGAACTCCTCGCGCGTCACGGGCCGTTCGCCGTAGAAGTGGGCGGAGATACGGACGGTCCGACCGCTGGTCCCGATCGGTAGGTCCCGGCCGATCAGCTCGGCATCGCACGCCGCGACGACGACCTCGGCCCGCACCCGGTGGATGCGCATCACGATCCCCGCCGTCTCGGTCATCGTTCGCCGAGGCGGCAGCCGTGGACCCCGTTAAGCCTTCTTGGGTCGCCGGCTTTAGAAGCGGACAAGCTGCCAGAGCCCCTTCGCGGGGTTCACTTCGACGAGCTCGCCTTGCCGCCGGAGCGCGTGGAACATCGACTTCGCGTCGGCTTCGCTCACGCCTTTGCGCTCCACGGCCCGATACAGCTCCTGCTCCGTGAACGACTGCTCGGGCCGGCTCTGCAGCTCCTCGGCAGTCTCCACGACGAGGTCGAGGCGCTGGCGCTGGCTGTGCGAGATCCCGGTCGCCACGACGTCGATGTCGAGCTGGCCGGACTCGGTCGCGACGACCCGCCGAAGGAAACTCTCGACCGTCTTGATCGCGCGCTGGGCGTCGACGAGCGCCACGACCGGCGAGAGCCGGGCCCGGGCGGCCGCCTCGCTCAGGCGCACGAGCGCCTCGAGCTGACGGGCCGTGATCGGCACCGGCGCGGATTTCTCCTCGCCGGTCTTGCGGACCTTGACGTAGTACTCCTCGAGCGCCTTGAGGGCCTCCTCGCTCAGGACCGGCCGTACGGTCTTCCGCGCGTAGGCGATGTACTTCTTGAGGAGCTCGGGTTCGAGCGGGGCGCCGGCGGACGGCGGCGTCGATCCCCGGGCGACGGGGACCGTGCGTTGGGCCAGCTCCTCGCCCTCGCGGTGGGAGCGGAGGATCCGGGAGGCGAGGAAGCGGTCCCGGCTCTCCTCGGGGCGGTCGCGGATCGAGTAGATGACGTCGAACCGGCTCAACAGGGTCGCCGGCAGGTCGATCTGCTCCTGGATGCTCCGGTTGTCCTGGAACCGGCCGTACTTCGGGTTCGCGGCCGCGAGGACCGGGCATCGGGCGTTCAACGTCGCGGTGATCCCGGCCTTCGCGATCGAGACCGTCTGCTGTTCGAGCGCCTCGTGCATCGCCGAGCGATCTTCGGGCGTCATCTTGTCGAGCTCGTCGATCACCGCCATCCCGCCGTCGGCGAGGACCAGCATCCCCGCTTCGAGGACCCACCGACCGCCCGCGAAGTCGTCCTTCACGGCGGCCGCGGTCAGCCCGGCCGCCGTCGCGCCCTTGCCGCTCGTGTAGATGCCGCGGGGCGCGACCTCGGCGACGTACCGGAGCAGCTGGCTCTTCGCCACGCCGGGATCCCCGATCAGGAGGATGTTGATGTCCCCGCGAACCCGCACGCCGTCGACGTGGCGTTTCTCGACCCCGCCGAAGAGCTGGAGCGCGATCGCCTCCTTCTCCTCCTCCATCCCCTTGATCGTCGGCGCGAGGGAGAGGGTGATCCGGTCGACGATCGTCGGGTCGCGCCGGAACTCCTCAAAGAGGCGTTCTTCCTCCTCGGTGATC
>JAKAWP010000026.1 GCA_021816955.1 Thermoplasmata archaeon
TGTCGGCGATGCCGCAGCTCGGGGTCCTCCGGCGGTTCGCGGTGGCCGAGGCGAAGCGCGCCACCGAACGATTGGAAGCGCTGGACGCCCCCGACCTCCTCGAGTTCGGCCGGGGATTCGGTTACGCCCTCGAAGAATCGGCCGGGGAGTTCGTCGTGCCGATCGAGCAGTATCTTCGCCTCGCGGCGCCGATCCGGGAGTCGGATTTCCGGCTCGTCCAGCAGCGGCTCGTTCGGGGTCGGGTGATCGTCTCCGCGAAGCGGGCCGCTCGGCTGCTCGGAGAAGCGGTGCGCGTCGCGCTCGCCCAGCCGCTCCCGCTCGACGCGACGCTCGTCGACGCCGTCCGGCGCCAAGAGGCCGAGGTCGTGCGCGATCTCGAATCCCGACTGCCGCCGCCCACGCCCCGGGCGGGGGCGGGGTCGGCCGCGGTCCGGGCCGACCTGTTCCCGCCGTGCATCCGCAAGATGCGGCGAACGCTCGAGGCCGGCGAGAACCTCTCGCACGCCGGCCGGTTCTGCCTCGCGGCGTTCCTCCATCGGGTCGGCGCCGACTTTGAGACGATCGTCGACGCGTTCCGCGGCGCCCCCGATTTCGATGAGTCGATCACGCGCTACCAGGTCGAGCACATCACCCGCCACGGGGAAGGGGAAGGGTACTCCCCGCCGGAGTGCTCCACGCTTCGCAGCCACGGGCTCTGCGCCCGCGACGGCGACCCCGCCGCGCCGGCCCCGGCCGACCGCGCCCGCGACGAACGCTGCTTTGACCCGCGCCTGAAGCACCCGCTCCAGTACTACGAGATGCGGGGCGGACGGACGGCCCGGCCCGTCAGGCGACCGGCGGAGGCAGCGCGCGGTACGTCCGAACGGCCCGGCTGACGGCCGTCCACTGGCCGGCGACGACGAAGTACGCGAGCGCCACGTCGATCACCGTGAACCCGATGCCGGCGACGGCGAAGTGGGCCCAGGGGGCGTCCGGCGCCCACGGCCACGGGAGCGACCAGTCGAATTCGAGGAACGTCGCGACCGCGAGCACGATCAGCCGGTCGGCGCGCCCGAGCAGGCCGCCGTATGTCCGACCGACGCCGACTGCCTGCGCCTGCGTGCCCATGTAGCTCACGAGCAGGAGGCTCACGAGGGCGAGCAGGGCGAGGATCGGGTTCGCGAACCCCGACGCGGCGAGGCCGAGCACGATCGCGACGTCGCTGTAGCGGTCGAAGACGTGGTCGACGAAGTCGCCCCGGACCCCCGCGCGTCGCGTGCGCCGCGCGACCTCCCCGTCGACGAGGTCGAAGAGACCGCTCACGAGGATCGCGGCGGCGACCGCGAGAAAGAGGTACGGCGTCGTGAAGCGGACGAGCGCGGCGAGCCCTCCCGCGACGATCGCCGCGGCGAGCGCGAGCCGGCTCAAGGTGTCCGGGGACCAGCGGAGGAACGGCCGCGAAAGCCGCTCGACCTGCGCGTGGGCGCGGGTCCGGTATCGGTCGAGCACCATCGGGTTAATCGGCCCCCCGCAAAAGATGCTCGGTGACCCACCGATCGCAAAGCCAGTCGACCGGACGGCGGCGCGGACGCCGACCGGCGAGGATTGCGCGCACCTCCCGGGCGACGTCGTCGACCGAGCGATCGGTCGTGTCGACCTCCACGACCGATCGCGACGCCGCGAGCGCTTCGGCCTTCACGAGGTCGATCGCTTCCGCGACGGCGTTTTCGAGCCGGTCACGCGGCGTGCCCCGACGGGCCCGCCCTAGCCGACGGAGCAGCTCCTTCGGGTGGCAACGCAGAACGATCGTCGTGTCGACGTCGACGAGATGGGCGAGATGCCCGACCAAGAGGGGGGTCGGAGGAGTCCCCGTGCGCCGCCAACGCCGGCGGAATCGCCCCAAATCGACCACGGTCGATCGTCCACGTCCCCGGGCGAGTCCCCAGATCCGCGCGAGATCGGCGAGCTCGAGGGGGTGGAGCGCGACGAGACGGCGGGCGACCGCGCTCTTGCCCGTCCCGGGGGTTCCCGTCAACGCCGCGGTACGGGGTGGTCTGTCCTTCGGCGGGAGCCGTTTGGTCCGCCCGCGGCCACGAGCACCGGTCCGTGGGGCGACCATCTTGGGTCCCCGTTCAAGGGTGGGTTATATAGGAGTACCCGTGTAGGACGGCAGGGGAACCGAGCTCCGAGCCTCGGGACATACTGCCGATGCGGATGTCGGTGTATATCATACGACGCGTTCTCCTGCTGTTTCCGATCATCATCGGGGTGATGACAATCACCTTCGTGCTGGTGAGCTCGCTCGGCGTCACGCAGCAACTCATCTCCCACTTCGGCGCTCCGCCCCGTCAAGCTCCTTGGTTGTACGACCCGACGACGAGTTGCGCCAACCTGCACCTGCCCGGGAACGGTAGTTGCGCCAACCCCTACTACCACCACTTCGTCTCGGTCTTAGGGCTCGACAAACCGATCATCGTGCAATGGGCCTATTACATGTACAACAGTTTCACCTTCCAATGGGGTCGGGTCAATAACAACAGCGCGCTCGGAAGTGGCGCGACCGGAAACGGTCAGTACGCGTTCACGAAGTACCAGCCCGTCACCCAAGTGATCTCCTACTTCCTGCCGTACACGCTGGAACTCGCGGCCCTCGCTCTCGTGCTGATCCTCGCGATTGCGATCCCCCTCGGCAACCTCGCGGCGGTGAACCGCAACCGGCCGATCGACCAAGCGTCGCGGGTGCTGTCGTTTTCGGGCTACGCCATGCCGGGCTTTTTGTTGGGCACGCTCGTCGTCATGGCGTTCACGATCGGGCTCTCCAACATCTCCGGGGTGCTGATCCGGACCCCGTGGTGCCCCAGCGGCGAAGGGCCGTTTTTCGAGATCACAGGCTCGTGGCCCTCGGTGAGTAACTGCTTCGGTGGTCTCTATCCGACGTGGCTCTCGCAAGGGGTGATCAGTTCGCCGACGGGATTCCCGACGATCGACGCGATGATCCACGGACAGTACTGGCTCGCGCTCGACACGGTGCTGCGGATCATCCTTCCGGCGCTGGTGATCACCTTCGGCGCGGTCGCGGTGCTCCTCCGGTTCGTGCGCAACAGCATGCTCGAGGTGATGAACCTCGATTTCATCCGGACCGCCCGGGCCAAGGGCGTGCCCGAACGGACGGTCGTCCGGCGCCACGCCGGCCGAAACTCCCTCAACGTGACGATCACCGTCCTTGGCCTGACGTTCGCCTTCTTCATTGGCGGCTTTCCGGTGGTCGAGGACGTCTTCAACCTGCACGGCGTCGGCCTGTTGCTGGTGAACGCAGCGATCTACCCGTTCGACTTTGGCGTCATCTTCGGTTCGGTGATCCTGTTCACGTACCTCGTCGTCATCGCCAACATCATCGTGGACGTGCTCTACGCTTATCTCGACCCGCGCGTGAGGCTGGGGTAGCAGGATGGCAGCGGGAACGAAGTCGGGCCCCGGGGCGCTCTTCCGCCGGGGGTTCTTCCGCAACCCCCGTTTCGACCAATACCGGCGGACCTGGTACTTCCTCCGGCGCAACACCCTCGCGATGGTCGGTCTCGGCATCTTGGCCGTGATCATCCTGATCGCGATCTTCGCGGCGACGTCGAGCACGCCGTGGTACCAGATGACCTTGTACTGCTCGCATCCGTACGGCGGATCCTGCTCGGCCGGCACGCCCGGGGTCTGCGTCTACACGTCCGGCCCGCCGCCGGCGCCGAACTGCTATTTGGTCCCGGCTGGCCACGAGGAGCTGATCGGACCGACCATCTCGCTCTCTCCGCTGTCGCTCGGCCCGCTGCCCCTCGGCGCGTTGTCGCTCGATTCGGGAGGGGCGGGCAATCACTTCTACAGCGTCTTCCAAGGGCTCCTGAGGGGGTCGGATTGGTCGCTCCTGATCGCGGGCTCGATCGTCGGCGGGGGCGCCCTGATCGGGCTGTTTGTCGGCGTCACGGCGGGCTACTACGGGGGCCTGATGGACGAGGCGCTCATGCGGTTCGTCGACATCTTCCTGTCGATTCCGCAACTCCTCTTTGTCATCGTGGTCGGAGCCGTGGTGTTTGCCGCCACCGGCGGCTCCCTACCGTTTCTGCCCGCGGCGCCCGCCCACATCTTCCTGCTGATCATCGCGTTCCTCGTGACGTGGTGGCCGTTTTACGCGCGACTTGTCCGCGGACAAGTGCTGGTCACCCGCGAGCAGAAATTCGTGGAGGCGGCGAAGGCGAGCGGGGCGAAGAACGGCCGGATCATCACCCGCCACATCATCCCGAACAGCGTCTACCCGATCTTCGTCCAGATGTCGCTCGATGTCGGCACGATCCCCCTCCTCATCGGGGCGCTCGTGTTCATCGGGTTCGTGCAGATCCTTCCGTCCCAGTACTTTCCGGAGTGGGGGGCGGTCGCGGCGCTCGGCAGCTCGAACGTCGTGAACAACTTTGTCACCTGCCAGCTCGGCACGTGCTTTGTTCCGTGGTGGCAGATCTTGTTCCCTGGCCTTGCGTTGTTCTTGTTCGCCATCAGTGTGAACTTCTTCGCGGACGGACTGCGGGACGCTCTTGACCCCCGGCTGCGGAGGTGAGGAGCTCCCGGATGGCCAGTGGCGCGGAACGGGTCTCTACCTCGGAGTTGACCGCTCCTTCGCGGGAGCCGAAGGCGACCGAGGGGGGAGCGGTGGTAGGACCGGCGGCGGGAGACGCCTCGCCGGGCGTATCGACCCCACCGCCGGTGCTGAAGGTCCGGGACCTGCGGACGTATTTCTTCACGTACGACGGGATCGTCCGGGCGCTGGACGGGGTCGCCTTCGACTTGCGCCGAGGGGAAACGCTCGGGCTCGTCGGCGAGACGGGGTGCGGGAAGAGCGTCACCTCGTTTTCGATCACGCGGTTGATCCCCGACCCGCCGGGACGGATCGTCGGGGGGTCGATCCTCTACAAGGGTGTCGACCTTCTGGCGAGCATCCCCTCCGAGGCGAGGATCATCCCGATCCGCAAGACCCAGCGGGTGAAGATCCGCCGGTCGTTCCGCCGCATCAAGCTCGCCACGGAGCAGATGGCGGCGGTCCGGGGACGGGAGATCGCCATGATCTTCCAGGAGCCGAGCCAGGCGATGAACCCGATCTTCTCGATCTCGAACCAGCTCGGCGAATCGATCCTCCTGCATCGGGGGCCCGAGGTGATCCAAGGACTGCTGCAGGCGACGCCGACCGCACCCGAGGTCGCGACGGCGACCGACGAGCTCGCGGGCGTCGCGACCCGCTATGCCGCCGGCACGGCGACGGCGGAGGAGCTGAGGGCCGCCGCGCGTCGTCTCGGCGAAGCCGTCCACCTTCCGACGTTCGCCACGGAGGCTTACTACCTCGCCCGGGACGCGCGGGTGTGGACCCGCGGCGGCATCGGACGGGTCGAGCGCGCGCTGCGGCGGCTCTCCCTCACGCCGTTCCAGCGCCGATACCTGGAGTACCGGCTGGCGCAGGCCCGGCTCTGGGAGCAGCTCAAGGAAACGTACATGCAAGAGCTACGGGCTGGCGGGAGGGCCCTCGGCCGGCGCTCGCGCATCCGGGCGGCCCAGCTTCGACTGCGGCTGCGCTACTTCTACTACGGGCTCTGGGGGATCCGCAAGCGGGTCCAGCGACCGCTTCAGGACGAGCTGTTCTGGCGGACCGTCCGGCTGCTCGAGAGTGTTTCGATCGCGAACCCGGTCCAGATCGCCCGGAGCTACCCGCACGAACTCTCCGGGGGAATGCTGCAGCGGGTGATGATCGCGATGGCGATCTCGCCCGAGCCGGCGGTGCTCATCGCCGATGAGCCGACGACCGCGCTCGACGTGACGATCCAGGCCCAGATCTTGGACTTGGTGAACGACCTGAAGAACCGCCTCAGCACCGCGATCCTGCTGATCACCCACGACCTTGCGGTCATTGCCGAGGTCGCCGACCGCGTTTGCGTGATGTACGCCGGTCAGATCGTGGAAACCGCGCCCGTCAAGGAGCTGTTCCAACGCCCGCTGCACCCATACACCCAAGGTCTCCTCGCGTCGGTCCCGCGATTCGACCAGCCGACGAAGGACCTGAGCTCGATTCCGGGGTCGGTTCCGAACCTGATCACCCCGCCGACCGGCTGCCGATTCCACCCGCGATGCCCGCACGCCATGCCGGTCTGCAAGGAGAAGCGTCCCCCGGTGACGGTCGAGGGCCCGGATCACACGGTGGCCTGTTATTTATACACGGGGCCCGTCGCGCCGTTGTAGCGGGAGGGCCGAAGGGTTCCCGATGCCGTCCGAACGACCGATCCTGCTCAGCGCGCGGAACATCCGCAAGTACTTCCCGATCCGGGGCGGGGTCTTCTCGACGCACATCGGGGACGTCCGCGCCGTCGACGGGGTGAGCTTCGACCTTCCGACGGCGCAGACCGTCGGGCTCGTCGGCGAGAGCGGTTGCGGCAAAACCACCGTGGGACGGCTGTTGCTGCGTCTCATCGAGCCGACGTCCGGGCAGCTGTACTACCAGCCCCCTCCCTCGACCCTCGACCGGATCGACGAGCTCTACCGGGCGCTGCCCCGGGCCGGCTCCGTCGACCCGAACAACGGGGCGGCCGCGGACCGGACCTCGTCCCCGGCGCTGGCCGAGCTCGACGAGATCGCCAAGCAGTACTCCCTCTACCGCAAGAGCCGACGCGAGATGCGGTCGTTGCGCGGCAAGCTCCAGATCGTCTTCCAAGATCCGTTCGGCTCGCTGAGTCCCCGGATGCTCGTCCGAGACATCATCGCCGAGCCGCTCACGATCCACCACCTCGGCTCGCGGGCCGAGCGGTACCGCCGGGTGACGGAGCTTCTCGCGGAAGTCGGACTGAACCCGGAGCACCAGTGGCGGTTCCCGCACGAATTCTCGGGAGGGCAGCGGCAACGGATCGCGATCGCGCGGGCGCTCGCGCTCCGGCCGGAGTTCGTGGTCCTGGACGAGCCGACGAGCGCGCTCGATGTCTCGGTCCAGGCGCAGATCCTCACGATCCTGAAGAAGCTGCAAGAGGAGCACCAGCTGACGTACCTGTTCATCTCTCACCACTTGAGCGTGGTCCGGATGGTGAGCCACCAGGTCGTGGTGATGTACCTCGGTCGGGTGGTCGAGATGGCGCCGACCGACGCGCTGTTCTCGCGGCCGATGCATCCGTACACCCAAGCGCTGCTGAGCGCGATCCCGATCCCCGACCCGACCCTCAAACGCGAACGGATCATCCTGAAGGGCGACGTCCCGAGCCCGGCGGCCCCGCCGTCCGGCTGCCACTTCCATACCCGATGCCCGGCCGTGATGCCGATCT
Organism: Thermoplasmata archaeon; assembly: GCA_021816955.1. GTDB lineage: Archaea > Thermoplasmatota > Thermoplasmata > Lutacidiplasmatales > UBA184 > Lutacidiplasma. The sequence goes on from JAKAWP010000026.1 coordinate 7,308, forward strand.
GCTCGAAGGAAGACCCCCCGCTCATCGAGGTGCGCCCCGGCCACAAGGTCGCCTGCCACCTGTACCCGAATCCGGTCGGCTCGACGGCCCCGCCGCCCGGTGCTCCTATTCCTCTCGCGTCGCTGTCGTCGGAATCGTCCGGGCCGGCGGCCGCGAGCTGAGCGGGGGAACGGCCGATGCGCGGGATCGCGACCCCGTCCACGACCGACGAGGAGGCGACCGCGCCCGCGGAGGCCGAAGAAGACCTGGAGCTCGAGATCCGCACGAGCGCGGTCGCCGAGGAGAAGCGTCGCGCGCTCCTCGACCCCGGTCCGACCTGGCGGGAGTGGCTGTACTACGAGGCGTTCAAGTGGTGGCTCGCGATCGCCCTACTGGTTGTCGACGGTTGGGCGGTCGCCTACTGGCTGGAGGCGGGGAGCGTCGTCGGCGCGGCCCTCTCGCTCGCCGCCCTCGTCTATGTCGAGTACCTGCTGTACCAGTACCTCTGGTTCCGCCCGGCGTCCCTGCACGACCTCGGCCACCACCAGCGGTGGCTGCGGCCGACTCCCGTCGGCCGATGGACGCCCGAGTGGAGCGAGTGGCGGCGAATGCGGAGTCGGGCGACGAACGGTCCCCGTCTCGAAGAGTTCCTGTAGGACGCGTCGATCCTCCGCCGGGCCGGAACCGGTCTCGGTCCATCAGCGCTATACGGAAGTGGCCCTCGCTTGGCGCGTGGCTTCCCCCCGGCCCCCCGCGCGGCTGGCCCCCTCCCTCTTGAGCGCGGATTTCGGCCACCTCGCGCGGGACGTCCATCGCGCCGAGGCCGCGGGAGCCGACGCCTTCCACCTGGACGTGATGGACGGCGACTTCGTCCCGAACATCTCGTTCGGGCCCGGGCTCGTGCGGGCGGTCCGGGCCGAAACCGACCTCCCGCTCGACATCCACCTCATGATCCAGCGACCGGTTCGCCACCTCGAGGCGTTCGCGCGGGCCGGCGGAACGACGCTCGTCTTCCATCGGGAAGCGGTGGACGATCCGTTCGAAGCCGTTCGGGCGATCCGCGCGCTCGGCTGCGCGGTGGGCGTCGCGATCAAGCCCGAGACGCCCGTCGCCCGGATCGCCCCGATCGTCGCCGAACTCGACGAACTCATGGTGATGAGCGTGCACCCCGGCTTTTCCGGGCAGCGGTTCCTCCCGGAAGCGCTCCCGAAGCTCGAGGAGGCCCGTCGACTCCTCGACGCTCGGCGCCCCACCGCGGAGCTCGCGATCGACGGGGGGATCAACGTGGAGACCGCGTCCGCCGCGGCCCGCGCCGGGGCGACGTTCTTCGTCTGCGGCCAGTCGGTGTTCGGTCAGGGCGACGTCGCCGCGAACCTCTCGGCCCTGCGACAAGCGGTGCGTCGGGAGGAGGGGCGGTGAGGTTCCGGGAGCTGGCCGAGCGGTACGAAGAACTCGAACGGACGACGAAGCGCTTGGAGATGCGCGCGACGATCGCCCGGGCGGTGCGGGAAGCGCCCCGCGCGGACCTCGCGAAGCTCCTCTACCTCTCCCAGGGCCTCCTTCGACCCGAGTACGAGGGGGTCGAGCTCGGTGTCGCCGACTCGTTGGCCCGCCGGGCGATCGCGATCGCGGCCGGGGTTTCGCCGGAAGAAGTCGGACGGCGCGCCCAAGCGTCCGGCGACCTCGGGCGCACCGCGGAGGAGCTCTTGCGGGATCGGCCGAAGCCGCTCGACCCGGGCGAGCTGTCGATCGACGAGGTGTACGACGGATTCCTCGGCATCGCCCGAACGCACGGGCCCGGCTCGACCGACGCCAAGGTGGATCGGCTCGCGAGCCTGTTGGCCCGGGCGACGCCCCTCGAGGCGCGGTACCTGATCCGGTTCGCGCTGGGGACGCTGCGCGTCGGCGTGCGCGAGATGACGATCTTGGACGCGCTGAGCGAGGCGTTCGGCGCGGGCGACCCGGCGGCCCGCGAGCAGATCGAGGACGCGTTCAACCTGACCAGCGACATCGGGCTCGTCGCCGAAGTGCTGGCGGAGCGCGGTCTCTCGGGTCTTCGCGAGCTCCGCTTGACCGTCGGGCGGCCGGTCCGCCCGATGCTGGCGGAACGCGCCCGGAGCCTCGAGGAGATCCTGACCCGGATGGGAGGGCGGGCGGCGTTCGAGTTCAAGTACGACGGTCTTCGCGTCCAGGCTCACCTTGCCGCCGACGGGTCGGTCCGGCTCTTCTCCCGCCGTCTCGAGGAGATCGGGCCCCAGTTCCCCGAGCTGGCCCCGGCGCTCGTCGCTTCCGTGCGGCAGCGCCCGTCGATCATCGAGGGGGAGTGCATCCCCGTCGACCCGGAAACCGGCGAGATGCGGCCGTTCCAGGAAGTCAGCCGACGGCGCGGTCGCAAGCACGAAGTGACCCGGCTCGCGGAGGAGGTCCCCGTCGTGCTCGTCGTCTTCGACGTGCTGCTCGCCGGCGGGGAGAGCCTGCTCGCCGAGCCGATGCCGAAGCGGCGCGCGGCGCTCGAGTCGCTGGTTCGCCCCGCGGAGCGCGTCCAGCTCGCGGTCCACCGACCGGTGGCCTCGCCCGAGGAGGCGGCGGCCTTCTTCGACGAGGCGGTCGCCGCCGGGGCGGAGGGGATCATGGCGAAATCGCTCGCGCCGGAGAGCGTCTACCGGCCCGGGGCGCGCGGCTTCTGGTGGATCAAATACAAGCGCGAGTACGTGGCGAACCTCGACGACTCGATTGATGGGGTCGTTGTCGGCGGATTCTACGGACGGGGACGGCGGGCCGGTCGGTTCGGCTCGTACCTTCTCGCCGCGTACAACCCGACGGCCGATCGGTTCGAGTCGTTCACGCGCGTCGGCAGCGGGTTTGACGACCGGATGCTCGAGCGGTTGGCCGAGCGCCTGCGGCCGTGGGAAGTCGACGAACGGCCGCCCGGGGTCGACACCGGCCTCGCGCCGGACCGCTGGATCCGCCCCCAGCTCGTCCTCGAGGTCAAAGGCGCGGAGCTCACCTTGAGCCCGGTCCACCGGGCCGCGGAGGGCCGGTTCCGACCGGGCGCCGGGCTCGCGCTACGGTTTCCGCGCTTCACCGGTCGCCTGCGCGACGACAAGGGGCCGACCGACGCGACGACGTCGGACGAGCTCGCGGAAATGTACGCTCGCCAAGCCCGGACCCTGTCGAAGTCGACGGCCGCCCCGCCCCCACCCGACGAGGGGCCCGAGGCGCCCAGCTCGGCGTCCGAACGGGGACCGCGTGCGCCCAAAGGCGTATAAAGGCGGGGCGGCGTTCCGAGCTTGGGCGAACGACGATGCTGGTCGAGATGACCGAGTACTTAGGGCGGCAGATCTACGGACCGGACGGCCGGTTGGTCGGCGAGGTCGACAACTTGGTGGTCGACGTCGAAGAAGCGAAGATCGACGGCCTCTATGTGGACGAGCCGAACGCCGCGCTCGTCGACGAGGGGCGCGCGGTGAGCATCCCGTACCGCTGGGTGTCCGCCGTGAACGACGTCGTCCTGCTGAAGTACTTCCCGAAGCGCGTCTCCCTCAAGCGGGCGCCGTCGAAAGGGGAGAGTGCGTCGGCCGAAGCTCCCGCGCCTCCGGCGTGAGTCGCCGCGGGGATAGCCAAGCCCGGAAACGGCGCAGGACTTAAACGTCGGAGTCCCCCCCGGAATCCGTCGCAGAGATCCTGCCGCGCAGGCGTTCGCCGGTTCAAATCCGGCTCCCCGCACCGGCCGGCCGCAGGAAGGGTCGATCGTGAAGCGCAGCGAGCTGGTGCGCCGCCTCGAGGCGATCGAGGGGTTTAGCTCCCCGCGCGCCGATTGGGAGCAGGTGGTGACGCCGAGCGAGTGCGCGGCCGACTTGGTCGCCGCGGCGACGGTCCGGGGGGACATCGCCGGACGCACCGTGATCGACCTCGGGTCGGGGACCGGTCGCCTCGCCTTCGCCGCCGCCTTCCTCGGTGCCAGCGCGGTGGTCGGCGTCGACCGCGACGACCGGGCGATCGAACGCGCGCGCGCGACCGCTGGCTCGCTCCATTTGCCGGTGCGGTTCGTCGTCGCCGAGGTCGATGCCTTTTCCGAGCCGGCCGACACGGTGGTCATGAACCCGCCGTTCGGCGCGCAGCGGCGGGACGCCGACGTCCCGTTCTGGACGAAGGCGTTCGAACTCGCGGGCCGGGCGGTCTACGCGTTCGCTCCGTTCGAGGCCCGGGCGTACGTCGCCGCGCGGGCGCGGGAGGCGGGCTTTCGGGTGGTGGAGATCGTGCCGGTCCGCTGGGAGCTCCCGCGAACATTCCCCCATCACCGTAAAGAGCGCGTTCGCCTGCCGGTCGACCGGTGGTCGATGGAGCGGAGGGAGAACGAATGAGCGAGTCGGTCGCGCATCCGAAACTGGTGCTGCCCGGCGATTACCTGGGAGCCTCCGAGGAGTTTCTCCCGGGCCGCGGAACGTACGAGGACAGCGGGCGGATCTACGCGGCGGTGCTCGGGCTCTCCCACGTCGACCCTCGGGACCGGACGGTGCGGGTCGAAGCCCGCAACGGCGTGCCGACGCTCGTCGAAGGCGAGCTCGTGTACGCGCGGGTGGAGGAGCTCAAGAGCGCCATGGCGATCTGCACGATCTTGTCGACGGCCGAACGCAGCCGCGCGATCCCCGGAACCCCCGAAGGGACCGTGCACATCTCCAAGGCCCGGGACCGCTACACCGAGTCGTTCGAGGGGACGTTCGCGGTCGGCGACCTGTTGCTCGCGCGCGTGCTCCAGGCTCGTCCGTCGGTCAAGTTGTCGACGAGCGAAGGGCCGCTCGGCGTCGTCGCCGCGCGGTGCCAGACCTGCCACGGGCCGATGGCGCGCGGGTCGACGGAGTTCGAGTGCCCCCGGTGCGGCGCCCGCGAGCGCCGCAAGCTCGCCCAGGGGTTCGCGGGCCGACCTCCGCCGCACTAGGCCGGTGACGCCGGACCGCGCGTCGGCCGAAGAGCGACGGCTGCGGTCGCTCGTCGCCCGCCACGACCGCTGGCGCGGCCGGGAGGTCTTCAACCTCCTCGCGAGCGAGAACGCGGTTTCGCGCACAGCGCGCCGGTACCTGTCGAGCGACCTCGCCGGCCGCTACACGCTCCCGGTCGCCCTCCCGGGCCAGGGGGAGACCGTCGACAACGGCTACACCGGCACGCGGTACACCGACGCGATCGAGACGCTCGCCAACGGGGCGGCGGCCCGACTCTTCCACGGGCGCTACGCGACGACGCGGCCGCTCTCGGGGCACATTGCGGCGCTCGCGGCGCTCGTCCCGCTCGTTCCTCGGGGTGGGCGGATTGTCGCCATCCCGCCGGAGCACGGCGGCTACGACGGGTACGCGCCGGGCTACCTTCCGGCGATGCTCGGCTACACCGTCCGTCCGTTGCCGGCGAGCGGGCCCGGCTACACCGTGCGGGCGGAAGAGGCGGCGGCCACGATCGCGGTCGAGCGGCCGGATGCGGTCGTGCTCGGCCAGAGCTTCGTTCTGTTCCCGTACCCGTTGCGGGCGATCGCCGACGCCGCGCACGAGGTCGGGGCGCTTGTCCTGTACGACGCCTCGCACGTCTTCGGATTGATCGCCGGCGGCGAGTTCCAGGATCCGCTGCGCGAAGGGGCCGACGTCGTCTACGGCAGCACCCACAAGTCGTTGCCGGGTCCCCAAGGCGGACTGCTCGTCACCGATCGGGAGGACCTCTTCCGCCAGATCGACGGATCGCTGCTCTGGCGGGTCCTCGACAACGCCCACTGGCACCGGATCGCCGCCCTCGGCCAGACGCTCCTCGAACTCGAACGGGTCGGGCCGGACTATGCGCGCACGGTCGTCGCGAACAGCCGGGCCCTCGGCGCGGCGCTCGCCGAGGACGGCGTTCCGCTCCGCGCCGGGCCGGCCGGCTACTCGGCGTCGCACCAGCTGTTGATCGACGGGGAGGCGATGCACGCCCGCTACGGACTGCGGCCGGGCCCGCTCGCGCGACGGCTCGAGCGCGAGCGGCTGCTGATCGACCTCGTCGGCCGAATCGGGACCGCGGAGGTGAGCCGGCTCGGTCTCACGCCGAAGGAGATGCCCCGGCTCGCGTCGCTCCTCGTCCGAGGCGGCCTGCGGGGCGAGCGCGTCGGTCCCGAGGTCCGGCGCTGGCGATCGGAGTATCGCGGACTGCGCTTCGCCTGACGCCGACCCCCGCTAAAGGGACGCCGCCGGGCGACGGGCGCTCACAACAGCTCGAGATGCCCGGTCACCCGGTCGAGTTCGGACGACGCCGCGGGACCGATCCCAAGGCAAGTCACGGTTCCCGGGGCGACCTCGGTGAGGCCGGCGTCCCGGATCCACACGGTCGGCAGTCCGCGCGCCTCCGCAGTTCGGGCGAGGGCTTCCAGCTCCGAGAGCGTGGGCGCCACGAGGGCGATCTTCTTCTCGCCCGTCGAAAGCCACCGGCGAACGATCCGGCGGTCCGACCGCTCGACGGCCTGCCGGTACAGCTCCACGGCGGCGTGGGCGACCTGCACCGCCGCCTTGCCCGGGGTCAATCGCAGTTCGCCGCGGACCACGACGACGACCTTGACGTCGTCCGCGTCCCGGTCGCTAGACGTACTCTTCCTCCCGGGCGGCCGCGATCCGACGGCTCTCACTCCGGATCTCCTCGAGCCGCTCGTGGATCTTTCGCCGCTCTTCGGCCGAGGCGGATCGCCCGGCCCGCCGGAGCGCCGCCGCTTCTTGGGCCAACCGTTCGAGTCGTCGATCGATCACCCATGGATCGGTGTCGTCCGGCGAATCGGCGGGACTCCCGGCGGCGCTGGACGGACGGAGCCAGCGCTGCGCGGCGGCGACCGCCGCGCCGACGGCCGCGATCAAGGCGAGCACCGTTTCGAGGACGGGGTCGCTCCAGCTCGCCGCAAACCCCGCGGGGGAGAGGGAGAGGAGGGCGTAGCCGGCGATGACGGTGAAGGCGATGCTGAGCACGAAGCCGAGCGTACCGACCTTGAGCGCCGCGGCGTAGCCGCGGACCGGCCACCACTCCGGGAAGATCGCGAACGTCCAGGCGAGCCCGGGAACGACGAACACGAGCAGGACGCCGGCGACCGTTTCGAGCGCAGAGGCGCTCATGGCGCCGGACCCGACGGCTCCCCGTCCGGGGCGGCGGCGATCTGGCGTTCGAGCTGACGCCGGAAACGACGGTTCGACACGAGCCCGTGGGCCGCCTTGCGGGTCTGCTCGAAGTGCTTGAGCAACGCGCGCACCTCGGTCGGACGCTGGCCGCTCCCCCGCGCGATCCGCTGGATCCGCTCGGCCCGGATCAAGCCCGCGTCGTCCAGTTCCTCGGCGGTCATCGAGTCGAGGATCGCCCGGTACCGCCTAAGACGACGCTGGCTCTCGTCGAGCGTCCGCGGATCGACCTTGCCGGCCCCGAAGCCGGGCAGCGCGCCGAACAGCTTGGAGAACGTTCCCATCTCCCCGAGCGAAGCGAGCTGGGTCCGCATGTCGCGCAGGCGGAAGCGTCCGCGCATCAGGTTCTCGGCCGCCTTCTTCGCTTCTTCCTGGTTCGTCAGTTCCTCGAACCGTTCCAAGAGGGTCTGGATGTCGCCCATCCCCAATAAGCGGGAGACGAAGCGGGTCGGTTCGAATCGCTCGAGCTCCTCGAGGTGTTCGCCGGTCCCCAAGAAGACGATCGGGGCCCCGCTCTGCGCCACCGCGCTGAGCGCCCCGCCCCCCTTCGCGGAGCCATCGACTTTCGTCAGGATCACGCCGGTGAGGCCGACCGCCGCGTGGAACGCCGACGCGCTGCGGCCCGCGGCCTGACCCATCGCCGCGTCTAAGACGAGCCACGTCTCGTCCGGCCGGAGCGCCGCCCGAACCCGCGTCAGCTCGTCCAACAGCTCGGAGTCGACTCCGCTGCGGCCCGCGGTGTCGACGATCACGGCGAAGTGCGGCGGCCAGCGGTCGAGCGCCTCTCGCACGATCACCTCCGCCCGGGACTCGCCTCGGTTCGCGTAGAACTCGCACCCGACCTTGCCCGCGATCTGCTCGAGCTGGTCGATCGCGGCCGGGCGGTGAACGTCCGCGGCGACGAGGCCGACCCGGACCCCTCGCTTCTGGAAGTATCGCGCCAGCTTCCCGGCCGTCGTCGTCTTCCCTTGCCCGAAGAGGCCGGTCAACAGGATCTTCTTCGGCTTCAGCTCGAACGGGCGGTCCGGCCCGAGGATCGACCGGATCTCGTCGTAGATGATCCGGACCAAGAAGTCGCGCGGGCTCGCCCCGGCGGGGGGCCGCTCCTCCTTCGCCCGACGCCGGACCCGCTGGGTAAGTTCGAGCGCAAGCTGGACGTTGACGTCCGCCTGCAGGAGCGCGCGCTGGATGTCCCGAACGACCTCGTTCAGGAGCGCGTCGTCGATCGTCGACCCGCGAGCGATCTTCTGGAGGACCCCTCGCAGGGATTTCCCGAGCGCGTCGAGGACCATCGTCCTGCCTCCGCGAAAGGGGCGTAGCGCTCCCGTTCCATATCCCTTTGCTGACCGGCCCGACGGCGGGCGGTGCAACCGTCTTAACGATTCGCCGCCCTCTTCCGCTCGGAGTCGAGGAGGCGATGGCCGCGAGCGAGCCGAGGAAGGTGACGCCCCCCCGCCTCAATCCGGTGCGGGTTCCGGTGCCCGAAGTCCCTCCGGCCGAACGCACCGCCGACTTTCGGGAAGTCCTACGGGGGTACGACCGAAGCGCGGCGGTGCTCGAGGCGAAACGGTGCATCCAGTGTCGGCGGCCCTGGTGCGTGGAGGCCTGCCCGATCTCGCAGGATTGCCGGGAGTACATCCGGCTCATCGCGAATGACGACTTTCCGGGGGCGGCCCGGGTGACGATCCGGGAGAATCCGCTCGCCCAGACGCTCTGCAAGGTCTGCTACCGGTACTGCGAGGACGCCTGTGTCGTGAAGAAGAAGGGCGTGCCGATCGCGATCCGCCACCTGAAGCGCGCCGCGCTCGAGATCGGAGCGTCGGACCTCGTCTACGTCCCTTCCGCGCCGAAGCACCAGCGCGTCGCGGTCGTCGGCGCCGGGCCAGCGGGGATCATGATGGCCTGGGAGCTCGGCGTCCGCGGCTACTCGGTGACGGTCTTCGAACAGGAGCCGAACCTCGGCGGGCTGATGGAAACGATCCCGGAGTATCGAATGACCGAGGCCGACCTGGCGACGGACCTGGCGCGGTTCCGCGGGTTGGATGTGACGTTCGTCCGAACGACGCGCGTCGGGCGGTCGCCGACGATCGCGTCGTTGAAGGCCGAAGGGTACGCGGCGATCTTCCTCGCCCTCGGCACCCCCCAGCACCGCCGGATGGGCATTCCCGGTGAAGAGCTGGAGGGGGTGATCCCCGCCCTGGAGTTCTTGCGGCGGGCGCACCGCCACGAGCCGATCACGCTCGGGCGTCGGATCGTCGTCGTCGGCGGCGGGGACGTCGCGATGGACAGCGTGCGGACCGCGCTCCGGCTCTCCCGGGGCGGGCATGTCACGCTCTTGTATCGACGGACGCGCGACGAGATGCCCGCGGATCCGGACGAGATCCGGGAGGCCGAGGCCGAGGGGATCGAGTTCCGGTTCCTCGTGAGCCCCCTCTCGATCGAAGGGGCCGGGCGCGTGGAGCGGGTGCGGATCCAGTCGCTCGAACTCGGGCCGGTCGACGCGACGGGGCGTCGCTCGCCGGTCCCGATTCCCGGCGCCGTCGGAACGATCGACTGCGACCAGGTGATCGTGGCGGTCGGACAGACGGTCGACTTGGACGGGCTCTCCCCGCCGCTCGACCTCAAAGTGACGGCCCGAGGGTGGGCCGAGGGCCGGGGACCGGGGTTCGCCACGAACATCGACGGGGTCTTCGCGGCGGGCGGTCGATCCGTGGTCTACGCGATGGGAGCCGCGATGGAGGCGGCGGTCGAGGTCGATGCCTACCTCGCCCGACAGCGTGGCGAGCCGCCGACCCCTCAGCGGCCGGATCCGCTCGGCGGCGATCAGCCGTTCCGTCTCCCGGCGGGATACACGTCGCCGATCCGGGACCCGTGACCGTTCGCCTCACCGCGCGGTCGATCCCCGAAAGAAACGCTTAACCTCGGCGTCTGCTCCGGCTCGCGTGGCCGACCCGCCGGCGGACCGCCCGTCCCCTCCGGAGCAACCCGCGCTTCCCGAGGTCGAGCTCCGTCTGCTCGAGGAGTTGCGCCGAGCGTACCCCGTCGCCGTCGCCGAGGAAGCGCTCGCGGCGCGGACGGGCTTGGGGCCGGAACACGTTCGCGGCGCGCTTCAGCGACTGAAGTCCAAGCGGCTGGCCGTCGTCGACGAGGAGCATCGCGTCGAGTATCGATTGACGCCGCGCGGGGAGAGCGCGCTCGCCGATGGACTGCCGGAGCGGCGGCTGTATCGCGCGTTGGTCGATCATGGAGGCTCATTGCCGGCGGATTCGGTGGGATCGCTCGGTCTGTCCGAGGCGGAGCGATCGGCCGCGATCGGCTTGCTCCGTCGCCACGGGATGCTCGAGGTGGGCGTGCCCCTTCGGCTGACCCCGCAGGCCGCGGAGCTCATCGACCGACTGCCGGAGGAGGCCGCGCTCGCCGCCGTCGCCGCGGGCCGAGCACCGACCGCGGAGGAGGTCATCGCCCGCTTGGAACGTCGAGG